>NZ_JBIFGB010000005.1:0-209265 GCF_043558145.1 Sulfitobacter sp. 1A10359 | reverse complement strand
GGGCTGTTTGGGCATTCTGATCCCGCCGTCGATCATGTTGATCCTCATGGCCTCTTATTCCCCCCTCTCGGTGGGAGAGCTTTTCGCGGGCGCCATGGTGCCGGGCGTGGTGCTGGGGCTGCTCTATGCGGTCTGGGTTTTCGTCGTCGCCGTGGTCCGACCCGACATGGCCCCCGCCGTCGAGCCGGATGAGAAAATCTCGAAACCCGCGCTTGTTCGCATGCTGCTGATCGAAGCCGTGCCGCCGCTGGTGCTGATCCTCGGCATTCTGGGCTCTCTGCTCGCGGGCATCGCCACGGCGACAGAAGCTTCCGCCATCGGTGCGGCGCTGGCGCTGGTCATCGTCATCATGCGCGGCAAGTTCAGCTGGGCCTCTTTCTACGGCGCGATGCTGGAAACAGGGCGCACCTCGGCGATGATCCTGTTTATCGTCGTGGGCGCCACGGCCTTTACCGGCGTGTTCAACATCACCGGGGGTCTGCGCGCGACGCAGGAGATCATCCGCAACCTCGACATGGCGCCTTGGCTCTTGATCGCGATGATGATGTTCATCGTCTTCATCCTCGGGGCCTTCCTCGACTGGACCGGCATCGTGCTGCTGTCCTTCCCGATCTTCCTGCCGATCGTGCAGGAGATGGACGTGAGCCTGTTGTGGTTCGTCGTCCTGATGTCGGTGGTTCTGCAAACGTCCTTTTTGACCCCGCCCTTTGGATATGCGCTCTTCTACCTGCGCGCCATTGCCCCGCGTGAGGTCAAGACGTCGCATATCATCGTCGGCGTGCTGCCTTTCATCGGTCTGATCCTGATGATGTGCGTGGCCATCGCCCTGTTCCCGCAGCTTGTCACCTGGCTGCCGGAAACGCTCTATACAAAATAATCAACGGAGGAGAGAGATTATGAAATTGAAATCAACCCTTGCCGGTCTGGCACTCTGCGCGGGCGTTGCCACGCAGGCCGCGGCCCAAGACAGCTGGACCATGACCACCACATGGCCCACTTCGCTGGAACTGATCGAGATCGACAAGCATTTCGTCGATCTGGCCAACAAGCTGACCGGCGACGACCTGACCATCGAGTTCTTCGAAGGCGGCTCCCTCGTGCCCGCGGGCGAAGTGTTCGGCGCGGTTGAATCCAACACCGTGCAGGCTGGCGCCGACTGGCCCGGTTACTGGGCGGGCCGCAACTCTGCCTTCTCGCCGCTGGCGACCACGGCGAGCCTGTTCAACGCGGTGGACTACGTCAACTGGATCGAGCAATGGGGCGGCAAAGAGCTTTATAACGAAATCTACGGCAAGTTCGGCATGGTCTATCTGCCCTACGGCGTGACCAACAACGAATCCGGCTTCCGCACCAACGAGCAGATCGTCACGCTGGAAGACCTCAAGGGCAAGCGTCTGCGTCTGTCGGGTCTGGAGCAGGGCCGTCTGTTGGAAAAACTAGGCGGGTCGCAGGTCTCCATGGCTGGTGGCGAAATCTATCAGTCGCTTGAGCGCGGCGTGATCGATGGCGCGGAATTCTCGACCCCGAACGTCGACTTCTCGGGTGGTTTCCAGCAGGTCACCAAATACTGGGCGACACCGGGCTGGCACCAGTCTGCTTCGATCTTCGGCGTGATGATCAACAAAGGCGCATGGGACGCCCTGTCGGACGAGACCCGCGAAGCGCTTGAGATTGCGGCGCAGGCCAACCTCGTTTGGTCGCTGTCCTTCACTGAAAAGCGCGCGACCGAAGCCTACCAGCAGTTTCTCGACGCGGGCATCGAAATCAACCGCTATGATGACGAGACGCTGACCAAGGTTCAGGAGATGGCGAACGAGACCATCGAAGAGACCGCCTGCGAGAATCCCGATTCCGCCAAGGTCTACCTGAGCCAGCTGGAGTATCTGAACGACTACGCCAAATGGCGTGACGCGTCGGCTCCGTTCAACCTTGGCCGCACGCCGAATGGACCGGACATCGAGAAGATCCGCGCCTGCGCGGAGTGATTTGAGCCGTCAGGTTTAAACGGAAAGGCCCGCCAAATGGCGGGCCTTTTTACGTTTGGGGAAGAAGATCGAGGGCCATCGCCTGCCCGCGGGTCGGCGATCTGACAGATGTTCGGTCGCACTTCATGGTTCAACCATGATGTGCCTTCGCGAGGTTGCACCCAGCCTCACCAAATCGCCTACCCGGGGGGCGGGCAGGCGATGGCCCGGCGCCTGCGGCTTGTCCCGGGCCCGGGTGGCAAAATCACCCTACCCCTCAACCCGTTTCAAGAACTTCTGCAAACGCGCATCCTTCGGCGCGCCAAAAATCTCCGACGGCGCACCGCTCTCAACAATCTTCCCGCCGTCCATAAAGATCACCCGATCTGCGATCTCGCGGGCGAACTGCATCTCATGAGTCACGATCAGCATGGTCTGCTTGCGCTCCGCCACCGCGCGCATAAGGTCGAGCACCTCCCCCACCCATTCCGGATCGAGCGCCGAGGTCGGCTCATCGAACAACATCAGTTCCGCCCCGAGTGCCATGGCGCGACCGATGCCAACACGCTGTTGCTGCCCACCGGACAACGCCGCCGGGAAACTGTCAGCCTTATCGGCCAAGCCGGTCTCAGCCAAAACCGCGAGCGCGCGTTCTTCGGCCTCGGCCTTGGGGCGTTTCTGCACCGTGACGAGCGCTTCCATGATGTTCTCTTTCGCCGTCCTATTGGCGAAAAGCGCGTAGTTCTGGAACACCATCGCCGTCCGGCGGCGCAGCGCCAGAATATCCGCTTTGCGCGCCTTGGCGGCGTCGACGGTCACATCGCCGATGCGAATGACCCCCTCTTGCGGCACGTCGAGAAAATTGAGACAGCGCAACAGGGTCGACTTGCCGGTGCCCGAGGGGCCAATCACAACCACCCGCTCGCCCTCGGCAATCTGCAAATCAATGCCGTTCAGAACCGGCGCGCCGCCGAAATCTTTGGTCAGGCCAGTGATATCGATCATCGCACGAACGCCTTATTCAGATAGGTTTCAAGCCGCTTTTGCACTTGGCTTAGCGCTTCGACGATGACCCAATAGATCATGGCGACAACGAGATAGGCCTCGAAATAAAGGAAACTTCCGGCGGCTTCTTTCTGGGCCGCGCCCATCATCTCGGTCACGCCGAGGGTAAAGGCGAGCGACGTGCCTTTGATCATGTCGATGAAATAATTCACCAACGTCGGCGCGGCGATCCGGGCGGCCTGTGGCAGGATGATCCGCCACATCATCTGACCTTGGGTCATGCCGATGGACTGGGCGGCCTCCCATTGGCTGCGGTCCACCCCCATGATCGCGGCGCGGATGCTTTCGGCCATATAGGCGGCGAAATGCAGGGTCAGCCCCATGATGGCGGCAGTCACACCGCTGATATTGGTCAGGAACGACAGCACCTGCGGCAGACCGAAGTAGAAGAGAAACAGTTGCACCAGCAGCGGCGTGCCGCGGAAGAAGCTGATGAAAACGATCACGAGCCAGTCGAGCACGGGCACTTTCACAACCCGTTCAACCGCCAAAAGCGAGGCAAGGATGAGTGCGAACACCATCCCCGCCACCGCCATGAACAAGGTCAGCGGTACGTAGCCCAATATGACGGGCACCAGCCCCAGCATGTAGTCAAGGTCTAGCGCCCGCATGGGTTACTCCGCTTTGGTGATGTCTGTGCCGAACCACTTGTCCGAGATTTTGGCCAGTGTACCGTCTTCGCGCAGGGATTCCAGCGCGGTGTCGACACGGTCACGCAGCGCGCGGCCTTCGTCATTGTCTTGGAACGGCAGGGCGTTGCGGATCTCAGAGAAAGGCTTGCCCGCCAGTTGCAACGGCAGGGGGCTTTCCTGAATAAGCTGCGCCGAAGAAACCCGGTCCATCACAAAGGCATCGACCCGGCCAAGCGCGGTATCTTGGGCGATGTTGGCCTCATAGGTCTTGATCTCGATCTCATCCGCGAAGGCGAGTTCGTTCAAAAGCTGCTCGAAGTTCGACCCGAGGTTCACCGCAACGGTTTTGCCACGCAGGTCTTCGACGCCGCCGATCTCTTCGTTGCCCTCTTTGGTCACGACCTGCGCACCGTCAAAGACATAAGGCGCGGTAAAGGCGAACTTTTCCTGACGCTCGGGCGTGATGGTGATCTGGTTGGCGATCGTGTCAATGCGGCCTGCGTCCAGCGCGCCGATCAGGCCGGAGAACGCCATAGTCTCGAACTCGACCTCAAAACCCGCCTCTCCGCCGACGGCGTTCATGACATCGACTTCAAAACCCTGAAGCACGTCTTGCTTCACGAAGGTGAAGGGGAAATAGCCGCCCGACATGCCGACGCGGAGCGTGTCATTGTCTTGGGCAAAGGCTGCGGTGCCGGTAACCGCGGCGTGCGCGGTGGCGGTAACGATCTGTTTCAGCATTGAATTTACTCCTCTAACGCTTGCGCTTCAGATGTCACTGGGCGCCGCCCGCTTCAACACCGTCGCTGAAACAGGAACGTTTGACGGGCAGGATCGGTTCAGATGGAATAACGGGTTTAGGAGAGCGCCCCCGTCGGGGATACCCTCCCAGTCACAGTGTATGTGACGGAACAATATTCTGCGAATTTGAAGCAGATTCCTCATATGCGGAACAGATATGCGCAATTGGCATAGCTTTATCCGTCAAAACGCCTCGATATCCAACCCTTCGGCAGCCCAAGCGGCGAGCTTGCGGTCGACGGTTTTGCGAGACACGCCCAAGCGGCGCGCGGCCTCGGCCCGGTTGCCATTCGACAGATCAAGGATGTGCAACATATGGCGCTGCGTGACCAGTTCGAGGTCTTCAATCGCCCGCGGCCCATCGACCGCGCCATGGCCCGCAAAGGCTTCGGGCAGGCTGCCGAGGATCACCGAGCGTTCGATCAGATTGCGCAATTCGCGCACATTTCCGGGCCAGTCGTAACGGCGCAGTTTCAGCAAAGTCTCCGCATCCAAACGCAGCGCGGGCATGCCAAGCGCGGTCGAAAACTGCTGCATGAACATCGCTGCCAGTTCGACGATATCCTCAGACCGGTCCTTGAGCGGCGGCATCGCGACTTCAACCACGTTCATGCGGTGATAGAGGTCGGCGCGAAAACGCCCCTCTCCCACCGCCTTGGGCAGGTCGGCGTTGGTGGCGAACAGGAACCGCAGGTTCAGCGGAATCTCCCGCTCTGCCCCGTCGGGCCGGATGCGCTGGTCTTCCAACACCCGCAAAAGCGCCGCCTGTAGCTGCTCCGGCATCTGCGCCACTTCGTCCAGAAACAACGTGCCGCCGTCGGCCAAAAGGAACAGCCCCGGTTGCAGGGTCTCGTTCCCCTCCACCGCGCCAAAGAGTTCGGGCACGATCCGGTCCGGCGTAATGGCGGCGCAGTTCACCGCGACGAAGGGATTATCGGCGCGGTCGGACATTTGGTGCAACTGCCGCGCGGCCAACTCCTTGCCCGTGCCGCTGGGACCGGTGAAGAGCACCGGCGTCGGCACCGGGGCTAGACGGTTGAGCATGCCGCGGACCTTCGACAGCGCCTCGGACTTGCCGAGCATCTGCACTGCCGTGCCACCCTGCAACTCGCGCCTGAGCAGGGTATTGTCGCGGCGCAGGTTCTTGCGGTCCAATGTGCGCGACACCGCGCCGAGGATTTGATTTGCCCGGAAGGGTTTCAGCACGAAATCACTCACGCCCGCCCGGAGTGCGGCAATGGCGGTTTCAAGATCGGCATAGGCGGTGATCAGGACCGTGTCGGCGTAGAACCCCTTGCGGCGCTGTTCGACGACCCATTCCAACCCGGTTTTGCCGGGCATCACGTTGTCCAGAACGACCACATCGAAATGCGCTTCATCCAAGAGTTTGGTGGCCTCCGCAGGAGAGGCCGCTTGCGCCACGCGTTTGACGCGGGGCTCCAATATCTTGGTGAGGAAATGGCGCATCCCCGGTTCATCGTCGATCACAAGGATCGACGCGCCTTCGAGCGTGCCGCCGTATTCATCGCCTGCCACCATGATATGCCTCTTTGGTGTCAGTCCAGCCGGACGTTTTCACCTGAATAGACCTCGGCGGAGGAAAAGCCTATCTCATGCAGCCCGAAATAGGCCACGACGCCGATCACCGCGACGCCCAGAAACCCTGCCAACATGGCTTTCATCGCGCGACTCCTTTGATTTGAACGCCGCCGCCCGTCATTCTGCGGGGGTCCGTTTGTCTTGTTTGACCTCATCAAGCCAGAGCGAGTGGTGCTGTTCGGCCCAACGCTCATCGACCTCGCCATTGCCCATGGCGTCAAAGGCGCCTTCCATGCCGAGCGTCCCGATATAGATGTGCCCCAAGATCACCGCCATCATCAAAAAGCCGATGATCGCGTGCCACAATTGGGCATATTGCATTTCGGCATGCGGGGTCAGGTCGTCCTGCAGTGGGCCCATGCCGGCCAATTCTGCCATGCCGACGTCGTTGATGATGCCGAAGGTATGACCGAAAAGCTGGATCTCGAAGGGAAAGAGCAGCGACAGCCCCGAGAGCGAGACCGAGAAGCCCAGCAGGATCACGGCCCAGAAGACGATCTTTTGGCCGAAGTTGAACTTCTTGGCGGGCGGGTGTTTGTCACCGATGAAACCGCCACCCTGTTTGATCCAGACCCAATCCGTCTTGTTCGGGATATTGTGCCAAATCCACATGACGAAGACCATGACGAGCGCGATCATGAAGGCCCATGAGACGTTGTTGTGGATGAACTTCGACCCGGTCAGCAGGGTCGAGTTGAACTCATGCCCCAGCAGAGGGATGACGACCTTGCGACCAAAGAGCGTGGCCAAGCCCGTCAGCGCGAGCAGGATGAACGAGCCCGCCAGCATCCAATGCGCGAAACGCTCAATGGCTTTAAAGCGGGTGACGGTGCGCCCGACCTTTCCGCCTTCGATCCGGATCCGGCCCCGCAAAAGGTAAAAGAGCAGCAGAACGGCCAGCGTTCCGGCGAGCAGCCAAGCGCCATAGGTCGCAAGTGGGCCTTCGCGGAATTGCTGCCACCACATCCCGTTGTCTTGAACAAGGACGCGGCCCGTCTTGTTCATCGTGCTCACGCGCACGGGCAATTCGTTATAGCGGATGCCGCGCCAGAGGTCGGGGTCGGAGCGTCCGCCGAGCGGGCCAAGGCTTGGCACCGTGGCCGCATCGCCGCCCAGATTGTTGCGCCTGAACCCATCGTCGATCTCTGCGCCGTTCTGACGCCGTTCGATATCGGCCAAGTTCTGCGCGCCGCCGGTGCTGGCGCGGTCGATGGCCAAAGGGGTCGCGTTCTCAGGCAGGCGCACGTCCTGCGCCGTGACGCTGACCGGCAGCGCGGCCAAGGCGAGAATGAAAAGAGCCATCAGGTGGCGCAGCATGGGAAATCCCCCGGCTAGACAGATATGGAGAAAAGGGACGGCCCGATCAGGCCGCCCCCGAAAGCCGTTACTGGCCCTTTTGCTCGTAAGCCGTGCCCCAGCCCCAAGCGCCGGAGCCGAAGCCGCGTGCGACAACGCGCTCGCGGTAGATGTCCGAGACCATGTCCCCGTCACCGGCCAGAAGCGCCTTGGTCGAACACATCTCGGCGCAGATCGGCAGTTTGCCTTCGGCGATCCGGTTGCGGCCATACTTCTGGAACTCGGCTTGGCTGTGGTTTTCCTCGGGGCCGCCGGCGCAGAAGGTACATTTGTCCATCTTGCCACGGCTGCCGAAGTTGCCGGCCTGCGGATACTGCGGCGCGCCGAAGGGGCAGGCGTAGAAGCAGTAGCCGCAGCCGATGCAGAGGTCTTTGGAGTGCAGCACGATGCCGTCGTCGGTCTGGTAAAAACAATCCACCGGGCAGACCGCCATGCAGGGCGCGTCTGAGCAGTGCATACAGGCGACCGAAATCGAGCGTTCGCCCGGCTGGCCGTCCTGAATGGTCACCACGCGGCGGCGGTTGATGCCCCAAGGGACTTCGTGTTCGTTCTTACAAGCCGTAACGCAGGCGTTGCATTCAATGCAGCGCTCGGCATCGCAGAGAAACTTTGCTCTTGCCATTCTCTTGTCTCCTTACGCTGGCATGATCTTGCAGAGAGTCGCTTTGGTCTCCTGCATTTGCGTGACTGAATCGTAGCCGTAAGTCTGCACGGTGTTGGTGCTTTCGCCCAGCACGATCGGGTCGGCCCCATCGGGGTATTTGTCCCGCAGGCTGACGCCGCCCATGTGCCCGCCGAAGTGGAAGGGCATGAAGGCCACCCCCTCGCCGACACGTTCGGTCACCATCGCCATCACCTTGATCTTGCCGCCCTCCGGGCCTTCGACCCAGACATCGGACCCGTCGCGCACGCCGAGGTTGTTGGCGTCACGGGTATTGATCTCAATGAACATGTTCTGTTGCAGCTCGGCCAGCCATGGGTTCGACCGGGTCTCATCCCCGCCGCCCTCATATTCGACCAGACGGCCAGATGTGAGGATGATCGGGAATTCCTGCGAGAAGTCGTTCTTTTGGATCGACGCATAGAGCGTCGGCACCCGCCAGAAGGTCTTGTCGTCATAGGTCGGATAATCCGCCACCAGATCACGCCGGTTGGAATAAAGCGGTTCGCGGTGTTTCGGCACCGGATCGGGGAAGGTCCAGACCACGCAGCGGGCCTTGGCGTTGCCGAATGGGGCGCAGCCATGCGCGATCGCCACCCGCTGGATGCCGCCCGACAGGTCGGTCTTCCAGTTGATGCCGCCAACTTGGGCCACGTAATCGGAATCGATCTCACCCTGTTGCGAGGTTTCACCGACTTCCGCCTGCCCGTCATCGGCGTTTTGCGGCGCTTCATAACCGGCGACGGCTTCGATGATGCGACGCTCATCCGCTGTCAGATCACTGTCCCAACCCAAGTCAATCAGCATCTGCATGGTGAATTCGGGATAGCCATCCTTGATCTCGGACCCTTTGGAATAGACGCCCTCGGCCAGAAGGTTCTCACCATCACGTTCCACGCCGAAACGGGCGCGGAAGGTCAGACCGCCATCTGCCACCGGCAGCGACATGTCGTAGAGGTTCGCGGTGCCGGGGTGCTTCATCTCGGGCGTGCCCCAGCAGGGCCACGGCATACCGTAGTAATCGCCATCCGCCGGGCCACCAACGGCACGCAGGGTGGTTTTGTCGAAAGTATGCTGGTTCTGCATGTGCATCTTCATCCGCTCGGGCGACTGCCCGGTGTAGCCGATGGTCCACATGCCCTTGTTGAACTCGCGTGTCAGATCCTCGATGAGCGGCTCTTCACCATTCACCTCGATGTTGCGGAACATGCGATCTTCAAAGCCGAACTTCTTGGCGAACTTATAGAGGATCGTGTGGTCGGGCAGGCTTTCGAACAGCGGCTCCACGACCTTTTCGCGCCACTGGAGCGAGCGGTTGGATGCGGTGACCGAGCCAGAGGTTTCAAACTGCGTACAGGCCGGCAGAAGATAGGTGTCTTCGGTGCGGTCATGCAGAACGGCGGAAACGGTGGGGTATGGGTCGACCACGACCAAGAGGTCGAGTTTCTCCATCGCCGTTTTCATCTCGCCCTGACGGGTTTGCGAGTTCGGCGCGTGGCCCCAGAGCACCATCGCTTTGGTGTTGTCGGGCTGTTCGAGGTTCTCACGATCCTCAAGCACGCCGTCGATCCAACGCGATACCGGGATGCCGGTGAGGTTGATCATGCGCTGCTCTTCGCCTGCGCCATCGGTCCAAGCGGCGAAACGGCTCTGGATCCATTCAAGATCCTCGCCCCAAACGCGCGCCCAATGCGCCCAAGAGCCATCGGACAGACCGTAGTAGCCCGGCAGCGTATCGGCCAGAACGCCAAGGTCGGTGGCACCCTGCACGTTGTCGTGGCCGCGGAAGATGTTGGTGCCGCCGCCCGCGGTGCCCATGTTGCCAAGGGCCAGCTGCAGGATGCAGTAGGCGCGGGTGTTGTTGTTGCCGTTGGTGTGCTGCGTGCCACCCATGCACCAGATCACGGTGCCGGGACGGTGGTTGGCCAGCGTGCGCGCGACGCGCTCAAGCTGGGAGCCGGGCACGCCGGTGACGCGCTCGACCTCGTCCGGGGTCCAGTTGGCGACTTCCTTGCGGATCTCATCCATGCCCCAAACGCGGGTGCGGATGAATTCCTCATCCTCCCAGCCGTTCTCGAAGATGTGGTAGAGGATGCCCCAGACCAGCGCCACGTCCGAGCCGGGACGCATGCGCACATATTCGTCGGCATGGGCCGCGGTGCGGGTGAAACGCGGATCGCAGACGATGAGCGGCGCGTTGTTTTCCTCTTTCGCCTTCAGCACGTGCTGAAGCGAAACGGGGTGCGCCTCGGCAGGGTTGCCGCCGATAATGAAGATCGCACGCGACTTGTGGATGTCGTTGTAGCTGTTGGTCATGGCGCCGTAGCCCCATGTGTTCGCCACGCCCGCCACGGTGGTGGAGTGGCAGATCCGCGCCTGGTGGTCGACGTTGTTGGTGCCCCAGTAGGCCGCGAACTTGCGGAACAGATAGGCCTGTTCGTTGGAGTGTTTCGCCGAGCCCAGCCAATAGACCGAATCCGGGCCGGAGGTGTCGCGGATCGACAGCATCTTGTCGCCGATCTCATTGATCGCCTGATCCCAAGAAATCCGCTGCCATTCGCCGCCGACCTTTTTCATCGGGTACTTCAGGCGGCGTTCGCCATGGGCGTGCTCACGGACCGAAGCACCCTTGGCGCAATGCGCACCGAGGTTGAAGGGGCTGTCCCAACCGGGTTCCTGACCCAGCCAAACACCGTCCGACACTTCGGCGATGACGGTACAACCGACCGAGCAATGGGTGCAGACGGATTTCTTGACTTCCATCTTGCCGCTGACGGCGGCGGTGGCGGCGCTGGCCTGTTGCACGCTGCCCGCGGTGCCCGCGATTGCGGCAAGCCCACCGATGGCAAGTCCCGAGCCGCGCAGGAACGCGCGCCGGTCAATACCGCTGCGCGCCACATCGGACAAGATGCCTGTCCGCTGCGCAGACCGCGCGACCCCATTGGTCTTTTTCCTCAACATATCTTCACTCCCTATGCGCGGGCTGGCCCCGCCTGAGGTGGCTATTGAACGGCGGGCGTTGTCGCCCTGCCAATTTTCGGGGCCGCGCCCCGGTTATCTGGTCAGAACCGCGCAGCGGCGTAATAGGCGCGCGTGTGTTCGGTGTCTTGGATACGGTCCGACGACAGGTCGGGTGCCTTGGCCGCTTCGGCCTCGGTCCCGGTGGTGGCCACGGCGACGGCGGCCAAAGGCGCGGCGCTGCCTGCGAATTTCAGAAAGTCGCGCCGATCCTTGCGAACGGCTGTGTCGGTGGATCCCTCTGGCTTGCGTGTCATCTTCTCTCTCCTGTTACGTCTCTCGTTCAGGGGCGCGCGGCCCCGCCTGTCTCATCCCGCTTGGTCTAGTCGTCTTTGCTCAGCCGGAAGGCTTCGGCCTCGATCTGCATGAAGGCGCGGCCGATCTTGCCTACGGGGGCATAGAAGACCGAGTTTTTCGCGCCTTCGAGGTCGGCAAAGAAATGCCCGGCCCAAGGGGCGATATGCCGGTTAAAGAATGTCTTTTGCTGCGCCACGGTGGCAGGCGCCGAGAAACGGCCTGCGATCATCGCGCCCATCATCTCCATCAATGAGGCGATGTTGTCTTCGGGCTCGAACACATTCGCCGCCCGCTCCAAGCCGCGCGCGACCATGTCTTGGCGCAGCGCCGCCAGCGGTTTTTCGTTGAGAAAGCCGGTGAGGTAGAAGCTGGCATAGGGCAACAGTTCGCCCCGGCCCAAACCGATAAAGAGCCGGTTGAACTCGCTCTCGGCGCCTGCGGGTTTGGTCTTGGCGGCCAGTTTGGAGAGCGCTTTAAACCCCTGCCCCAATTCGCTGTCATCGCCCGACAGGGCGGCACATTGATCCAGCAGGATCTGATCCGGCGGGCCGGAAAGGATAAGCCCCATGAAGTTGTAGAGGTCCGCGCGCAGGCGGTCTTCTTCGGGCAGGGGCGTCGCGGCCAATTGGGTCATGCGCTGCTACCTTCCATGTCCTGTGCCAGATCGCTGGCGAAGTGAAACCGCATGCGGCGGTGGGTCGGCGCAGGCTGCGCCTCGGCGTCTTCTTCGAGGGTCACCGTCTGCGCCTCGTAACGCGCGTCTTGAGCCAGAGCCGTTTCGGTCCGGCGCGGGCCCGGCACGACGACATCATGGGTCGGTGCCAGCGCGGGCGCTTCTGCCTCAGCCACCTCTTCCGGCGCGTCGGCCTCGGCGGTCAGCACCTCTTCGACCTTCGCGACCATGCCCCGGCCCACTTTGTAGATCGTATTGACCGGCTTTCCAGCGGTGGCTGCCGCTGTGTAATCGTCGTCATAGTCGTTCAATCCGTCGAGGCAGGCGAGCACCGGATTGGTTTTCCAAAAACTGCGCAGCGCACGGGTCTTGAGCCGTTGCGGCAGTTGCGCCTTGAGAAAGGCACGTAGCTGTTCGCCGTTCACCAGATCCTCAGGCGCGGGCAGGTCGAACTCGGCCAAGAGATCATCATCGCTGCGCTCGGCCAATGCGGCCTCTTCGGCAGCAGCGGCGCGGGCTTCCTGAAGGCGCGCTTCGGCCTCCGCCTCAGCGGCGACGGCGGCGCGGCGTTTTTGCCAGAAACCGCTCATGCCAGACGCTTTCGTTTCAACGCGGGCGAGGCGTAGATGTCGGCGGGCTTTTCGATGCGCGGGTCGCCGATACCGTCTTGCTTGCGATCGGTGCGCAGACGATCCCGGCGGCGTTTGACGAAGGCTTCCTCTTGATGGAACTCTTCGACGAATGCCTGCACCCATGCGATCAACCCCGGCGTCATCGCGACCTTTTCCACGACCTCTTCGGCGCTGTCGCAATAGTCCTGCGCCTCATAGGGCGAGGCCGTGACGAGGGCGAGTTTGAAGGGTCGGTCTGTCGCGCCGGGAATGGGGCGCATCACGACATAGACACATGGCACATCCGCGCCCAGCCCGTGCACATAGCCCTCGGTCTCTGCGCCGTGGAGCTCCAGCTTGAGGGTCGCGGCGTGGTATTCGACGGTCTCACCCTCGCGACGCAGCTCACGCCAATCCGCTTTTTCAGCACCGGGCAGCACGGCGGTCGCTTTCCAGCTCCACTTGGCCCAACGGGTCACACCCGGCGCGCGCTGCAGCACAATGCCCAAGGGCATCGTCCGATACATTGTCGGGTTGTGAATCAAGTCGCTCCTCCGTTTCGAAGACCTTCGCCGGAAAGCCCGGTCCGGGGGAAGCGCTAATCCGCGCCGAGGCCCGAAAAACCCGGCTTTCAAGACAAGATGGCCCGCCGGTTCTGCCCGTCAATGGCGCCTCGGCCTATTTGTCTAACTTGAGTATTTTGATCGGAAAACAGGCAAATCGCCGATATCGAATCACCCGGGCGGCAAGGAGCCGCGCCGCGCCGCCGATCGCCCCTGTCGCGACGCGGTCGCGGGGCGAATTTCGGTTGTAGGGGGTGGCAAATCCCGTCTAGCTTGGGGCCTCAGCCGCCGCCGGAGAGGCCGCGGATTGACGGGCGAGATAAGGGAAAATTCATGGCCAAGACATTGATAACATGCGATTGCGCAGGGTCGCAGCGTATCGATTCCGATGCATTGGCCGAGCGTAGCGGTTTGGCGGTCTCCCCCCCCTGTTCGGCCCTTTGCACCATCCAGATCGACCGCGCGGCCAAGGCGCTCACCGCGGGCGATGCGATTTTATGCTGCACCCAAGAAGAGCGGGTCTTTACCGAATTGGCCGAGGAATTGGGCCTGCCCCCTGCCCCCCTCTTGGACCTGCGAGACCGGGCCGGATGGTCCGATGACCCCCGGGACAAACTACCCAAAATGTCCGCCCTCGCGACGGAAGCGCTGTTGGACGTTCCAGCTGAAAAAACCATCGACGTCGCCTCGGAAGGTCTTTGCCTGATCGTCGGGCGGGGCCCGGCGGCTCTGGAAGCGGCGGCGCAACTCAAGGACCACCTCAGCGTCACGCTGTTGATGGACGACGCGGTGACCGAGGCCGAGGACAGCCTGCCAGAGGTTCGCGATTTTGACCTAATCTCCGGCAAGCTGCGCCGCGCCAAGGGTGCGCTTGGCCAGTTCGAGGTGGTGATCGACGCGCTGCGGCAGGTCGATCCGCGGGGCCGTGGCCCGCTGACCTGGACCGAACCGCGCGACGGCGCGCGCAGCCAATGCGACATCATCCTCGACCTGCGCGGCGAGACGCCGCTCTTCCCCGCGCATGAGAAACGCGAAGGATACCTGCGCGCAGATCCGGGCCATCCGCCCGCCGTGGCCGCCGCCGTGCTCGCCGCTTCGCATCTCACCGGCACCTTCGAGCAGCCGCTCTACGTCCGCACCGAGCCGCTGCTTTGCGCCCATTCCCGCGCCGGGCAAACAGGCTGCACCGCCTGTCTCGACCTCTGCCCCACCGGCGCGATCACCCCCGACGGCGATCACGTCACCGTCGATCCGATGATCTGCGCGGGCTGCGGCGCCTGTTCCTCGGCCTGCCCCTCGGGCGCGATCAGCTATGACGCGCCGCCCGTCGATTTCACCATGCGCCGAGTGCAGACGCTGGCGCGCGCCTATCTCGAAGCGGGCGGCGACGCGCCGCGCCTCTTGGTCCACGACGCCCACGGCGCCGAGATGATCCGCCTCGCCGCGCGGCACGGGCGCGGGCTGCCTGCGGACGTGGTGCCGATGGAACTCGACGCGCTCGGCGCCTTCGGCCATGCTGAGGCGCTGGCCGCGCTCGCCGCCGGGTTCGCCCATGTCTCGCTCCTCCTCGGCCCCAAGGCCGACCGGGATGCCATCGAGACCCAGACCGCGCTGGCCCGCGCCATCGCAGGCGAGGCGCGGATGTCCCTCATCGACACGCCCGATCCCGAGGCGCTGACCGACATCCTCTACGATGGCGCGGCCCCTGCCCCCGTCGCCCAGCCCGTGCGCCCCATGGGCAGCCGCCGCCAGATCGCCCGCCAATCGGCGCGTGCGCTGAACCCCGAGGCGGAGGTGCTGGAACTGCCCGCCGGTGCTCCTTACGGCGCCGTGCTCGTGGACAAGGACGCCTGCACGCTCTGCCTCTCCTGCGTGTCGCTCTGCCCCTCGGGGGCGCTTGGCGACAACCCTGACCTCCCGCAACTGCGCTTTCAGGAAGACGCCTGCCTGCAATGCGGCCTCTGCGCCAATGTCTGCCCCGAGGATGCCATCACCCTCGCGCCGCGGCTCGACCTGACCGAGACGGCGCTGAGCCAGCGTGTGCTGAACGAGGAAGAACCCTTTGCCTGCGTGGAATGCGGCAGCCTCTTCGGCGTGAAATCCACCGTCGAGCGGATCACCGACAAGCTGCGCAGCCATTCCATGTTCGCCGATGAGGCCAAGCTGCGGATGATCCAGATGTGCGATGACTGCCGCATCAATGCGCAGTATCACAGCACCAATAACCCGATGACGGGCGCCGAGCGGCCCCGCCCCCGCACCACCGACGATTACCTCTCCAAACGGCGCGACCACTAGGCCGCCCCCAAGCACAGGAGCCACCCATGAGCGAAGACTTCAACATGTCGATGCGCAAGTTTCTCAAGCAGGTCGGCGTGACCTCGCAACAGGCCATCGAAAAGGCCATGCGCGAGCATGACACGAGCGGCAAAACCTTCCCGGTAAAGGCCGTGATCTCGATCCCCGAACTGGGGCTGGAACATACCATCGACGGCACCATCGCCGGCGCGGACAAGGGCGAGGCATCAGCGACGTGACTGCCAGCAGAGACGCGGTCCTGACCGCCTTGAAGACCGTGACCGATCCGGCCACGGGCACCGATATCGTGGCCAGCGGCGTGATGCGCGCGCTCAACGTGGACGACGCCGGCGCGGTGCGTTTCGTGATGGAAATCCCGCCCGCGCAGGCCAAGGCCTACGAGGACGCCAAGGCGCAGGCTGAAGCCGCGCTGGCACAGGTCGAGGGGGTCTCGAAAGTCTCCATCGTGCTGACCGGCCACAGCGAGAAGGCCCCGCCGCCCGACCTCAAGCCGCAACGCAAGGCCGAGCCTGCGGGCCCGCAAAAGATCCCCGGTGTGGAGCGGATCATCGCCGTGGCCTCGGGCAAGGGCGGTGTCGGCAAATCGACCGTTTCGGCGAACCTCGCCTGTGCGCTCGCGGCCCAAGGCCGCCGTGTGGGTCTCCTGGATGCGGATGTCTACGGCCCCAGCCAACCGCGGATGCTCGGTGTCTCGGGCCGTCCGGCCTCGCCCGATGGCAAGACCATCCTGCCGATGCGCAACCATGGCGTCACCATGATGTCGATTGGGCTCATGACCAACGAGGATCAGGCCGTGGTCTGGCGCGGGCCGATGCTGATGGGCGCGCTGCAGCAGATGATGACGCAGGTGCAATGGGGCGCGCTCGACGTGCTGATCGTGGACCTGCCGCCGGGCACCGGTGACGTGCAGATGACGCTGGCGCAAAAGGCGCAAGTCGACGGCGCGGTGATCGTCTCTACCCCGCAGGACGTGGCCCTGATCGACGCGCGCAAGGGCATCGACATGTTCAACCAACTCAAGGTGCCGATCCTCGGCATGATCGAAAACATGTCAACCCATGTCTGCTCGAACTGCGGTCACGAAGAGCATGTCTTCGGTCACGGCGGTGTCGCCTCGGAAGCGGAAAAATGGGGCGTGCCGCTGCTCGCCGAGGTGCCGCTCGACCTGCAGATCCGCCTCGCTTCCGACGGCGGCGCGCCAATCACGGTGAGCCAGCCCGACAGCAAGCAAGCCGCGGCCTTCCACGCAATCGCCAAGACATTGGTCGACAGCGGCGCGGCATGAGCGAGACCCTGTCCTTTCCCCCGTTGATGTCGGGCGAGACGGTGACGGGCGATGCCCTCGCCGCCGCCTGCGCCCGCGCGGCCGAAGGCTGCGACGCGGGGCTGATTTGCTATCGGCTCGGCGAGACGGAGATCGAGGCCGCGCTGGTTTTCGCCCCCGAGGTGCCGCTGGCGCGCGCCGTGGCGATGCTGCCGCTCTGCGGTGTCGGATTTCAAAACGCCCTCGGCGCGCTGTCGCCGCCCGAGGTGGCCGTTCAGCTGGACTGGGACGGCGGCATCCGCCTGAACGGCGCTTCCTGTGGCCGCTTTCGCATGGTGGCGTCCACGAGTGACGCTGAGACGGTGCCCGACTGGCTCGTCGTGGGCTTCACCCTGCCGCTCTACCCTGAAGACGATCCCGAGATGACTCAAACCGGTCTTACCCCCGATCAAACCGCGCTTTATGCCGAGGGCTGCGCCGAAGTGCAGCCCCCTGCCCTGATCGAATCCTGGGCGCGGCACAGCTTGCATTGGATCAACCGCTGGGAAGACCTCGGCCCGAAAGCGCTGCATAGTGAATGGCGCGGGCTGGTCTTCGACCTCGACACACAGGTGACCGTGCAGGGCCAAAGCGGTACATTCATCGGTGTCGACGAGGATTTCGGCATGTTACTGCGGGACAAAGAGACCACCAGCCTCATCCCGCTTACCACCCTATTGGAGCCCGCCCCATGACCCTCAAACTCGCCCGCGCGATCCATTTCGACGAAAGCGACCGCAACGTCTTCGCCTCCCCCGCCCGCACCGGCGAATGGTGCATCTCGGGCGGGTTCGAGTTCTCGGACTGGACCGAGGGTGATCTCACCGGCAAGGCACGCCAAGCTTTCGCCAACGGCTGGCTGGGGCTGGAAACTTTTGGGCGCGTCACCTTCGTCGCCGTCACCCAGATCGAAGAGGCCGAGGTCGAGGCGCTCACGGCCCTGCTGGCGCAGCATTTCGTGACATACTACGGCGCGCCCTCGGTCGATGCCGCGCGTCCCGTGGCGAAAGAGGAGCTTGCACAGATGGTCGACCTCTGCGCCGACCACGCGCCGAACTGCCTGCTCACCGTGGCGCGCGAGTTGACCGAGGCGGGCGTGCGCGAAAGCTTCCGCATGATCCAGCCGCAGGACGCAGGCCTCGAGCAATTCGCGATCCACGGCGATCTGCCCGAATGAGCCACCCGCGCCCCGGCAGGCGCGGATGGTCTCTAACAAAGGCTATTCAGCGTCTGCCGCGTTGAAGACAAAGAGCGTCTCACCGTTGATCTTGTAGTCATTAATCAAGGTTTTCGCGCGGTCTGATGTCAGCCAATCCTCCAACTTCAAGGCCAGTTCGTTTTTCACATGGCCATGCATCTCGGGGTTCACCGGCAGATAGGCATATTGGTTGAACAGGACCGGATCGCCCGCGTAGAGCAGCGCCAGATCGCCTTTGTTTCCGAAGTTCAGCCAGCTCGCGCGGTCCGACATGACATAGGCGGGCATCCCCGACGCGGTGTTTAGCGCGGCGCCCATGCCCGCGCCAACAGCGTTGTACCAATCCCCAAACGTCGCCGGGTCAAGGCCCGCTTCGGCCCAGAGCGACAGTTCCTTCTTATGCGTGCCGCTGTCGTCCCCGCGGCTCACGAAGGCAGTCTTCGCCTCGGCGATTGCGCCCAAAGCAGCCGTGGCCGCCTCGGACCCTTCGATGCCCGCCGGATCGTCTTTCGGCCCGATGAAGACGAAATCGTTATACATGATCTCGGTTCGGTGGCTGCCAAAGCCGCCTTCGACAAAGGCTTCTTCCGCCTTGCGCGAATGGACGAGGATCGCATCCACGTCGCCCGCCTCGCCCAGTTTGATCGCTTGGCCGGTGCCGACGACCAGCAGTTGAACGTCCAGATCAAGGTCAGCCGCGATCTCGGGCAAGAGCACGTCCGCAAGGCCCGAGTTGTTGAACGAGGTGGTCACCGCCATCTTCATCACATCCGCGGCCTGCGCGGCACTGCTCATCGCCAGCGCGGAAATTGCGCCGATCATCCAATGTTTCATTCTACGATATCTCCTCTTAGAAATGCCTGAGCCTCTGCGGTCTCAGGTCGGTTGAAAAACACATTTGCGGGACCGGCCTCGTGCAGACGGCCCCCCAGCAGAAACAAAACGTCATCGGCCAAGCGACGGGCTTGGCCAAGGTCATGTGTCGATAGGATCAGCCGCGTGCCGGTCGATTTCGCCGATTGCAAAATCGCCTCGATCTCTCGCGTCGCGCGCCCGTCCAATGCGGCACAGGGCTCATCCAGAAACAGCAATTTAGGCTTGCAGATCAGCGCACGAGCAAGAGCCAGCTTTTGCTGCTCACCGCCCGAGAGCACCGGGGCCGCGCGGCCTAAAAGCGGCCCTAAACCGACGCGGGCGGCCCATTCCTCGGCTTCTTTTCGCGCCTCGGCTTTTGCAACTCCGCGCAGGCGCAAGGGGTAGATGAGGTTCTCAAGCACCGTCCGCCGCAGCATGACCGGGCGCTGAAAGACAAATGCTTGGTGATGCCGCGCCTCCTCGGTCGAGCAAGCCCAGTCAATCTTTCCAGCCGACAGCCGCGCCGTGCCGTGCAACAGTTGCAACAGTGTGGTCTTCCCCGCGCCGTTCGGCCCCATCACAACCGTAGCGCCCTGACCGTCCAGCGTCAGATCGATCGGCCCCACCAGCCGCTGCCCCCGCCTGCGGCTTTCGATCGCTTTGGCTTGCATCGGGAAAAGCTGCGTCACCACCGGCCCTCCCGCTCCGTCCGGCCCAGCCAATGGATGGCGAGGTTCACCGCCACCGCCAACCCGATCAGCACAAACCCAAGGGCGAGCGCCAGGGCGAACTCCCCCTTCCCGGTTTCAAGCGCGATGGCCGTGGTCAACACACGCGTCGCATGGTCGATATTGCCGCCGACGATCATGATGGCCCCCACCTCGCCAATCGCGCGGCCAAACCCCGCAAGTGCCGCAGTCAGCAACGCGCGGCGCGAGTCCCAGAGCAGGGTGCGTATCTTCTGGCCCTGCGTGACATTCATCGAGATTAGAAGGTCATGATATTCCTGCCAAAGCTCACGGATCGACTGATGCGCGATGGAAGCAATCAGCGGCACGATAATGATCACCTGCGCGATGATCATCGCCGTCGGCGTGAAGAGCAGCCCAAACACCCCAAGCGGCCCGGAGCGGGAGAGAACCACATAGACGATCAGCCCTACCACGACCGGCGGCAAGCCCATGAGCGCGTTCAATATGGCAATGACCAACCGCCTTGCGCGGAACCGTTTGACGGCGACTAAGGCCGCGAGGGGTAGCGCGATCAGGCAGGCGACAGCCAAAGCAGAGAGGGTGACACGAAGGGACCGGCCGGCGATCTCCACCAACTCGGCATCGAAGGTAAAGACAAGCCAAAAGGCCTGCGTGATACCGCTCCAAATATCGACCATCTCGCGGAGGCCTCCCCCGAATAGGAGCCCCCGGCCCCATCGCCCGCGCAGAGTGTCAGGACTATCATTCGGACGCCAGAGCCTGTCGGCGTGAAAATACCTAGGAAGACAGGCTGACTTTGATTTTACCTCGCTCAGAAGAACAGAAGGTCAAGTTGACCCACCTGTGATTCCCGCGAAAGGAAGGATGTGGCTCGAACAAGGGGGAGCGGACGCGCGCGTGGGGTTAACTCGTGGTTGGCGAGGGCCTGTTGCCGCAAGAATAATTTTATTATTTATTTACAGTCATTTCTGTCGAGTGGGACATTCTATCTTTGCGTTTGGCCCAGATAATTAATGCCGCCTTGCCCTCTCCTTCCGCAAGAATCTATTGCAAGCTTCGCTCCAATCGCATTAAGTAACGGAAACAAAAGCGCTACCGAATAATAGCGTTACTGAGAGCGAGGGCAGATGTGACGGACACGGTACACATCAATACACGGATCCGCCGTAATGCGGAAACGCTTTCCGAGGCGTTGGAAAGTCACATGCTGAAGGTCTTTGCGCCCGACGCGCGCAAGGAGTTGCGCCGGTTCTCCGCAGGGGAAGCGGCTGAATTGCTTGGCATTTCCACGAGCTTCCTTCGCAAACTCCACTTCGATAATAAGATCGTCGATGTCCAGACCAGCCCCGGCGGGAGGCGGCACTACAGTGCGGACGATCTGCTCTCGATCCGGCGGACATTGGAATCCACCGCTAAAACCCGCGGCGCCTATCAACGCGGTCGTCGTGAGGGAGACAAACTTCAAGTATTGTCCTTTTTGAACTTCAAGGGCGGTAGCGGCAAAACCACGAGCGCGATCCACGCGGCACAGCGGTTGGCCCTCAAAGGCTACCGCGTGCTCTGTGTCGATATCGACCCTCAAGCGTCTCTAACAACTCTGTTTGGCTATCGGCCGGAGTATGATTTCCTGAATTCTGGCACCATTTACGATGCGATCCGCTATGATGATCCCGTCCCCTTGGCCGATGTGATCCAAAACACCTTCTTTACGGGTATTGATCTTGCCCCCGGCGGATTGATGCTACAGGAGTTCGAGCACGAAACGCCTCAGGCACTGCTCAACAACACGCAGCCCCCGTTTTTCGCGCGTTTGGCGACCTCCTTGCAGGATGTAGAGCAGAATTACGACGTGGTGATCTTCGATTGTCCACCGCAATTGGGCTATCTGACCATGTCGGCGCTCTGCGCCTCGACGGGTGTGTTGATCACAGTGGTTCCGAATATGCTCGACGTCGCATCCATGTCGCAATTCCTACAGATGAGTGCCGATCTGCTTGATGTCGTCTCTAATGCAGGGGCGAGCATGGAGTTCGACTTCCTGCGCTTCCTTATCAACCGTTATGAGCCGAATGATGGGCCACAACAGCAGGTTCTATCCTTCTTGCGGCAACTCTTTGACGAGGAAGTCATGGTGGCCTCGATGCTGAAATCCACTGCGATTTCTGACGCGGGGCTGACCCATCAGACCATTTATGAGGTGGACAGGTCGCAGTTTCATCGGACGACCTATGACCGCGCGGTGGATTCACTTAATCTTGTGAATGATGAGATCGAAAGCATGATCCAGAAAGCATGGGGGCGGTAATGGCACGTAAAGGTATTCTATCATCCGCTCCGACGAAACCTCTAAAGACGGAGCCGCCGAAAACGCCCGCGTTAGAGCCGAATAAGAGCCGGAGCAAGCCTAGCGTCATGCCCCGCGGGGCTGTTGGGGCGCTTCAGTCGTCGTTGAACCGGATGCAAGAGAATGCAGTTCAAGAATTGGACGGCAGTCTGATTGATATGGCCGGCGTCGAAGACCGCTTAGGGACTGATACGCAGGCTCAGAAACAGCTTCACGATAGTCTGAAGACCTATGGCCAGCAGGTCCCGGTTCTGGTTCGGCCGCATCCGGAAACCCCGGGCCGGTTCGAAATTGTCTACGGGCGGCGGCGACTTCAGGCTCTGAAAGCGCTTGGGATGCCGGTTAAAGCGATGGTGCGTCAATTGGATGACCACGCTTTGGTAATGGCGCAGGGCCAAGAGAACACGGCCCGTCAGGATCTCTCTTTCATCGAAAAAGCCAGTTTTGCGGCGCAACTCGATGCGGGGGGCCATGACCGGCAGACAATCGCGGATGCGCTTTCGATCGACCTGCCAATGGTCAGCCGGATGCTCAAGGTCGGCCATGCGTTCGATCTGCCCTTTTTGCGTCAGATCGGGTCGGCGCCATCCATCGGGCGTGATCGCTGGATGGCGCTGGTCAAATTGTTTGAACAACTGGGCGCGAAAGAACGGGCAGTAAAACGAATGGCGCGGCCCGATTGGGAAAGGTTCACTTCGGATGAACGGTTTGAGGCGATTTTCGCCGAGGCTTTGACGACCCCTGAAAAGTCTGCCGACTCCCCTGCCCCATCGGCCAAACCCCGCACGCTGCGGAGCCGAGATGGCAAAGCGCTCGCGGACATTCGCAGCGGCAAGCGTGGTGTCACGGTCACCGTGCCCGCCCGCGCAGCGCAGGGTTTTGATAAATGGCTCGATGCACATGCAGAAGAGCTTTTGCAGGAGATTCACGACCGCTGGCAGAAGACCCGCGCGTGAGACATTGAGGAAGTAGCAACAGGAGGCACATCCAAGACCACAAAAGAAAAGCCCCCCAGGATAAATCCCGGAAGGCCCTTCTCAAACTTTGCACCTTCGAGATAGCCCCAAAGATTTATCGATGTCAACTCTACCCGATGGGATAGGGCCGGTATTTTGTTGTCTTTCGTGATTTTAGATGGAAAACACGTTCCGAACTGCGTTCGGGCGGCCGAAATCGGCTACCCAAGTGGAATGCGAGGGGCCGGACAAATGGGCTTTGCTCGACCGGCTGACAACCGCGGCAGAGGCCTTCGATCTGTCGCACCGCACTCTCACCGTATTGAAGGCTTTGCTGAGTTTCCTACCAAGCCGGCATATTCCGGATGGTGCGGCGGGCATTGTATTTGCCTCAAACGCCCGGCTCTCTGAACGGCTTCACGGTATGCCGGAGAGCACTCTAAGGCGGCATCTGGCGCAGTTGGTCCGCGTGGGCCTGATTGCGCGACATGATAGCCCCAACCGAAAGCGTTTTGCACGAAACCAGGGGGGTGCAATTGCGCTGGCCTTTGGGTTTGATCTCGCCCCTCTTGTGGTTCAGGCAACGATGATTGAGACGGCAGCTCAAGCAGCCGAGGCAGAGCGGGAACGTTTGCAGGCGCTGAGGGACCGCGTGCTGGTCCTCCGCCATGCGCTGATCAGGAAGGGTTGCGGCGAGGGATTGGCTGATGAGGCGGGCCGGGTTCTGCGGCGCAAACCGGATGAAATGGCGTTGTCTGAACTTGAGGAGGCGCTCCGTGTAGCACTTGAAAATGCCTGTGGAGAAGAACCTGTGGGCGAAACAGCACCCGTCCCCCCTGCCCCGCTCACGGACCAAATGAGCGCCAACGACGGTGAAAATGAGCGGCACATACAGGATTCAGATAAATCCTATTTTGACTCTGAAGAGCGCGGCCAAGGCAATAAGAACCCGCGTACGGCTGACAAATCCGAACCTGATTATTCTGAGAAAGAAAAAAGCGTATCATTCGCAGATGTCGTGGATGCCTGCACAGAGGCTGGCATCTTTTTCCCAGACGCGATGCAAAACTGGGGAGACGTTGTGCGGGTCGGAGACCGGATTGCGCCGATGCTGGGGATTGACCCGCCTGTGCTAAATGAGGCAAAACGAGACATGGGCGCGGAGAGCGCTGCTGTGACGGTCCTTTGCTTGCTTGAGAAAGCCGCGACGATCCGTAGCCCCGGAGCTTATCTGAGGCGTTTGACGCAGATGGCCCGAAATGGTGCGTTTTCCCTTGGTCCGATGGTTTCAGCTTTGGCAAACCGGCGAAATTGTCAGCTGACAATTTGAAAAACATAGGTTTTACAGTGACTTAGGTTAACTTACGCCTGGCAATTTAAGAAATTGAGCGTTCTATCGGCAAAATCCCTCCATATGCTTCACCCTCCTCGGCTCAACGGCTAACTTAGGTGAAGCTCTCCGGGAAAACCCATGACCTCTGTCCGCCTCCGCCTGCTTATCCTCGCGCTCACACCGCTCATTGTGCTGATGCCGCTTCTGTTGGTTCTGGGCATGTCCCGCTGGACGGCGGATTATGACGAAGTCCTTATCGCGAATGTTGAAAGCGAGCTGAGGATCGCCAACCAGTATCTCGCGCGGTTGTTGGCTCAGACAGGGAATGAGTTGGACGCCGTCGCGGGGTCCGTCGAATTCGCCCGGCAGCTTGATAGCCCGGCGGCAGAGCAGGCGTCTCTCTTTGCCGAGATACAGGACCGGCTGGGTTTGGATTTTCTGCAATTCCTCCCTATTGAGGCCGCCATCGAAGACGGAGAGGATTGGCCGGTGATCGCCCGCGCCGCGCGGGGCCAGAGCGGCGCGGAGATCGACGTATTTAGGAACGCACGGCTGACAAGGTTGAACGACGCCCTCGCGATCCGCGCGCAGGTGCCGGTGATCGATACGCCCGCCGCCGTGCCCACGGACCGAAAGACCGAAGACCGCGGCATGGTGGTTCACGCCGCGAGCCCGGTTAACTTGGACGGCAGGCAAGGGGTCTTGGTCGGCGGGATGCTGTTGAACCGCAACCTCGACTTTATCGATACGATCAATGACCTCGTCTATCTCAACGCGGTGACCGGTGGTGACAGGCAGGGCACGGCGACGCTTTTCCTAGATGACCTGCGCATCTCGACCAATGTGCGCCTTTTCGAAGATGTGCGCGCCCTCGGCACGCGGGTCTCGGCAGAGGTGAGGGAGGCCGTGTTGATTGAGGGGCGCACTTGGCTCGACCGGGCCTTCGTGGTGAACGATTGGTACATCTCTGGCTACCAGCCGATCACGGATAGTTTCGGCGACCGGGTGGGAATGCTCTATGTCGGCTTCCTCGAAGCACCCTTTGCACAGGCGAAGCGGGAGGCGTTCTGGTGGATGCTAGTTGCTTTCTTTGCCGTGCTGGCGCTGTCGGCGCCGGTGTTCCTTTGGCTGGCGCGCGGTATCTTCTCGCCGCTTGAACGGATGACAAAAGTCATGCACCGCGTCGGCAAGGGGGAACTCTCGGCGCGGATCGGCGCGGTCCCTGCGCGGGATGAGATCGGGGCGGTGGCGCATCACCTCGATTGGTTGCTGGAGCAGGTGCAGGAACGCGACCGGCAGCTGCGCAGCTGGAATGATGCGTTGAACCAGCGGGTCGATCAGCGCACTGCTGAACTGCGCGAGGCGAACGAGAAGCTGGAGCAGACCTTTCGCCAATTGGTGATGAGCGAGAAGCTCGCTTCCATCGGGGAAATCACCGCGGGGGTGGCGCATGAAATCAACAACCCCGTCGCGGTCATCATGGGCAATGTCGATGTCATCCGGGAGACGCTTGGCGCGAATGCAGAACCGGTGGCCACGGAACTCGGCTTGATCGACCGGCAGCTGTCACGGATCGAGGTCATCGTCGGCAAATTGCTCAAGTTCGCCGCGCCATCCGAGTTTTCTGATTGTGAACATAATATTGCGCTGCGGCCCTTGGTGCAGGACTGTCTCGTGCTGGTCGATCACCTCATCAGCCGGGGCGGGATCGAGGTGCATTGCGATCTGGACGAGGTGCCGCCAGTGCGTGCGGACTCCGGAGAGATTCAGCAGGTCGTGGTGAACCTTGTGGTCAATGCGGTACAGGCGATGCAGGGGGCAGGGCGGTTGGCATTGTACCTTAGCCCTGAGAGCCGCGATGGCGTGGCCGGTGTGGCGTTGTCGGTGCATGACAGCGGACCGGGGGTGCCTGAGGCGTTGCTCGGCTCGCTTTTCGATCCCTTCTTTACCACCAAACCGGGGGAGGGGACGGGCTTGGGCCTGTCGATCTCTCAGACGCTGATCCAGCGGGCCGGGGGGATCATCACGGTCCGCAATCGGGAGGAAGGCGGTGCGGCCTTTACCGTTTGGTTGCCGCAAGCCCCCGAGGATGCGGCCCCCCCTGACTAGACCTGACGCGCAAGGGGGGGCAGGGGGCATCAGGCCGCCTTGCCGTCAAAGCCCTCAAGATAGGCCACGAGGATGTCGAGTGCGGCTTGCAGGTCGCCTTTCGACACCATCTCGGTCACCGTGTGGATGTAGCGGGTGCCGACCACGATCCCCACGGCCCGCGCGCCAGCGGCGGCTTGCTGCGCCGCAGCGCCGTCTTGTCCCCCTGCGGCAAGCATGGTGCGTTGGAAGGGGATGTCGCGGGCTTCGGCCAGCTTTTCGATGTCGCGCACGAGGTCCACATCGGCGATGAAGCTGCTGTCGCGGACGTGCAGGCCAAAGCCTTTGCCGAGCCGCGTGGTCGAGAGGTGCTCAGGCACGCCGGGCGTGTCACAGGCCAGCGTCGTGTCGATGCCAAGGCCGATGTCGGGCTGTACCTTATAGGCCGCCGTGCGCGCGCCGCGCAGGCCGACTTCTTCCTGACAGGTGAAGGCCACATGAATCTCCGCGCCACGCCCCTTTTCGGCCAGCTTGCGGATCGCCTCGATCCCCAGCCAGCAGGCCACGCGGTTGTCGAGCGCTTTGGAGACGAACTGCTCACCCATCTCAAGGAATGGCTCGTCCATAACCACGAAGTCACCAACCTTGACGATCTCCTTCGCCTTCTCGCCCAGCCCGAGGTCGACGAAGAATTCCGAGACTTCGGGGATCTTCTTACGGTCTTCGGGGGAGGAAATGTGAATGGGCTTGCCGCCGGGGTTCATCACGCCCTTCAGATCGCCCTGATCGGTGCAGACCAGCACCCGGCGCGAGAAGAGGTTGCGCGGATCGAAACCGCCGACGGGCTGGAGGTAGAGGAACCCGTCTTTCGACACATGGCTGACCAGAAAGCCGATCTCGTCCATATGGCAGAGCAGCATGATCTTGGGCGCTTTGCCATCGCCCGCCGTCGCATCCCGGCGGCAGAGGAGGGAGCCCATCGCGTCGGTCTCTACATTGTCGAACAGCCCTTCGATCTCACGGGTGATCAGATCGCGCACGCGGTGTTCGCGCCCCGGAACGCCGGGGGTTTCGCAAAGGTCTTTGAGTAGGTCGATGTTCATGCTGGCCTCATCCTTGGTGATTTGGCCGCACTATCGCGCCGCGCCTGCCGAAGTGCAAACAGGCGCGGCGCGATGAGGCTGAGAGGGCAGGGGGCTACATCTGACCCGGCAGGAACAGCACGAGCGCGGGGAAGACGAGCAGCAGGATCAGCCGCAGGATATCGACCAGCCAGAACGGGGTGACGCCGCGAAAGATCGTGCCGGTGGAAACATCGCCGACCACGCCCTTGAGGACGAAGACATTGAGGCCCACAGGCGGGGTGATCAGGCTGATCTCGGTCACGACGACGACGATAATGCCGAACCAGACCGGATCGAAGCCAAGGCTCGTGACCAGCGGGAAGAAGATCGGCACCGTCAGCAGCAGCATCGACATGCTTTCGAAAATGCAGCCGAGCGCGATGTAGATCAGGAGGATCAGCCCCATCACCACCCAAGGCCCGAGGTCGAGCGCGGTCACGGAGGCCAGCAGCCCTTCGGGCAGCCCCGCGAGGTTCACGAAGTTGGAGAAGATCCACGCCCCGATCAACACCGAGAAGAGCGAGGCCGAGGTGAGCGTCGTCTCCTCCAGCACTTCACGCAGGCCGCGCCAGCTGAGCCCGCCGCGCGCCCAAGCGATGAGGAAGGCCCCCGCCGCCCCCATGCCCGCGGCCTCGGTCGGGGAGAAGGCGAGGTGGATCGGCCAGAAGTCCAAGACCCCATAGAGCCCGCCGATGACCAGCGCAAAAAGCGCCAGCACCGACCAGACGTGATTGAGCGCACGCAGCCGCTCCCCCCATGTGGCACGGGGGCCAGCGGGGCCGGCCTCGGGGTTCATGGCGACGGAAAAGCGCACCGCGCAGAGGTAGAGAAAGATGCCAAGCGCGCCCGGTACGATGCCCGCGATGAACAGCGCGCCGATCGAGGTCTCGGTCAGCAAGCCGTAGATCACGAGGATGACCGACGGCGGGATCAGGATGCCGAGCGTGCCCCCGGCGGCGATGGAGGCGGTCGAGAGGCTGTCGGAATAGCCGTATTTGCGCATCTCCGGCATGGCGACCTTGGACATCGTGGCGGCGGTGGCAAGCGATGAGCCGCAGATCGCCGCGAAGCCTCCGCAAGCGACGATGGTGGCCATCGCCAGACCGCCCCGGAAGTGGCCCAAAAAGGCGTTGGAGACTTGGTAAAGCTCGCGGCTGATCCCGCCTTTGTTGACGAAAAGCCCCATGAGGATGAAGAGCGGGATCACCGACAGCCCGTAGTCTTGGCTGGTGTCGATGATCAGCCGCGACACCATGGAGATCGATGCGCGGTAGCTGGTCTCATAGACCAGCCCGATCATCCCGACGAGGCCCATGGCAAAGGCAATCGGCAAGCGCAGCAAGACGAGGACGAAAACGGCGGCAAAGCCGATGGCAGAGGCGATCATGTGGCAGGGTCCAGAAGTTGCGGCGCAAAGAGGCGCAGAAGCCCGCGCAGGATCAGCACGACAGCGGTGAGATAGGTCATCACCGCGATGAACATGCCGATGTAGAAGGTCGGGATTTCAAGATATTCGGTCACGTCGCCATAGCTCAGCGCGCGGTAGGCGAGGTCGACGACCCGCCCTGCCGGAAACCACAACATCACCCCGCAGCCCAGTGTCACTAGCCCGTCGCGCCAGCGTTGCAGCCCCCAGTTTTCAAAGGGGCGGTCCAAAAGATCGGCGGCGATATGCCCCTCGCGGCCCGAGAGGACCGGCAGAGCAGAGAAAACGATCAGCGCGATGCCGATGCGGATCAGCTCCGTCGCGGCTTCGATGGGCGCGTTGAAGACCGACCGCATGATGACATCGGCAAAGGTCAGCACCATCAGCGCGAAGAGCGCGAGAGAGGCCATCGTCATCGGCAGGGCCGAGAGGGCGGTGGTTAGGCGGATTAAAGAGCGCATGGCGGTTCCCTGGCTGGGGGCCGACCGCGTTTGCGCCCGGCCCCTTTGGCGGTGGGGGTTATTGGCTGGCCTTCGCCATTTCCTCACGCATCATCTCATAGGCGGCTTGCCCATCGACACCGGCCTCGTCGAGCTCTGCGATCACCTTGTCGCGCACTTTGGCGGCCATCTCGGCAAAGCGGGCTTGATCCTCTTCCGAGGCGGTGACGATCTTGTTATCGCCCGCGGCCTCGGTCGCCTCACGCGCGTCGACGTCGCTCTGGTCCCAAACCGCACCCATCATGCGGCTCGCCGTCTCGCCAAAGACTTCGCTGTCGAGCTTTTGCTGCACGTCTTCGGGCAGGCTGTCGAAGGTCTCTTGGCTCATGATGACCGAGAAGGAACCGCGGTAGAACCCGCCGGGCATTTCATAGACGTTCTTGGCCACTTCGTTGAGCTTGAAGCTGATCCGCTCGCCCATGTTCATGGCCACCGCATCGGCGGCCCCGGAATCGAGTGTTTCGTAAACCTTGGGCGCGGGCACCTGAATGCCGACGAGGCCAAGCTCCGCCCCCACATCCGCCGAGACACCACCGCCGAGGCGGGTTTTCAGCCCCTGCAGATCGTCGAGGGTGTTGACCTCTTTGTTGGAGTGGATTTGCCCCGGGCCGTGGGTTGTGAGCGCGATCACCTTCACGCCGCGGTGCTCGTCCAATTCAGACAGCATCGCCTCATGCACGCGCCAATGGGCAACCGATGCGGCCTCGGCGTTGCCTTCGTAGCCGGGGATTTCCACCAGTTTCGTGCCGACGAAACGACCGGGCGTGTAGCCGTGGAACAGAATGGCGATATCGGCGGCACCGTCCAGCAGCAGGTCCATCTGCGCGGGCGGCGGGGCGAGGCCGTTTTTCAGCTCGGTCTCGATCAGCCCATCGCTGGCCTCGGCCATCATGTCGGTCAATTGGGTGAACATGCCGGTGTTGACCGGGTGGCTTGGCGGCAGCCATGTGGAAATGGTCAGCGTCTCGGCGGCGAAAGCGCCGGTCGCGGTGCAGAGCGCAAGCGCACTCGTCGTGAGAAACTTGGTGAATTTGGTCATTTTGGGCTCCTCCCCATACCGTTCGATATGCCTTGGCAGGGTTCTCCCAAACCCGTATCGCCAAGTATATGCTTTTTCATGTATTCACATTTACAGCACGATTGGAACCATTTTTTGCGCCCGGGGCAAGGGCGGTGATCAGCCGCGAAGATCGCCCGTGTCATCCAAAGCGGCGAGCAGCGATTTCAGCGCGGGCTTCAACTGGGCCCCCTCATTGCCCTTCAGCATCTCCATCAAGGCCGCCTCATGGCGGCGCGCTTGCGGCACCAGTTCGGCGGCCAGCGCGCGGCCCGCGTCGGTCAGATACACCCGCACGCGGCGGCCATCGGCAGGGTCGCTGCGGCGAAGCAGCAGGCCGCGTTCCTCCATCTGGGCGATGATCCGCGTAAGGCGGGATTGTTCGGCCAGCGCCCGGCGCGCGAGCTGCGTGATCATCGCGCCATCAGTGTCCGACAGGCAGGCCAACACGCGCCATTCCGGCACCCGCAGCCCCGCTTTGCGCACCTGCGCGTGGAACTGCGCGCTTGCCACATCGCTGGCCGCCGCCAAGAGATACAGCAGGTAATCCGAGACGAATCCCCCCTCCTGACCCGTCTCCTTTTGGGCGGTTGCGTCGGTCTTTTGCTGCGTCACACCAGTTAACCCTTTGATGGAAAGAGGGCTCCTTGCGCCTCGGCCTCCCTAAATGGCGGGCAAATTCGCGCTTGGCAAGAAAACCCTTGACTGAAACTATATGAAAAATCATATTGTTTGGCAGGGGAGGACATCACATGTCGAAGATCAACGCCATCGTGCGCAGGGTCACAGCGCTGACCGATCGCATCAGCGAATTCGAGATTGCAGCCGCCGACGGCAGCCCGTTGCCGCATTGGGACGCCGGGGCGCATGTGCTTTTCGATCTGCCCGATGGCGACAGCCGCGCCTATTCCCTGATAACCTTCGATCCGATCCCCAAGGCCCCCGAAAGCTACCGCATCGCCGTTCAGCGTGAGCCCGAGGGCAAGGGCGGCTCGACCCATATGCACGGGCTGAAACCGGGGGCAGAGATCACCTGCGCCGCGCCGAAGAACGATTTCCCCCTGTCCCCGGACGCGCCCGCCGTGCTGCTGGCGGGGGGGATTGGCATCACGCCGATGATCTCGATGGCGGCGACGCTCAAGGCCGCGGCGCAGGACTTCACCTTTCACTATACGGCCCGCAGCGCGCCCGTCATGGCCTACCGCGATGCCCTGCGCGACAATTTCGGCGATGCGCTGCATCTGCATTGCGATGATGACGCCACGGCGCTGGACCTCGGCGCGGTGATCGACAGCCTTGGGGCCCAAGCGCATCTCTATGTCTGCGGCCCCAAAGGATTGATCGACGCGGCCAAGGCAAAGGCCGAAGCCGCGGGCGTCGCCGCCGAGCGCATCCATTTCGAACTCTTCGACGCGCCGCAGGAGCAAGAGGGCGACAGCGCCTTTGAGGTTGAGGTTGCCTCAAGCGGGGAGGTTTTCACCATTCCCCCCGGCCAGTCGATCATCGACGTGCTGGAGTCGGGCGGTGTCGATGTCATGTACGACTGCCAGCGCGGCGACTGCGGCATCTGCCAATGCGATGTGCTCAGCGGCACCCCCGATCACCGCGACGTGGTCCTGTCCGAGGCCGAGCGCGCGGCGGGCAATGTCATGCAAATCTGCGTCAGCCGCGCGAAATCTCCGCGCCTTGTGCTCGACATCTGAGGGAGGAACTCATGGGACGTTACGACAGCCCGGCGGCCTTGGCCGCCCTCGTGCAGCCACATCAGGTGCACCGCGATATCTACACCGACCCAGAGGTGTTCCAGCAGGAGATGAAGCATCTCTTCGCCAATGCTTGGGTCTTTGTCGGCCATGAAAGCCAGACCCCGAATAAGGGCGATTATTTCAGCACCCATATCGGCACCCAGCCCGTCATTCAGGTGCGCCATTCGACGGGCGACATCCATGTCCTGCTGAACCGCTGCCCCCACAAAGGCACCAAGATCGTGATAGACCGGCAAGGCAACACCGGCAAATTCTTCCGCTGTCCCTATCACGCATGGAGCTTCAAGACCGATGGCTGCCTCTTGGCGATCCCGCTCAAGAAGGGCTACCAGAACACCGGGCTGGAAGAGACCGACAGCGGCAAGGGGATGCGCAGCGTCGGCGATGTGAAAAACTACCGCGGCTTCATCTTTGCCCGTTTGGCCGAAGAGGGCATGAGCTTCGAAGAGTTCTTTGGCGAAAGCCTGTCCTCGCTCGATAATATGGTTGACCGCTCCCCCGCCGGACGGCTCGAAGTGGTCGGCCCGCCGCTGCGCTACATGCATCATTGCAACTGGAAGATGCTGGTCGAAAACCAGACCGACACCTGCCACCCGATGGTGGCGCATGAAAGCTCCGCCGGGACGGCGGTGAAGCTCTACGAAGAACTGGGCCTGCCTGAGGACGCACCCAAACCCCCCGCGATGGAGATCATCGCCCCCTTCATGTCGCCTTACGATTTCTTCGAAGGCATGGGCATCCGCACATGGCCCAACGGGCATGGGCACACCGGCGTAAACCACTCTATCCACTCGGATTATTCCGCCATCCCCGGCTATTTTGAGGCGCTCTGCGACAGCTACGGAGAGGAGAAGGCCAAGGCGATCCTTGATGAGAACCGCCACAACACGGTCTATTTCCCCAACATCATGATCAAGGGTCCGATCCAGCAATTGCGGGTTTTCATCCCCATCGCCGCCGACCGGACCGTGGTGGAAAGCTACATCTACCGCCTTGTCGACGCACCCGGTGAGCTGACCGCCCGCACCGCGATGTACAACCGCATGATCAACGCGCCCACCTCCATCGTCGGCCATGACGATCTGGAGATGTACGAGCGCGCGCAGGAAGGGCTGATGGTCGACGGGCTGGAATGGGTGAACATCCAACGGCTGATCGAAGAAGACGAAGACTTCGAGGTCGAAGCGGTCGAGAACGGCACCACAGAGCGGCAGATGCGCAACCAATTCCACGCATGGGTCAAGTTCATGACCATGGGCCAAAAGACGGAGGCGGCGGAATGAGTGTGACGCGCGAAAGCCTGATCGACTTCATCTATGACGAAGTGCGCATGCTGGACGAGGGGCGCTATACCGAATGGCTCGACCTCTGGCTGCCGGACGGGCACTATTGGATGCCGTTGGACTATCAGCAAAAAGACCCGATCAACGAGACCTCGTTGATGTATGAGGATATGTTCATGCTCAAGCTGCGCGTCGAACGTCTGAACGGCGCGCGCACCTTCAGCCAGAAACCCAAAAGCCGCTGCCACCATGTGATCCAGCGCCCTTTCGTGGATGAAATGGATACGGACGCCGGCCGCTTTATCACGACCACCTTCATGCACTACGTCGAGACGCGGCTGGATGAGCAGCAATTGCTCGCCGTCACCGCGCGGCATGAGTTGGCGCTGGTCGAGGGGCGGCTCCGCATTGCCAACAAACGGGTCGATATCGTGAATTGCGACGCGGCCTTCCGCAATATCCAGTTGCTGCCATGATCGGGGCAGAGACTGAGACGGTCTTCGCGGCGTTTGACGACACCGCCGCGCGGCACCCCGAACGGGGTTTCCTGAATGTCCTGCCGGAAACGGCGGACATCTACGGCATCGCGGCGGGGGAGGTGAGTTATGCCGAAGCCGCGCGCGAGGTTGCCGCCCTGCGCAAGCGCATTTCGGCGGCGGGCTATCTGCCCGGGCAGCGCGTGATGCTGCTGATGGAGAACCGCCCGGCCTTCTTCCTCTGGTGGCTGGCGCTGAACGGTCTGGGCCTGTCGGTCGTGCCGGTGAACCCCGATCTGCGTGCGGCGGAGCTGAGCTATATGATCGACCATGCCGAGCCGGTCTTGGCCGTGGCGATACCCGCGCGGGGTGAGGACCTGCGCGCGGCGGCGCGGCGAGCGGGCCGCGACATGCCGGTGATCGCGCCGGAGGAACCCCTGCCCGCACCCGCAACGCTTGAGACCATCGCGGCACGGCATGGCGGGGCGGAGGAGGCCGAGGCCGCATTGCTCTACACCTCTGGCACCACGGGCCAGCCCAAGGGCTGCATCCTGACCAATACCTACTTTCTGGACGCCGGGCGGTGGTACGCCGACACCGGCGGGCTTTGCGCCCTCTCGCAAGACGGCGAGCGCATGATCACGCCCCTGCCGATCTTCCACATGAACGCGATGGCCTATTCCTTCATGGCGATGATCGCCGTGGGCGGCTGCCTGACCGCGCTTGACCGCTTCCACCCCCGCAGTTGGTGGTCCTCGGTCCGCGCCTCGGGGGCGACCTGTCTGCACTACCTCGGCGTGATGCCGTCGATGCTCATGGGGGCCGAGGCAAGCGAAGCTGACCGCGACCATGCCGTTCGCTTTGGCTTCGGCGCGGGGGTGGACCCGAAACTGCACGCCGCCTTCGAGGCGCGTTTCGGTTTTCCATTGGTCGAGGCTTGGGCCATGACCGAAACCGGCGCGGGGGCGGTGATCTGCGCCAACCGCGAACCGCGCCGCGTGGGCGAAAGCTGCCTCGGCGCGCCCGAAGGGGGGCTGGAGGTCCGGCTGCGCGACGATGCCGGGCAAGAGGCCGATCAAGGCGAATTGCTGGTGCGCCGCGCCGGTGCCGAACCCCGGCGCGGGTTCTTTGCGGGCTACTTCAAAAATGCCGAAGCCACGGATGAGGCTTGGGCGGGCGGTTGGTTCCACACCGGCGACATCGTGCGCCGCGCGCCGGATGGTGCGATGTATTTCGTCGACCGCAAGAAAAACGTGATCCGCCGCTCGGGCGAGAACATCGCGGCGGTCGAGGTGGAATCGACCCTGATGCGCCACCCTGCCGTGGCCAGCGCCGCAGTGACCGCCGTGCCTGACGCGGTGCGCGGGGATGAGGTTTTCGCCTGTATCGTGCCGCAGGACGCCGGTGCTGACCCTGCCGTCTTGGCCCGTGAAATCACCGAATGGTGCCTGACCCAACTTGCCTATTACAAAGCCCCCGGCTTTATCGCTTTTGTCGAGGCGCTGCCGCTGACGGCGACGCAGAAACTCCAACGCGGGGTGCTGAAAACGCTGGCCGCCGATCTGCTGGACGATCCCGCCACGCAAGACCTGCGCGGGATGAAGAAACGGACGGCGGCATGAGGCGCAGGGGCTATGGCGGCGTCGCGCTCGCGGCGCCCACCTCGGTGCCCTATGCCCGCTACAGCAATGAGACCGCCCATTGGTGGATCGCCCGCGCGCTGCGCGCGATGCTGGGCAAGGCTGGGATCGCGCCGGGCGAACTGGACGGGTTCTCGGTCTCCAGCTTCTCGCTCGCGCCGGACACGCCGGTCGGGCTGACCCAGCATTTGGGGCTCAGCCCGCGTTGGCTCGATACCGTGCCGACGGGCGGGGCCAGCGGGGTCATCGCGCTGCGCCGCGCGGCGCGGGCGGTGCAGGCGGGCGATGTCGACGTGGTGGCCTGCGTGGCGGGGGACGCGAACCGGATCGACAGCTTTCGCAGCCTGCTCAGCGGCTTTTCGCGCTTTTCGATGGATGCGACCTTTCCCTATGGTTTCGGCGGCCCGAACGCGAGTTTCGCCCTGCTGATGGACCGCTACATGCAGGAATTCGGCGCCACGCGAGAGGACTTTGGCCAAATCGCCGTGGCCCAACGCGCTAATGCGCTGCACTATCCCGATGCGCTGATGAAGACCCCACTCACTCTCGACCAATACCTCGATGCGCGGATGATCTCGGACCCCATCGCGCTTTTCGACTGCGTCATGCCCTGCGCCGGGGCCGAGGCGTTTTTGGTCATGCGCGAGGACGAGGCCCTGCGCCGCGACCTGCCCTTCGCGCGGATCAGCGGCACCATCGAGCGGCACAACGCCTACCCCGAAGACCCGATGCAACTGCGCGGCGGCTGGGGCGTGGATATCGGTGAGCTCTACGAGATGGCGGGCCATGGGCCGGAGGGGGTCGATCTGCTGCAAACCTATGACGACTACCCGGTGATCTCGATGATGCAGTTCGAAGACCTCGGGTTCTGCGCCAAGGGGGAGGGGGCCGCCTTTACCCGGCGGCGAGATCTGACGATCCACGGCGATTTCCCCCACAACACCTCGGGCGGGCAATTGTCGGTCGGTCAAGCCGGGGCCGCAGGCGGCTATCTGGGGCTCGTGGAAGCGATCCGGCAGGTGACCGGGCAGGCCGAGGGCACGCAGGTTGCCAACGCCCGGCGGGCCTTGGTCTCGGGCTTTGGTATGATCAACTATGACCGGGGCGTCTGCTCTGCCGCGGCGATCATCGAAGGGGGCGCGCCATGACCGATCCATTGACGCCGCCCCGAAAGAAGAACCCGCAAAAGCGCAGTAGGGTGCCGACGCTGCCGCCCGCGCAGCGGTCGCGCGCGGCCCTCGGCCTTGCCATCGCCGCCGGGCGCGGTGTCTTTGCGCTTCAGCACTGCGCCGATTGTGGGGCGGTGCAATACCCGCCCCGCGATGCCTGCTGCAAATGCCTGTCCGTCGCGCTGGACTGGCGCGAGACGGACCGCGCGGGCGAAGTCTTGGCCGAAACCACGATCCGCGTCTCGCCCGACCCGTATTTTCGTGAGCGGCTGCCGTGGCGCATCGGCACGGTGCAACTGGCCGCGGGGCCGGTGGCGGTGTGCCATCTGCACGGCGAAGTCGGGCGCGGTGATGCGGTGCGGCTGGCGTTGAAACTGGACCGGGCCGGGCAGGGGGTCATGGTGGCCCTGCCGCGAGAGGGAAGCGAATTGATGCAAGACGATCCAATGCTGCGCGAAATGTCGAGCGATCCGAAACATCGGCGGGTGTTGATCACCGATGCCCGCTCGCCCTTGGCCCTGTCGCTGGCCCAAGCGCTCCTGAGCGCAGGTGCGGCGGAGATATTCCTGGGGGAGCCGGAACATTGGCGCCGATGGGAAGGCCGCGCGGCCTTCGAGGGAATGGAGAAGGTCAGCCTCATGCCGCTCGATGTCACCGATGGGGCCTCGGTCTCGCGCCTCGCCGCAGAGATCGGTGGAAAGGTCGACATCCTGATCAACACCGCCCAATTCATCCGCCCCGGCGGGGTGCTGGGCAGTGACACGGTCTTTGCCCGCGAGGGGATGGAGACCAATGTGCTGGGCCTGATGCGCTTGGCGCAGGGCTTTGGCCCCGCGATGGCCTCGCGCACGGCGGATGGGGTCAATGCCGCGGTGGCTTGGGTCAATCTCCTGTCGGTCGGGGCCTTGGCGCCCGAGGCTGGGTTCGGCGGCTTCGATGCCTCGCAAGCGGCGGCGCGGTCGCTCAGCCAGACGATGCGGGCGGAGTTTGCCGGATCGGGACTGCGGGTGATGAATGTCTACACCGGCCCCGTCGATGACGAATGGCACCAACCTCTGCCGCCGCCCAAAGTCGCCCCCCGCGCGTTAGCGCGGACAGTGGTGCGCGGGTTGGTCGACGGGTTGGAAGAGGTCGCCTGCGGTGACGTGGCCAAAGACGCGCTGGCCCGCTGGCTGGACGATCCGGCCTTGATGGAACGCGAAACGCGGGGGGGCGGCGCATGAGCGATGCAATCACGACACTGGCCGAAGCACTGGCAAGCGGTGCGGCAAAGGTCGTCGATCTGACCCATAGGCTCGACCCGGACTTCCCGGTCATCGTCCTGCCGCCAGAGTTCGGCCAATGTGCGCGGTTCCGGATGGAGGAGGTCTCGGCCTATGATCACCGCGGCCCGGCGTGGAAGTGGCATAACCTCACGCTAAACGAACACACCGGCACCCATTTCGACGCGCCCATTCACTGGGTCTCGGGCAAGGACGTGGCCCATGGCGCGGTGGATGAAATCCCGCCCGAAGCCTTCATCGGCCCGGTCGTGGTGATCGACTGCTCGGCGGGGGCGGCGCAGAACGACGACTTTGAGCTGACGCCCGAGATCATCCGCGATTGGGAGGCCCAGCACGGGACGATCCCCGCCGCCGCTTGGGTGCTGATGCGCACCGATTGGTCGAAACGCAGCGGCGCGGATTACCTCAACATGCGCGAGGATGGCGCCCATTCGCCCGGCCCGACGCCCGCCGCCATCGAACTGCTGCTAGAGCGCGGCATTCGCGGCTTTGGCACGGAAACGGTCGGCACCGACGCGGGGCAGGGGATGCATTACGACCCGCCTTTCCCGGCGCATTACCTGCTGCATGGGGCGGGCAAATACGGGCTGCAATGCCTGTGCAACCTCGACCAACTGCCGCCCACGGGGGCCATGCTGATCGCCCCGCCGCTCAAGATCAAAGGCGGCACCGGCAGCCCCTTGCGGGTGCTGGCGCTGATACCGGGAGAGAGAGTATGACCGAATACACCGCCGTCATCACCGGGGGTAGCAAGGGCATCGGCGCCGATCTTGCGCAGCGGTTGCTGGGGCGAGGCTATCGCGTGATCTCGATCGCGCGGGGCAAGCCGGAATGGGAGGCGGAAGGCTGCGAGCATATCGAAGCCGACCTGCTCGACCCCGCCTCCGTCGCCGCCGTTGCTACGGATATCGCCGCGCGCCATGAGGTGACCCATCTGGTGCATAACGCGGGGCTGATCTGGCCCAATCTGGTTGAGGAGGCCAAGCCCGAAGACATCACCGGCCTTGCGCAACTGCACCTCGGCTCGGCGCTGACGTTACTGCAAGCCTTTCTACCCGCCATGAAAGAACGCGGCTTTGGCCGGGTGATGTTCAACGCCTCTCGCGCCGCCTTGGGCGCGCCGACGCGAACGGCCTATTCAGCCTCGAAAGCGGGGATGATCGGCATGGCGCGCACTTGGGCGCTCGAGCTTGCGCCGCATGGCATCACCGTCAATGTCGTGGCCCCCGGCCCGGTGCAGACGGATAACTTCTGGGGCATCATCCCGAAAGAAAGCGAACGCGAAGCCGCGCTGGCCAAACGCATCCCCGTGGGGCGGTTGGGGCAGGTGGAGGACGTGACCAACGCCTTCCTCTTCTTTTGCGATCCGGCCAGTAGTTTCGTCACCGGCCAGACGCTTTTCGTCTGCGGCGGGTCGAGCATCGGGACGCTGACGCTCTGACCCCTCGGGCTTAGCCCTTGCGGAAATGCTGTACCAATTCAGGGACATAGGCATCGCCCGCGCCCTTTTCGACGACTTTGGAAAGGGCGCGATAGACCCCGTCGGCAATCTCGACCTGCGCGCCCGCTTGGGCGGACATCTGGCGGTAATAGTCGAAATCCTTCAGCGCGTTGCTGATCGCGAAGGGCAGCGCCTCGCGGTCGCCGCTGGTGATGAAGGGCGAGAGCCGATCCAGCGCGACACTGGCACCGCCGCCACTGGCCAAGACATCTACGAAACTCTGCGGATCGATCCCCGCATCCGCCGATTGCGCGGCGGCTTCGGCAAGCAGGGACATGAACCCGACCGAGACGTAGTTGTGCAGCAGCTTCAACCGGTGGCCCGCGCTGACCTCGCCCACATGTTTGACCTCCTCGGTGAAGGCGGCGAGCACCGGAGAGACCTTTTCGACCGTGGCCGCGTCACCGCCGACGAGCAGGTTCAACTTCCCCTCATGGGCAAACTGCGCGGTGCGGGTCATCGGCGCATCGACGAAATCGCCCCCCGCCGCTTTGACCGCCTCGGCCATCTTCAGCGTCGACGCGGGCAGGGAGGTTGAGCAATCGACGACCACAGCACCCGGTTTCAGCCCCGCGATGACGCCGCCCTCTCCGGTCAGGATCCCTTCGACCTGCGGCGAGCCGGTAACGCAGAGGATGATCACATCGGAGGCGGCGGCAAGATCGCTCAGACTGTCGAAGGCCGTAGCCCCCAGCCCGTCCAACTCATCGGTCGGCTGGTTGCCGGGGTGGTCGAAATAGCCAAGCGCAAATCCCCCGCGCCGCATTACATTGCGGGCAATTCCGTGGCCCATCAGGCCGACACCGATCATACCGATTTTCATGGATTTTCCTTCGCTTGCCACCGCCACCCCTGCGCGCGGTTCCCTTGGGGAAAGGTCTAGCGATCCACCCAGCACGGTGCAACGCGGCAGGGCCGGATTTTCTTGCCCAAACAGGGCTTTGTATATTTGAAACCGACAATTCGATTGATAGGAATGGCGCATCAATGGAATGAGGCTGAAATGACTTTGACCCGCGACCCCCACCAGATTGCCGAAACGCTTTACCATGGGCAGTTTTGCCCGATGTTCATCGATGGTCAGGACGTGCCCGCCTACTCCGGCACGGTGATCGAGGTGACCGATCCCGCCTCCGGCCGCAAGCTGGCGGAAGTGCCGCGCGGCGGGGCGCGGGATGTCGATCTGGCCGTGGATGCCGCACGCCGCGCCTTCGAAGGCGTCTGGTCCACCTTCACGCCCTACGACCGGCAGGAGGTGCTGTTGCGCATCGCCGATGTGATGGAGCGGGATTGGGAGAAGCTCTGTGTCTCCGACACCGCCGACATGGGGCTGCCGCTGGCGCGGACGCTCGGGAACAAGCGGCGGGTGATCGGGATGCTGCGCTTCTACGCAGGTCAGGCCGTGGCGCTGCATGGTGACGTGATCGAGAACTCGATCTCGCAGTCGATGCTGTCTTTCACCACCCGAGAGCCGGTCGGCGTGGTGGGCGCGATCATCCCTTGGAACGCCCCGACCGCCGCCTCGATCTGGAAGATCGCCCCGGCGCTGGCCACCGGCTGCACCGTGGTTCTGAAACCCTCCGAAGATGCGCCGCTGACGCCCTTGATGATCGCGCGGCTGATGCAGGAGGCGGGCGTGCCCGACGGCGTGGTCAATGTGGTCACCGGCACGGGGCGCGAGGCCGGGGCGCGGCTGGCCGAGCATCCGGACGTGAACAAGGTGGTTTTCACCGGCTCCACCGCCACCGGCAAGACCATCGCGCGGGCCGGGGTGGAGAACCTCAAGCGGATCACGCTGGAGCTTGGGGGCAAGTCGCCGCTGATCATCTGCAAAGATGCCGATCTCGACAAGGCGGTGCCGGTGGCGGCGATGGCGGTCTATGCCCACTCGGGGCAGATCTGCATCGCGGGCTCGCGGCTTTTCGTGGCGCGGGAGATTCAGGATGAGTTTATCGAGAAGCTCACCGCCTTCGCGCGCGGGCTGAAGATCGGGCATGGCCTCGACGAAGGCACCGATCTGGGGCCGCTGATCAACGCCGTGCAGACCGAGAAGGTCGAGGGTTATATCGCCAAGGGAAAGGCCGAGGGCGCGCGGCTGGTCACCGGCGGCGGTCGGCCCGAGGGGCAGGGCTATGCTGGTGGCAACTTCCTCGAACCGGTGATCTTTGCCGGTGTGAAGGACGAGATGACCATCGCGCAGGAGGAGATCTTCGGCCCCGTGATCTCGGTCTTGCCCTTCGACACGATGGAGCAAGTCGTGACCCGCGCCAATGCCACGCCCTATGGGCTGGCGGCGGGGATCTTCACCCGCGATCTCGGGGTGGCGCATCGGACGGTGAAGAAGCTGAAGGCCGGATCGGTCTGGGTGAACATGTACCACGCGATCGACCCGGCGGTGCCCTTTGGCGGGCTGAAGATGTCGGGCTACGGAAAGGAAGGCGGCGTGGAGCACCTGCAGGCGTATCTGGATACCAAGGCGGTTTGGATTCAGACGGAGTGATTGAACGCTGAGGGCAGCGCCGGCCCGCGGGGTGGTGCTGCCCGGCTTTTAGCCGGGCGGAACCTAGTTAGAAGCCGCTGATGCTCGGTAGCCACGTGCTCAAAGCAGGCACGAAGGTCAGCAACATTAACACCAAGAAATTCGCCAAAAAGAACGGCGGCATCTCGCGGATCAGCGCGGCGGGCTTCAGGTTCACCGCCGAGGAGACAACGAAGATCAGGCTCCCCACCGGCGGCGTCGTCAGCCCCAGCGTCAGATTCACGATCACCACGATGGCGAAATGATCCGGCGCGATGCCGAGCGCGTGGCTGATCGGCGCGAGGATCGGGACGAGGATCATCACCCCCGGCAGCGGATCCATGAACAGACCAAAAAGCAGCAACAGCACGTTCACCGCCAAGAGGAACAGGATCGGCGAAAGCTCCCACGCGATGATCGTCTCGGCCAGAAACTGCGGCACGCCCTCGATCACCAAGACCCATGCGAAAGCCCGCGCGGCCCCAAGGATCAGCAACACCGCGGATGAGATCAGTGCCGCGCGAAGAATCAGCCCCGGCAGATCGCGCAGGCGCAGGGCGCGGTAGACGAAGAACCCGCAAAACAGCGCATAGAACACCGCGATCACGGAGGCTTCGGTCGGGGTGAAAATACCGCCCCGGATGCCGCCGACGATCAGCACGATCAGCCCAAGCGCGGGCAACGCCATCAGGCTGTTGCGCCACATCTGCGCCCGCTCGGGCCGGGCCTCATCGCTGCGGTAATCGCGTTTCCAACTGACCCAACCGTTGGCCGCAAGGCTCCCTCCGGCGAGCAGCAGCCCCGGGATGACACCCGCCATGAACAGCGACCCGACCGAGACTTCCTGATCCTGCAAGGCATAGATGATCATCACGATCGAGGGCGGGATGATCGGCCCCACCACGGCGGAAGAGATCGTCAGCGCCCCGGCGTAGGAGCGGTCATAGCCGCCCTTCTCCATCATGCGGATCATCATTGCGCCGGGGCCCGCGGCATCGGCCAGCGCCGAGCCGGAGATGCCTGCGAACATGGTCGAGGAGATCACATTGGCATAGCCCAGCCCCCCGCGCAGATGGCCCACGAATTGCGCCGCGAAACGCAAAAGCGTGTGGGTGATTGCCCCGCCGGTCATGATCTCGGCGGCGAGGATGAAGAAGGGCACGGCCAGCAGCGGGAAACTGTCGAGGCCCGAGAACATCTCCTTCACCACCACGATCTGTGGGTAGGAACTGCCCAGACCGATGGCGGCAAAGACGGAAATGGCCATGGCAAAGGCGACGGGCAGTCCTAGCACCATGAGCACGAAAAGCGAGATGAAGAGGATCTCAGCCATTGGCGGCTCCCGGCATGTTTTCGGTCTGACCTTCGGGCTGGTGATAACGGCCCGCCATGATGAAGGGCCGCGCGATCAGCAACAGATGTACGATCAGCAGTGTGAAGCCGACTGGCATGGCGGCATAGACATAGCGGAACGACAGGCGCATCGCGGGGGTCATCTGATACTGTGCGCGCTGCATATAGTCCCAGCCGACTTTGACCATGAAGGCAAAGAAGAACAGCAAAATCAGAACGATCACCCCGCGCAGGATGCGCTGCGTCCGGGTGTTCATCACATCATGCAGATTGGTGATGGCCACATGACCGCCTTGTCGCAACGCCAGCCCGGCGCCTAGAAAGGCCATCCAGATCATCAGGTAACGGGCGGATTCATCGGACCACGACAACGAATGGTTGGTGCTGAACCGCAGGGCGACATTGGCCCCCACGACCAAGACCATTCCCGTCAAACAGGCGATCACCACGGCGGCGTTCACCTTGACGAATAGCTGTTCCAATCTGCGCATGGTTTCCCTCCCGTGCAAAACGGCCGGAAGCACTGCTCCCGGCCGTCCGTCTTTACGTCGCGGCGCTTACTCGGTCGCGGCGATCTGGTCGATCAGCTCTTTGCCGTAGGTCTCGTAGTAACCCTGATAAGCGCTTTCAATGGAGGCGCGGAAAGCGGCCTTCTGCTCTTCGCTCAGTTCGTTCACTTCCATGCCGCGCTCTTTCAGCGTCTCGACGCCGCTTTGCTCCACGTCATCGACGAAGGCGCGCATGGCGGAGACGGCCTCGGTCGCGCCCTTCTCAAAGGCGGCTTTGTCCTCATCCGACAGACCTTCCCAGAAGGGTTTGGAGACCAACAGCATGGCGGGCGAATAGACGTGACCCGAGAGGGTTAGGTACTTCTGCACCTCGTCGAGCTTGACGGAGACGATCACCGACAGCGGGTTTTCCTGCCCGTCGATGGTGCCCTGTTGCAGCGAGCTGATCACCTCGGGCCAAGCCATCGGGGTGGGGGCGGCGCCAGCGGCGTTGAAGGCTTCGAGGTGGACCGGGTTTTCCATGGTGCGCAGCTTCATGCCCGCGATGTCTTCGGGGGTCTCAATGGCGTTGCGGTTGTTGGTGATGTGGCGGAAACCCTGTTCGCCCCAAGCCAAGGCCACCATGCCCGCGCCGTCGAACTCGGCCAAGATGTCCTGACCGATCGGCCCGTCAAGCACGCGGCGCGCGTGGTCGAGGCTGCGGAACAGGAAGGGGATGTCGGTCACGCCGGTGGCGGGAACGAAGTTGCTCAGCGTGCCGGTGGAGACGATGGTCGCCTCGACGGTGCCCAGTTGCAGGCCTTCGACGACCTCGCGCTCACCACCCAGACCGGAGGAGGGGAAATGGCGGAAGCTGAACTTGCCGTCGGTCTCGGCCTCGACGACCTCTTGCCACTTCTGCGCCGCGACGCCGTAGTGGCTGTCGGGGGCGAGAGCGTAGCCGATCTTGACTTCGGTCTCGGCGCTCAGGGCTCCTCCGGTGAGCGCGGCCAAAGTGGCGAAAATTGCCGTGGGCTTGATGATTTTGAACATTTTGTATCCTCCAGCGATCTTATTAACAAGGTCACGAAAACTGCTAGCGGCGGATGTTCAGAATGGCAATGGGGGTGGGGCGCTTTGTGGACAATGAATCCACAGCAAAGCGCCGCTAAATTTCCGTGACGATATGATCGGGCGCGATGCCCGAGCCTTGGATGGCCGCAGCAACCTCCAACCCCAAGAGGGAGCCGTGGCCGGTGACCAGCGCCGTGGCGAAACCCGCCTGCGCCCCGCCGAGGATGTCGGTGTGCAGCGTGTCGCCGACCATCAGCACGCGCGACGGATCAACGGGCTTTGCCCGAGCGAGGGCCAGATCGAAGATGTCGGGGAAGGGCTTGCCACAAAAATGCACCGCCACACCGGTCGTGTCGATTAGACGATGCGCGAACCAGCCGGGTTCGAGCGAAAGACCATCCTCCCGCGGGGCGACGAGATCGGGGTTGCCGACGAAGACGGGCCGGGGCTGGCGTTTCAGACTGGCCTCCAACAGGGCCTGCCGCGCCTCTGTCCACCCATCCGCCCCGACGAGGAGGAAACCTTCGGCCCGGTCATAGACAGCCGGATCATCCGCCAGAACGGTCGCGCCGAGGCGGGCGATCTCTCCCATGTCCTTATCGGGGTTCAGCATCACGCCCCAGCGGCGCGCGGGTTCTGTCGCGACGCGGTGCAGCAGCGCCTCGCGGCTGGTGACCACCTCGTCGGCTGCGAAATCAAAGCCAAGCCGCGCGTAGCGGTCCATCATATGCGCCTTGGGATAGGCGGCGGAGTTGCTGACGACCATGACCGATTTGCCCATCTCGCGCAGAGCGGCAATGGTCTGCGCTGCCCCCTTGATCGCGGTTTCGCCGACGTTCAGCACGCCGTAGGCGTCGAACAGGATCAACTCATAGGGCGCGACGATATCGAGGAAACGGGCGGCTTCCGTCCCATGGCCGAGCTTGTCGCAGTCGGGCAGGCGGGGGCGCAGGCGCTGGTATTCGGCCAGCGCCTGCGCGGGGTCTATGGCGACACTCACAGGATGCGGCGGCGCAGGAAGGCCGAGATCACCTCACCGATGATCACCAACACGATGATCGCGATGAGGATCGTGGCGACCTCGGGCCAGTTGAAGGTGTCGATGGCACCTTGCAGGATGATCCCGATGCCGCCCGCGCCGACGAGGCCCAGAACGGTGGATTCACGCAGGTTGATGTCCCACCGCAGGATCGACACGGCCCAGAAGGTCGGCATGACCTGCGGCACGATGGCATAGGCGATGACCTTGAAACGCGAGGCGCCGGTGGCCTCTAGCGCCTCCACGGGGCGGCGGTCGATCTCCTCAATCGCCTCCCCCAGAAGCTTGCCGATGAAGCCGATGGAGCGGAACATAATCGCGAGGATCCCCGCCACTACGCCGGGGCCGAAGATTGCCACGAAGAGAAGCGCCCAGATGATCGTGTTCACCGACCGCGAAGTCACGAGGATCAGCCGCCCGAGCCAGAGCGTGGCCCGGTTGGGCGTGGTGTTCTGCGCCGCGATATAGGCCACCGGCAGCGAGAGCAGCACCGCGAAGGTGGTGGCGAAAGTGGCGATGTTCACCGTGTCCCAAAGCACCTTGAGGATCGTGTCGAGGTTGCTGGGGTCGGGCGGATACATGCGGCCAAAAAGGTCGCCGATCTGCTCGGGCGCGCCCCAGACCCAGGCCCAGATGACCTCGATCGAAGTCAGGGCCCAAGCGATGGCGAGGGCGCAGCCCAGAAGCACGCCGTAGCGCGTGAGGCGTTGGCGCAGGGTGAAACGGGTCCAGTCGTCGCGGCCGAATTTCTCTGCAAGGGTCGTCATTGGATACGCTTTCTGATCACGCCGCTGACGGCTTCGGAGACAAGGATGACACCGACGATGACCATGGTGATCGCCAGCGCGAAGTCATAGTCGTAGCGGCCAAAGGCATTGGCGAGCGTCGCCCCGATGCCGCCCGCGCCCACGATGCCGACCACCGCCGAGGCGCGCAGGTTGCTGTCGAGCTGGTAGATCGTGAGGCCGATCTGGCGCGGCATGATCTGGGGAAAGATCGCGTAGATCAGGGTCGAGAAATAGGGCGCACCGGCGGCGCGCATGGCTTCGACCTGACCGAAGTCGATCTCCTCGATCCGTTCGGCCAGCATCTTGGCGACGAAGCCGATGGAATAGACGATCAGCGTCAGCACGCCCGCGAAGGGGCCGAAGCCCACGGCCTTGACGAAGAGGATCGCCACGATGACCGGGTGAAAGCTGCGCGCCACGATGATGATGGCGCGGCCAAGGTAGAAGATCGGCTTCGGCGCCACGTTGCGCGCGGACATAAAGGCGATGGGGATCGACAAAAGCACCCCGCCCGCGGTGGCGAGGATGGCGATCTTGAGGCTCTCGAGGAAGCCGTCGATCAACAGGCCCGAGCGTTCGAAACTGGGCGGGAAGGCCCCGCCAAAAATGCGCCCGGCACGGCCCAGCCCTTCGGCCACGCGGTTCCAGTCAATCGGCATGGTCAGCCCGACCCAGCCGAAATAGGCCACCGCGCCCAAGATCACCGCCCACCGCAGCACCGGGTTGGCGATGAAGGGTGGTTTTTTCCAGGTATCTCGCGGCGCGCTCATGCCGCGGCCCCATCTTTGGCGCGGTCCGCATGGGGGCTGCCGGCGTAGATCTGATCCATCGCCGCTTGGTCGAGCTTTGCGGGCTCGTCGTCGAAAATGATCCGGCCATAGCGCATGCCGACGATACGGTCGGTGTATTCCTTGGCCTCGGTCACGTTGTGGATGTTGATCAGCACCGGAAGTTTTAGCTCACCGGCGAGGTCGCGCAGCAGGCCCATGATCTGCTCTGAGGTCTTGGGGTCGAGCGAGGCGGTGGGCTCATCCGCCAGCAGAATGTCGGGGTCCTGCATCAAGGCGCGGACCACACCGACACGCTGGCGTTCGCCGCCCGACAGCTGGTCGGCGCGGGTGTTGGCATATTGCGCGATGCCGACGCGCTCCATCAGCTCATAGGCGCGGCGGATGTCGGCCTTGGCATAGCGGCGGGTCACGGCGGACCATGTCGAGATGTAGCCCAAGCGACCGGACTGGACGTTCTCCATCACCGTGAGGCGGTCGACAAGGTTAAAGCCCTGAAACACCATGCCGATCTTGCGCCGCGCGGCGCGCAGGTTTTTGCCGCGCAGGTTGGTCAGTTCGGTGCCGTTGAGCATGATCGACCCCGAGGTCGGCTCCACCAGTCGGTTGATGCAGCGCAGCAGCGTCGATTTGCCCGCGCCGGAGGAACCGATGATCGAAACGACGCTTTCGCCCTCGATCGTCAAATCGAGGTTCTTCAGCACCGGATCACCGCTGCCATAGCGTTTCACGAGGTCGGAAATTTTCAGCATTTAATGTACCTTAAACGTGGGGCCGACCGCAAAGCCGGCCCCCGGTGTTGAACGATTATTCAGCCGCGAGGCCCTGCGGCGTGTACTCGACGCCGTTCGCCTTCTGGATCTGACGGATCACCGCCCACTGGTCCTTGTAGGTGATCGGGACGAACTTGCTCACCCCCGCGAATTCCTCACCCAGTGCGGTGCCTTCGAAGTCGAAGGAGAAGAAGGCTTCCTTGATCTTTTCCTTCAGCTCGGGCGCGAGGTCATGCGCGACGCCGTAGGAGGTTGTCGGGAAAGGATCGCTTTCCCAGACGATGCGCACGTCCTCGGGGTCGTAAAGACCGCGCTCGGCCATGCGGTCGACCACTTCGGAGGCCACCGGGGCCGCGTCATAGTCGCCCGCGACGACGCCCAGCATGGACTGGTCGTGGCTGCCCGAATAGGTCACTTCGTAGTCTTCGTCCGGCACGACGCCCAGATCGGGGAAGAGCGCGCGCGGCGCTTGGTTCCCGGAGTTGGAGGTGGGCGAGGTATGCGCGATGCGCTTGCCGGCCAGATCCTTCATCTCTTTGATGTCGCTGTCGGCCTGTGTGTAGACCTGCAGCTTGTAGCCGAACTGGCCGTCCTCGGCGCCCATGATGGCAAAGGGCTCGACGCCCGCGAGGTTCACCGCAAACGGCGTCGGACCGGTGGAGAAACCGGCGATATGCAGGCGGCCCGAGCGCATCGCCTCAACCTCGGCGGAGTTCGACTGCACGGCGAAGAACTGCACGTCCTTGCCGGTCACGTCTTCAAGATGCTCGATGAAGGGGGTCCAGATGTCTTCGTAGATCGCGGGGTCTTCGACGGGGGTATAGGCGAAAACCAGCGTCGAGGGGGCTTTCAACATATCAGGATCGGTCGGCGCATCGGCGACCAGATCGCCATCGGCGTCGCAGAACATCTTGTCCAAGGCGCCGCGCTCGCAATTCTCTTGCGCGAAGGCAAGGCTGCCCGTCAGTGTGAAGGCCGCGGTGAGACCTGCGGCGAATAGGTATCTATGAGACATTGTGTTCTCCTCCCTGAGAATCCGCGCATCTGGCGCGAAATACAATAATGCGCAGATACGAACATCGAACAGTTTCGTTTGCAAGCAGTTCCGGTGCGTCGGCAGACAATTTTGTCACAAAGCTGTAACACACCCCGCAAGAAAGAGCGGGGCGTCAAAACGTGATTTAATCTATCGAAACGGGGACTTCAGAGATCGAGTTCGATCTTGCGCACCCGGTCGCGCAGCAGGGTTTTGGATACGGTCAGCAAATGCTGCTCCATCGCCGCGGCAGCGCCGAGCGTATCGCGCCGGGCGATGGCGTCGTTCAGCGTCATGTGCTGCTCACCCAGCACCTGTAGCGTTTCGGGGGCGTGATAGGTGCGGCGGCGCGAGGTCCATGCCACTTCGCGGCGCACCGCGCGGATGGATTCGTAGACCGTAAGAAACAGTGGATTCCGCGCCATCTCGGCGATCTTGTAGTGGAACATGTCATCCGCCGCCTCATAGGCGTCCGGGTCACTGAGGTTCAGCGTGGCGCGCATCAACTGATCCAACCGCTCGATCTCTTGCGGGCGGGCGCGGTCGGCGGCGAGGGCGGCAAGGGCAGGCTCAACCTCTAGCCGCACTTCCATCACGTCGCTTGGCGTGACTTGTCGTGCAAGGTGGCGCAGGCTGTCGGCATTGGTCGCGGGCGGCGGTGTGGCGAATGTGCCTTGGCCGTGGCGGCGATAGATCGTGCCGTCCTCTTGCAACAGGCCAAGTGCCAGTCGCAGCCGCGCCCGGCTCACGCCGAAATGCTCGGCCAGCGCCCGTTCGGGCGGCATCCGCCCGTCGTTCAGGATGTCCCCTTGGCGGATCGCTCCGCGCAGCCGCTCGGCCAATTCATCTTCACTTGGGGCGGACTGGGGGGGCTGTGTCATGAGTTGGAAAACGCTTCAAATAAATCAATGAACATACGCAGAGAGGTTACCATTAGGAAAATTCCAAAGGCAAACCGAAGCGCCCGGCGCGGCATGCTATGGGCCAGTTTCACACCCACATGGGCAAAGCTGGAAGTGAGCGGAATGATGATGGCCGCAGCGGCAAGGTTCACATAGCCGAGCGAGAAGGGCGGCAGCCCCTCGGCCCCAAGGCCGGTGAGCGCATAGACAACGGCACCCGGCAGCCCGATGATAAAGCCAATCGCGGCAGAGGTGCCCACGGCGCGGCGAATGTCATAGCCGAGAAAGTTCAACAGCGGCACGCCGATGGTGCCGCCCCCGATGCCCATCATCGCCGACAGCCCGCCGGTGACGACGCCCAAGATCGCCCAGATCGGTTTCGCAAAGCCGCGCGGCGTGGGGTCATCCTTGGTCTTGCGAAAGATCATGTCGAGGGCAACGAGTGCGGCCACGGTGGCAAAGACGCCGACAAGGATCAGCCCCGAGACATAGCCCCCCAGAAGCGCGCCGATCACGACGCCGATCAGCAGTGACGGCGCCCAGAGTTTCAAAAGGTCCATATCAATCGCGCCGCGTTTGAAGTGACCATAGCCCGAGGACAGCGAGGTAAAGACGATTGTCGCAAGCGAGGTGCCCACCGCCACTTGCATGGTGATCGCCGGGTCCATCCCCGCCGTCGACAGCGCAAGATAAAGCGCGGGCACGATCACGATACCGCCGCCCACACCAAGCAGCCCCGCAAGGATGCCGCCAAAGACCCCGGCGGAAACCGCAATGGCGAGAAGGGGCAGAAGCTGGCTGAAATCGAGCGCGTTCATATGGTTAATCTTTCTTTGTCTCTAAATCTGTCGCCAGCGACCGGCTGGGCTTGCCCGCCGCCGTGCGAGCCTCTTCGGCGCGGGTGATTGCCGCATCAATCGGCGCGCGGTCCGAGGTGCCCGAGAAATTGTCGAGGCTCGGCATCGCTTCGGCCACATGCAGATAGCGCTCTCCGGCGACGTCGAGCAGCCGGTCAAGCTCGCTCAGCGGGTCGCCATGGTCATCGACGCGCAGGTCGAGATAGGCGTGGTCCTGTCCGCGGTGGATCACCAGCCCCGCGGCTTGGCGCCCGCGCATGTCGCCGCCCGCCTCTTCGCCCGCGCGCATGGCGGCGAGCAGACGTTCGGCCATCGGCAGATCATGGCGCGCGGTGTAGGTCTCGAACGTGGCCTCCACCACCTCCGGCCCGGTCAGCATATTGCCCGCGACGGAATGAATGGTGCCTACACGGTGCCCGGCCCAATCGACACAGGCCGCGCCGGTATGCGCGGCGAAGTTTCCTGTGGCGTCCAGCATGTGACACTGGCGGATGTCGCGCCCCGCATCGCGGGCGGCGAATTCCTTCAGCAGTGCTTCGGCGGGGTCGCCGCTTTCCAACATGCGCCGGCCTTCGGTCCCCCAGAGCGGGTTGACGAAAGCCTGCGTGGCCACGGCGACGCGCCGCCCGATGTAAGGCACGGCGGCACCGCAGGCGAAAAAGCGGCTGGCCACGGCAATGCCGATTTCATTGCTTTCGGGATCACGGGCGATGATGGAATAGGTCATGGGTCAGCGTCCTACGGCATAGGCCTGCATCAGGCGGGGGGTCGCGGCGGCGTGAAGACTGCCGTCGGGATTGCGCATCGCGGCGGTCATTCGGCCCACCGACCACGGCTCGGCCACGGTAACGATATGCCCCCGGGCGCGCAGCGCGTCGATCACTGCGGGGCCTACATTGGGTTCGATCATCATCTCGCCGGGCAGGGCTTGGCGGGGGAAGAAACTGCTTTGGAAGTGCAGCGTGTGGAACAGCGGCGCATCCATCCCCTCTTGCAGGTCGAGGCCGTGGTGCACGAAACGCAGGAACCAGATCAGCTGCCATTGGTCCTGCTGGTCGCCGCCCGGCGTGCCAAAGACCAACTGCCGCCCATCGGCATGTTCGGCAAAAGAGGGGGTCAGCGTGGTGCGCGGACGCCGCCCGGGGGCGAGGGAGGTGGGCAGGCCCCGCTCAAGCCAGAACATCTGCGCGCGGGAGTTCAACGGAAAACCAAGCCCCGGCACCACCGGATTGCTCTGCAACCACCCGCCCGAGGGCGTGGCCGAGACCATATTGCCCCAGCGGTCGATCACATCGAGATGCACGGTATCGCCGCGTTTCTCGGTCAGATGCGCCATCGTCGGCCCTTGCGGGGCGGCGTTCTGAACGCCGAAATCACGGGCCGCGCGTTCGATATAGCGCTCGGCCAGATGCTCCAGCCCCGCGATCACGCCGGGGCGCTGCTCAAGCGATGCCTTGCCGTTCACCAGCTTCGCGCGTTCCGCGTTATAGGCATCAGAGAGCAGCTCTTCCATCGGGATGATGCTCTGCTCGGGGTCGCCGTAATAGGCCTCACGGTCGGCATAGGCGAGTTTCATCGCCTCGATCACCGTATGGGTAAAGGAGGCGCCCATCGGGTCCATCGCGGCAAGATCGAAATGTTTGAGGATGGCGAGGGTCTGCAAGAACACCGGACCTTGCGACCATGCGTGGGTCTTATGCACCGTCCAGCCGTGGTATTCGTAGGTCAGCGTGTCCTCATAGCTGGCCTGCCATTTGGCCATATCCTCGCGCGCCAGAAGGGCGCTGTTCTTTTGCTCGGACACGTCATGCACGCAGGCGTCTTCGAGGTAGTCGAAAATCGCATCGGCCACGAAACCTTCGGACCAGATTTTGCGCGCCGCTTCGATCTGCGCGCGGCGGTCTTCGCCTGTGGCTTCGGCCTCGTTGACCAAGCGCTCATAGGTCGCGGCCAGATCGGGGTTCTTGAAGTTGGCGTTCGGCTCAGGCGCTGCACCGCCGGGCGTCCAGACCGCGGCGGAGCTGGGCCATTCGGCGGCGAAATATTCGGCCAGCCCCTTGATGGTGTTCGACACGCGCGGCAGCACCGGATGCCCGTCGCGGGCATAGTCGATCGCCGGTTGCATCACCTCGCGCAGACCCATGGTGCCATGATCGCGCAGCATCAGCATCCAGCCGTCAAACGCACCGGGCACCACCGTCGACAAAAGACCCGAACCGGGGATCAGTTTCAGCCCGAGCCCCTCGAAATGCTCCAGCTTGGCGGCGGCGGGGCTGACCCCTTGGGCGCAGACGACCTTGGTCGCCTGTTTCTCCGCGTCGTGAAAGATGATCGGCAGGTCGCCCGCCGGGCCGTTCAAATGCGGCTCGACCACTTGCAGGACAAAGCCCGCGGCGACAGCGGCGTCAAAGGCGTTGCCGCCTTTTTCAAGGATGCCGAACCCCACGGTCGAGGCGATCCAATGGGTCGAAGTGGTGACACCAAAGGAGCCGCGGATCTCGGGGCGGGTGGTGAAGGGGGTCATGTCGTCTCCGGTCAGTGTTCGCGTGGGTCGAGCGCGTCGCGCAGCCCGTCGCCCAGAAGGTTGAAGCCAAGCACGACCATGAAGATCGCGATGCCGGGCCAGAGCGCCATCCAAGGCGCCTGATTGAGGAAGTTCTTCGCCGTGTTCAGCATCGACCCCCAAGAGGGCGCGGGCGGCTGCTGGCCAAGACCAAGGAAGGAGAGCGACGCCTCGGCGATGATGGCGGTGGCGACGGTCAGCGTGGCCTGCACCAACACGGGCGGCAGCACGTTGGGGAAGATATAGCGGCGCAGGATGCGCGGCGTGCTCAGACCAATGGCGCGGGCGCTTTCAACGTAATCCTCGGCGGCGACGCTCAGCACCTGACCGCGGGTCAGGCGGATGAAGATCGGCGTGGCCGAGATGCCGATGGCGATCATCGCGTTGGTCAGGCTCGGCCCGAGGAAGGCCGCAAGCGCGATGGCGAGGATCAGGAAGGGTGCGGCCAGAAGCGCCTCGGTGCAGCGTGAGATCACCGCGTCGGTCCAGCCTCCGAAGTAGCCCGCCACGATGCCCAAAGGCACGCCAAGCCCAAGCGCGATGGCGACCGAGACAACCCCGGCCAGCAAGGACGCCTGTGCGCCCCAGACCAGACGGCTCAGCACATCGCGGCCCAACTCATCGGTGCCCATCCAATGCGCCGCCGAAGGCCCCTTGCGCACCGCGCCCCAATCGGTGGCGGCGGGGTCGGGGATCGGCAGCAGCGGGGCCAAAAGCGCGATGGCGCAGAAGAATACCACCAGCACGCCGCCCAGCATGGCGCTGCGATGGGTGCGGAACTTCTTCCAAACCCGGTTTTCGGGACGGGCGGAGAGGACCGGATCGGCGGCGCTTTCGGCGTCGATGGTGATGGGTGTGGCAGGTTGAGCCATTATTGCTTCCTCAGGCGGGGGTTCAGCAGCACATAGGCAACATCGGCAAGCAGGTTCATAAAGATGAAGCCGACGGCGGTGACGAGCACGATACCTTGGACCACGGCGTAATCGCGGTTGAACACGGCATCGACCACCAGCTTGCCAAAGCCGGGGATGGTGAAAATCTGTTCGGTCAGCACCGCGCCCGCGATCAGCTCACCAAAGAGCAGGGCGGTCAGGGTGACGATCGGCGTCAGCGCGTTGCGAAAGGCGTGTTTCAGGATCACCCGCCGCTCGACCAGACCCTTGGCGCGGGCGGTGCGGACGTAGTCACTGCTGAGCACGCTCAGCATGGCCGAGCGAGTGTGGCGCATCAGCGTCGCGGCCAGCGCCGTGCCCAGCACGAAGGCGGGCATGATCATCACGGTGATGGAGCGGATGGGGTCTTCGCTCAGCGGCACATAGCCCGAGGCGGGCAGCAGCTTCCATTTCACCGAGACCAGCAGGATCAGCATGATGCCGAGCCAGAAGTTCGGGATCGACAGGCCCGACAGCGCCACCACATTGGCCACATAATCGGTCACGGTGCCCTTCTTGACGGCAGAGAAGATGCCCGCAGGCACGCCGATCAACAGGGCAAAAATCATTGCCATCGTGGCCAGTTGGATGGTCACGGGCAGTTTCTCTCCGATGAGTTCCAGCACCGGCTGGTTGGTGCGCAGCGAAATGCCCAAGTCACCGGTCAGCGCGTTGCCGATCCAAGTGAAATATTGCACCGGAATAGGATCGTTCAGGCGGTATTTCTCGCGCAGGAACTCCAGCACCTGCGGGTCGCGTTCTTCGCCGGCCATGGCCAGCACCGGGTCGCCCGGCAGCAGCTTTTGCAAGGTGAAGACAAAGACCGAGATCAGGATGATCGTCGGGATCGCGATCACCAGACGGCGCAGGATGAAGGACAGCATTTTGAAACGTCTCGCTCAGGGGAGGGGCACCGCCGGAACCGGCCCGGCGGTGCGGATGCAGAAGGGTTAGCCTTCTTCTTTTTTCATGCCCGCAAGGCGGATCATGCCGTCAGGATAGGGGGTGAAACCGGTGATGTCGGAATCCAGCGCCCAGATCCATGTCTGGTGGTAGAGGTACACGATCGGCATCTCTTCGTTCAGGATCGCGCGGGCAGCGGTATAGCTCTCGCGGCGCACGTCTTGGTCGTTGGACTTGCGCGCCTTGTCGAGCAGCTCATCCACTTCCGGGTTCGAGAACTTGGAGTCGTTGATCCCGCCTTCGGTGGTCATGAACTGGTGGATGTTGCCATCGGGGTCTACACGGCCCGACCACCCGATCTGGCTTGCCTGATAGTCACCCGCCGATTGATCGGCCAGCAGCGTCGCGAATTCCTTGGAAGTGATCGAGATGTTGATCCCCGCCTCGCCTGCCATGGACTGTACGACCTGCATCAGTTGCAGCGGGATCGTGGTGTTGGGCACCTGCACCTCAAGGTCGATGCCATCCGCAAAGCCCGCTTCGGCCAGCAGTTCCTTGGCCTTTTCCACGTCACGCTCAGGCACGGGATAGTCGGTGCTGTACCAAGGCGAGTTTGGCGGGAAGGGCTGGTTGCCCGCGGCGAAGGCACCATTAAAGACGACCTGATTGATCGCCTCGCGGTCGATCGCATAGCTCAGCGCCTGACGCAGACGTTTGTCGTTGCCCCAAGGGTTGTCGCCCTTTTCGCCATTGGCCACGTTGATCGTGATGCCTTGATAGCCGAGCGACACGGCGCTTTCGACATTGATGCTGTCGTCACCTTCGGCCTGCGCGAGGTCGGTCGCGGCCAGACGCTCCAGCATGTCGATGTCACCCGATTGCAGGTTCGCCAGACGCACGGTGGTGTCGGGGATCGGCAGATAGGTGACGGTGTCGAAGTGGTATTCCTCGGCATCGTAATAGTCGGCGAATTTCTCAAGCACGATGCGGTCTTGGGCCACGCGCTCTTTGAACTGGTAGGGGCCGGAGCAGACCGGGTTCAGGCCAAAGTCATCGCCCGCGGCCTTAGCAGCGGTGGGGGAGACCATCATGCCTGCGCGGTCGGCGAATTGCGCCATCAGCGTGGCATCGGCATCGGCCAGATCAAAGCGGATCTCATGGCTGCCCAGCACTTCGACGCCGGTGATGGAGGAAAGCTCGGACTTGCGGCGCGAAGTCTCCATGTTCTGGCTGCGGTCGATGTTGGCGGCCACGGCCTCGGCATCAAAGGGCGTTCCATCGTGGAAGACCGCATCGTCGCGCAGTTTCATGGTCAGCTGTTTGCCGTCTTCGGAAAAAGACCATTCGGTTGCGAGCTGCGGGATGATTTCGAGGTCGGGTGTGATGTCCACCAGCTTGTCGCAGAGCGACGCGTAGACGATGCGGCCCACGAAGGTGCGCGACTGGTCGGGGTCCAGCACATCGGCATCGGATTGCAGCGCGATGCGCAGGTCAGCCGCCTGCGCGCCGAGGGTTGTGGCCCCCAGCAATGCAGCGGCAAGTGTCATTTTGGTCAGTGTCATGTCGAACTCTCCTGTCGTTTCAATGAGTCTGGTTCAGCCTGTTATTCTTGGTTTTGGCGGGGGCGGAGCGTGGTCCGGTCCCGCATGGCGTCTTGGTAAAGCGCAAAGCGCGCAGCAGCGCCGGGGGCGCGTTCGGGTGCATCGGCAAGGCCGAGGTCCGGCGTGGCGGCGGCGATCTCTTCGAAGTAGTGGCAGGCGGCGACATGGCCCTCGCTTGCGCGGGTCTCCCGCAGAGAGGGCGGCTCGCTCGCGCAGCGTTCTTTGGCAAAGGGGCAGCGGGTGTGGAAGCGGCAGCCTGCGGGCGGGTTCGCCGGGCTGGGCATCTCACCCTCAAGCGCGGTCTGCGGCGTGCGCGCGCCATGGGCGGCCACCGGAATGGCCGACAAGAGCGCGCGGGTATAGGGGTGGCGCGGATGGTTATAGACCGTGTCGACATCGCCCTGTTCGACGATTTGCCCCAGATACATCACCGCCACGCGGTCGCTCATATGGCGGATCACGGCGAGGTCATGGGCAATGATGACCAATGTGAGCCCCAATTCATCGCGCAGATCGCCAAGCAGGTTGATCACCTGCGCCTGCACCGAGACGTCGAGGGCTGAGACCGGCTCATCCCCGATCACCAGTTTCGGGGCCGAGGCCAGTCCCCGCGCGATCCCGATCCGCTGACGTTGACCGCCTGAGAATTCATGCGGGTAGCGTTCGGCATGTTCGGGGCGCAGCCCGACCTTGGCCAGCAGTTCGGCCACTTTGCCGCGCCGCTCGGTGGCGGACATCTGGGGGAAATGGGTCTCAAGCGGCTCACCGACCAGCTTGCCGACGCTCATGCGCGGGTTGAGCGATGAAAAGGGGTCTTGAAAGATGAACTGCATGTCCCGGCGCAGGGCGGTCAGATCGCGCCCCGAAAGGCTGCGCACATCCGCGCCGTCGAACTGCACATCGCCCTCGGTCGGGGTCAGCAAGCGCATCAGGAGCCGCGCGAGGGTCGATTTGCCGCAACCGGATTCGCCGACGATGGCAAAGGTCTCCCCCCGGCGCACGTCAAAGGAAACGTCATCGACCGCCTTGACTGTAGCCCCTTTGGCCAATCCGCCGCCCGAGGTTTTGAAATGTTTCTTCAGCCCGCGCGCTGTCAGGATCGTGTCACTCATGCGCTCTGCTCCAGATGTGTCTCCAGCGGGGCGAAATGGCAGGCCACGGCATGGCCCCCCTCCAGCGGTGCAAGCGGCGGCTCCTGCGCGCAGATGGGCTGGACGAAGGGGCAGCGCGTGGCAAAACGGCAGCCTTGGGGCATGTTCTGCGTTGTCGGCACCATGCCCGGCACGGTCGCCAAGCGTCCGCGCGGACCGCTGAGCTGCGGGATCGAGGACATGAGGCCGATCGTGTAGGGATGCTGTGGGTCGTTAAAGATGCGTTCCGCAGGGCCGGTTTCGACGATCGTGCCCGCGTACATGACGGCGACGGTATCCGCGATTTCGGCCACCACGCCAAGGTCATGGGTGATCATGATCGTGCCCATATCGGTCTCGGCCTGAAGGTCGCGGATCAATTCGAGGATCTGCGCTTGAATGGTCACGTCGAGGGCGGTCGTCGGTTCATCCGCGATTAAAAGCGCGGGGTCGTTGACCAAGGCCATGGCGATCATCACCCGCTGGCGCATGCCGCCGGAAAGTTGATGCGGGTAGTCGCGCATCCGCTTCTCCGCCGCCGGAATGCCGACCCGCTTGAGGATCGCCAGTGCCTTGTCCTCGGCCTCGGATTTGCTGGCATCGCTATGCGCGCGCACGGCTTCGGTGATCTGCTCGCCAATGCGGAAGGCGGGGTTGAGCGAGGTCATCGGCTCTTGGAAAATCATCGTCATCCGACTGCCGCGCAGTTTACGCATGGCGGTATGGTCGGCAAGGTCGAGCTTCTGACCTTCGAAAACCATTTCGCCCGAGCGGATTGTCGCCGCACCGGCCGGCAGCAGCCCCATCATCGCCAGCGAGGTCACGCTTTTCCCGCAGCCGCTTTCCCCGACGACACAGAGTGTCTTGCCCGGGTGGACCGTGAAATTCACATGGTTGATTTGGTCGCTCGGCGCGCCGCGAAAGCGCAGGCTGAAGTCACGCACTTCGAGCAAAACCTTGTCGGGACCGGTGTCGGGGCTGGGCAATGGACCGCTTTCTTGAACCAATATCAGATTGGTCGAGTATGCGGTTGCAGCTTTCGCGCTGTCAATCCGGGGATTACAGTTTTTGAAAAAGCCTCTCTGGGTCAGTCTTTTGATGGGAATTGTGCCTGATATATCGGCGGTGATGCCTGATTATTAGGCGATCTGTTGCGGCGGTTGGGTGGGCGGTTGGCGCGGGGTGGCGTTTGGGGAGAGTGCGGAAGGTATTTGAGAAAGGATGAAATGAAGGGGGTGGCGCGCTCTAGGGGCGATAGCGCTATTGTAGGGCGGGGGATTTGTTGCTTTATCGAGGGGGAGCCATGAACATCGAAAGGGCGGCATCCCCGCATGACCAGCAAACCTAAAACGGCGGAACGCAAGCGCGGGTCCGGGGCGCAATTTGTCTATTCCATCCTGCGCGATGAGATACTCGATCTGACCCTCTTGCCGGGTAGTCCGATTGACGAGATTCGTCTTTCCGAGCGGCTGTCGATGTCGCGCACGCCGATCCGCGAGGCATTGGTGCGGTTGGCGAGCGAGGGGTTGGTGACCACGCTGCCCAACCGTTCGACGGTCGTGTCGAATATCGACTTCATGAACCTGCACACCTTCTTTGACGCGATGACCTTGATGTACCGTGTCACCACGCGTCTTGCGGCGCAGTTTCATACGCCGGCGGATATGGCCAATATTCGCGCGCGGCAGGTGGAGTTCGCCAAGGCCGTGTCGGCGCAGGACGCGCTGTCGATGATCGCCACGAACCGGGAGTTCCATGCCGAGATCGCCCGTGCGGGGCGCAACCCCTATTACGAATCGCTTTGTCTGCGGCTGTTGGATGAGGGGCGCCGGTTGCTGCGGATGTATTACCAGTCCTTCGACGATCAGCTTCCCAGCGAGTATGTGCAAGAGCATGAGGATCTAATCGCGGCCATCGAGGCGCGCGACATTGCCTTGGCAGATTCTTTGGCCGCGACCCATGCGGATCAGATCGTGCGGCAGATTCAGGCGCTGATTTCACGAGACCGGCGGCAGCATATCGACCTTTAACCATAGGTAAATGCGCCTTTAACGGGCCGTCCTAGGGGCCGTGCAGATTTTATGTCGACAAATAAAATACAATAGCTAAGATGCGGCTAAGCCCGGCGGTATCGCGGCCGGTTTCTATGATGGAGAGATATATGACCCCTTCGATTTTTTCCGGCTGCATCCCGGCCCTGATGACCCCCTGCACTGAAGACCGGAAACCCGACTTCGACGCTTTGGTGCGCATGGGCAAAAAGCTCATCGCCGATGGTATGAGCGCGGTGGTCTACTGTGGGTCCATGGGCGATTGGCCGCTGCTGACCGATGCAGAGCGGATGGAAGGCGTCGAACGTCTGGTCGAAGCGGGCGTGCCGGTAGTTGTGGGCACGGGGGCCGTGAATACGAAGCTGGCCGCCGAACATGCGGCCCATGCGCAGAAGGTCGGCGCCAAGGGGCTGATGTTGATCCCCCGTATCCTGTCGCGCGGCACATCGGTCGCCGCGCAGAAGGATCACTTCAAAAAGGTTCTCTCAGCGGCGCCTGAGCTTCCTGCCGTCATCTACAACAGCCCGTATTACGGTTTTGCCACCCGGGCTGATCTCTTCTTTGCGCTGCGGGCCGAGCATTCCAACCTCGTTGGTTTCAAGGAGTTCGGCGGCGCGGATGATCTGCGCTATGCGGCGGAGAATATCACCAGCCGGGATGATGAGGTCACGCTGATGATCGGTGTGGATACCACCGTTTTCCACGGTTTTGTCAATTGCGGCGCCACCGGCGCGATCACCGGGATCGGCAATGTGCTGCCGCGCGAAGTGTTGCATCTGGTCGCCCTCAGCCAAGCCGCGGCGGCGGGCGATGCCGAAGCACGTCAGCGGGCGCAGGAGCTTGATGCGGCCCTTGGTGTTCTGTCCTCCTTCGATGAGGGGCCGGACCTCGTGCTTTATTATAAGCATCTGATGGTCCTCGAAGGCCATGCGGAATATGCGTTGCATTTTAATGAGACCGACGCGCTGACCGACAGCCAGCGCGGCTATGCCGAGGCGCAGTATAAGCTTTTCCGCACATGGTATGCCGGTTGGAGCCAGCAGGGCGGGGCGGTCGCTAAATACGCCGCCTAAACCCCTTAGCCACCTCTCCCCGGCCGGGCAGGCCCGTCGCATTTGCGGCGGGCCTTTTGCGTTCCGGGCAAGCCTTTCGAAGAAGATAATTGCAAACGCATATAAATGTGACTAGCATCTTTGCAGGGACAACGCATCGGGAGTGGGTGCGCCATTTGAGGGAGATTAATTGAAATGAGTGCTACGGATTTAATGCGCGATTTCGGCGCGATGCTGGCTTCGGGCGGGGTCGAGGTCGTGGATTGCTCAGGCGTTTTGGGGCCGGATACGCCGATCCTGCAACTGCCTGCCGATTTCGCCAAGCCGACGCCGAAGGTCGAGATTCACAAGATCAGCGAATATGACGAAGACGGCCCCTTCTTTGCTTGGAACTGGATGGTGCTGGGTGAGCATTCGGGCACGCATTTCGACGCGCCGCATCATTGGATCACCGGTAAGGATTACGACGACGGCTTTACCGATACGCTCGACGTGCAGCGTTTGGTTGCGCCGGTCAATGTGATCGACTGTTCGCAGCAATCTCAAGAAGACCCCGACTTTCTGCTCGACGCTAAGGGCATCAAGGAGTGGGAAGCGGAGTATGGCGAGATCGGCGAGGGCGAATGGGTTGTCATGCGCACCGATTGGGACGCGCGCGTCGATGACGAGGCGCGGTTCCTCAAAGCGGATGAGACCGGCCCCCACAGCCCCGGTCCGACCCCGGATGCCATCGAATATCTGATGGACAAGAAGATCGTTGGCTGGGGCACCCAGTGCATCGGCACCGATGCGGGGCAAGCGGGCGGGATGGAGCCGCCCTATCCGGCGCATAACCTGCTGCATAAGAACAACTGTTTCGGTCTGGCGTCACTGGCCAACCTCGACAAACTGCCGCCGAAGGGGGCGATCCTGATCGCCGCGCCGTTGAAGATCAAGAACGGCACCGGCAGCCCCATTCGGGCGCTGGCACTGGTGCCGAAGGGCTGATCGGTGACAGATACACCACCTTCCAAGGCCGAGAACGCGCCGCTGGATCGGATGGGGCTTGATAACTTCGCGCCCTATCTGATGAACCGGATCATGGGGCGGTACAATGCCGCCCTGTCGGCGGAGATGGCGGCACTCGGCCTGACCACGCCGCAGATGCGCTCGCTCGCGGTGCTGTCGGTGACCGATGGCATCCTGATCCGCGAATTGGCTGTCTATGCGGTGGTGCAGCAATCGACGCTGAGCCGCGCGCTCGACGCGCTGGTGCGCGACGGTCTGGTCCGGCGCGAGACCGACGCCAACGACAGCCGCGCCACGCGGGTCTACTTGACCGATCAGGGGCGCGAGGCCTATGCGCGGCTCTGGCCGCATATGGCGCAGGCCTATGAGGCGATGTTCAAGGGCATCGGTACCGAGGAGAAGGCGGCCTTCGTGGCCACCTTGCAGACCATGCTGCGCAACATTCGAAAACACGATTTCTGAGAGGGTCCGATGGCCGAACGTTCGTTCAAAGCAGAGGTGGAACATCTGCGCAAGGGAGACGGCGACGTCTTCACCGGCGAGGGCATCCTTGCGATCACCAAGGCGCTCTTGGAGAACGGCGTGGGCTATGTCGGCGGCTATCAGGGCGCGCCGATCAGCCACCTGATGGACGTGCTGGCCGACGCCGAGGAGCTGATGGGCGAGTTGGGCGTGCGCTTCGAGGCCAATGCCTCCGAGGCCGCGGCGGCGGCGATGCTGGCCGCGTCCGTGCACTACCCGATCCGGGGGGCGGTGACCTTCAAGGGGCCGGTGGGGGTGAACGTGGCCTCAGACGCGCTCGCCAATCTCAGCTCGTCGGGCGTGACCGGCGGCGCGCTTGTGATCGTGGGCGAGGACTACGGCGAAGGCTCCTCGATTATGCAGGAGCGCAGCCACGGGTTCGCGATGAAATCGCAGTTCTGGATGCTCGACCCGCGTCCGAACCTGCCCTCGATCACCAAGGCAGTGAAGGACGGGTTTGAGCTTTCCGAGGCCAGCAACACGCCGGTGATGCTGATGGTGCGCATCCGGTCCTGCCATGTGACCGGGAGTTTCGAGACCCGCGACAACCAGCGCCCGCCGCTCACGGTGGCCGAGGCTGCGGCCAACCCGCAGTCGGATTTCAACCGCGTGGTGCTGCCGCCGATGTCCTACCTGCACGAGAAGGACAAGATCGAGAACCGCTGGCCGGCGGCCGAAAAGTTCATCCGCGACAACAAGCTCAACGAATTCTTCGGCCCCGAGAAGGCGCCTCTGGGCATCGTGGTGCAGGGCGGCATGTACAACAGCGTGATCCGCGCGCTGCAGCGGCTGGGGCTGGCGGACATCCACGGCCAGACCGAGGTGCCGCTTTATGTGTTGAACGTGACTTACCCGCTGCTCAAGGACGAGTTCGATGATTTCTGCGCGGGCAAAGAGCATGTGCTGGTGGTCGAGGAAGGCCAGCCGGATCATATCGAACAACAGCTTGGCTCCTACCTCTACAAGCTCGAGCGGAAGGTGAAGCTGCACGGCAAGGACGTGCTGCCGATGGCCGGGGAATACACCGGGCAGGTGCTGCTCGACGGGGTAACGGCCTTTCTCAAGATCGCCGCCCCCGAGATGCTGCCCGGCGCGGTACGTGCTCCCAATGCCGAAGCGCCCGCGATCCCGGACCTGTCGCAGACCGTGCCGATCCGCCCGCCCGGGTTCTGCACCGGCTGTCCCGAACGCCCGATCTTCGCCGCGATGAAACTGACCGAGCAGGAGTTGGGCAAACATCAGATCACCGGCGACATCGGCTGCCACCTCTTCGGCTGCCTGCCGCCCTTCGAGATCGGCGGCTCGACCATGGGCTATGGCCTTGGCCCCGCCTCCAACGCGGCCTTTGACGGCGGCGGCGACAAGCGGGTGATCTCGATTCTGGGCGACGGGGGCTTCTGGCACAATGGTCTGTCGACCTCGATCGGCAACATGGTGTTCAACAAGTCCGACAGCGTCGCGGTGATCGTAGACAATTACTATTCCGCCGCCACCGGCGGGCAGGACGTGATGTCGTCGCGCGCGCATAACGACACGAAAAGCACCAACAACCCGATCTCCAAGGCGCTGAAGGGCGTGGGCGTGGAATGGGTGCGACAGATCGACCGGACCTATGACGTGGGCAAGCTGCGCGAGGTGCTGCGCGAGGCACTGACCACCGATTACAAGGGGCCGAAGGTGATCGTGGCCTCTTCAGAATGCATGCTCAACAAGCAGCGCCGTGAGAAGCCGAAACGCAATCAGGCAATCAAGGAAGGCCGCCGCATGGAGGTGCCGCGCTTTGGCGTCGATGCGGATGTCTGCACCGGCGATCACGCCTGTATCCGCCTCTCGGGCTGCCCGTCGCTGTCGCTGAAACGGCTCGACGATCCGCTGCGCGATGACCCGGTGGCGCATATCGACCAGACCTGCGTCGGCTGCGGCAACTGCGGCGAAGTGGCGGATACCGCCGTCCTCTGCCCGTCCTTCTATCAGGCCGACGTGGTGCACAACCCGACGAAGTTCGAGCGTTGGCGGGCCGAGAAGACCGGCCAAATCATTCGCTGGTTGCAAGACCGACGCGATGCGAAACGACTGCGCAACGAAGGAGTGGCCACATGAACATGGTGCTGCCGCAAAAGACCCCCGATGCGCGGGTCGAGAAGATCATCAAGCTTGCCGTCATGGCCGTGGGCGGGCAGGGCGGCGGCGTGCTCACCGGCTGGATCGAGGCGATGGCCCGGGCCGAGGGCTATGTCTGTCAGGCGACCTCGGTCGCCGGCGTGGCGCAGCGTACCGGGGCCACCATCTACTACGTCGAGATGGCGCCCAAGGGCGCGCTCGACCCGGTTTTCGCGCTTGCCCCGGCGGCGGGCGACGTGGACGTGCTGATTGCCGCCGAGATGATGGAAGTGGGCCGCGCCGTGATGCGCGGTTTCGTGACGCCGGACCGGACGACGCTGATCGGCTCGACCCACCGCGCGCTGGCGGTGAGCGAGAAGATGGCGCCGGGCGACGGCATTGCCGATGCCGATGAGGTCCGCGCGGCGGCCGAGATCGCGGCGCAGAAACTGGTGCTCGAAGATATGGAAGGGCTGGCCGTCGGCGCGGGCTCGGTCATCTCGGCCTCGCTCTTCGGCGCGCTTGCAGGCTCCGGCGCGCTGCCGTTCCCGCGTGAGGCCTATGAGAATGCGATCCGTGCCGGCGGCAAGGGGGTCGAACCCTCGCTGCGCGCCTTCGCTGTGGGCTTTGACGCGGCACAGGGCAAGCTGCCCGAATCACCGCAGGCGCCCGAGGAAGAGATCAAACCGTTCAGCCTTGTCGGGCCGGAGAAGTTGCAGGCCGAATGGGCCGCGCTGGTGGACCGGGCCGACCGTCTGCCTGAGCCGGTGCGTGACCTCGCGCTCGCCGGGCTCGCCAAGGTGGTGAACTTTCAAGACTGCGCCTATGGCGCGCTCTATCTCGACCGGCTCGATACCGTGTTGGCCCGCGATGACGCCGCGCAGGGCTGGGCGCTCTCGGCGGCGGCGGCGAAATACATCGCCAATGCCATGGCCTATGACGACATCATTCGCGTGGCGGACCTCAAGACCCGCGCCCCGCGTCTGTCGCACATCCGTCAAGAGATGCGCGCGGGCGACGAGAACCTGCTGCAACTGACCGAGTACTTCCACCCCCGCGCGGAAGAGATCGCAGGGCTCATGCCCGCGCGGCTCGGCGCCAAGGTGGAGGCGAGCGAGACGTGGATGGCCCGGCTGAACCGCTGGTTCGACAAGGGCCGCCGGTTGCGTACCGACCGGCTGCCCGCCTTCCTGATGTTGCATTTCCTCGGCGGCCTGAAGGGCTACCGGCTGCGCACCCATCGCCATGCCCTTGAGGTCGCGCATCTGGAGGACTGGCTCAGCCGCTGCCTTGCGGAGGTGGAGAGTGACTACGCCCTCGCCGTGGAACTGGTGAAATGCCGCCGCCTGATCAAGGGCTACTCCGACACCCATGCGCGGGGTCTGGGCAAGTTCGACCGCGTGATGGATGCCGCCGACCTGCTGCGCGGGCGCGACGACGCGGCGGAGTGGATCGCGCGGCTGCGCGAGGCGGCGTTGCAGGATGCGGAAGGCAAGGCGCTCGACGGGGCCATCGCCACGGTGCGCTCCTTCGTCTGAGGTGCCCGCTTTTTAAGCGGTCGCAGGGCCGAACACGCACCGAGCGGCCCCGGTCGCCTGCATCCCAGTTGACCATGGGCCAGCACCGCGCCTAGCTGGGCGCAGTCACAGGGGACCGCCGCCATGGAACTATCGCATCTCATTGCCTTCAACATCGCGCTCATCGCGTCAATCCTCAGCCCCGGCCCGGCCTTTCTGATCGCGCTGAAAACAACGCTGAGTTCGGGGCGGCAGGTGGGCGTTGCCGTGGGGGCTGGCCTCGGCCTTGTGGCGTCGTTCTGGACCCTCGCCGCGCTCTTGGGGTTGGAGGCTGTCTTCCTCGCCTTCCCATGGGCCTATGCCATCGTGAAAACCGTGGGCGCGGCCTATCTTCTCTATGTGGCCTACGGCATGTGGCGCGGGGCGCGGGCACCGGTGACCAGCACGGTGACACCCGCCCGCCATGCCTTCCGGCAGGGGCTGATGATCAACATCCTGAACCCGAAATCGGTGCTTTTCGCCGCCGCGGTGCTGGTCGTCATCTTCCCCGAGGGGATGCGGCTGAGCGAGAACCTCTTGATCGTCGCCAATCACCTGATCATCGAACTGGCCTTCTACACCGCATTGGCCTTCGGCATGAGCCGCCCCGCCGTCAGCCAAGGCTACCTGCGCGCGAAGGTCTATTTCGACCGCATTGCCTCGGCTGTGCTGGGGCTTTTGGGGCTGCGGCTGCTGCTTGCGCGTTAAAGCTCGGCCTCCCACCGGCGCGACAGGCGCATGGCGCCGTTGATGATGCCCACCATGGAGTAGGTCTGCGGGAAGTTGCCCCAGCCCTCACCAGTGGCAAAGGCAGTGTCTTCGGACATCAGGCCAAGGTGGTTGCGGGCCTCCAGCAACTCTTCGAACAGTTTGCGTGCTTCCTCTTCGCGGCCAATCCGTGCCAGCGCGTCGATGCGCCAGAAGGCGCAGACGTTAAAGCCCACCTCCGGCACACCGAAATCGTCGGCCTCTTCGTAACGCAGCATGAAGGGGCCGCGGCCCAGCACTTCGGATAGACGTTCGACCGTGGCGATGAATCGCGGGTCTTTCGGCGGCAGAAAGCCGACCTCGCCCATCAGCAAAACGCTCGCGTCGAGGGTGCTGCCGCCAAAGCTTTCGACAAAGGCGCCGCGTTCCTCGGACCATGCGTTGTCGAGGATCTTGTCGCGGATCACCTCGGCCCGCTCGGCCCAAAGAGCGGCGCGCTCGTCCAAGTCCAGATGCCGCGCAATTTTGGCCAGACGGTCGCAGGCGGCCCAGCACATCAGGGACGACGAGGTGTGAATCCGCGCGCGGCTGCGCAATTCCCAAATGCCCGCATCGGGCTGGTCGTGCAGCTCCCACGCCTGTTCGCCGAGGGGCTCCAACTGCTCATAGGCGGTGCGCCCTGTGTTCATCGGCAGCCGGTGATCGAAAAACGCCGGAGCGGCGCCGAGGATGATATTGCCATAGGTGTCATGCTGGAAATGCTCATGCGCCTGATTGCCGATCCGCACCGGCCCCATGCCACGGAACCCCTGTAGACTGGGCGAGATACGTTCGGTCAGCGCCGTCTCTAGCCCCAGCCCCAGCACCGGCTGGATATGCCCGCCCTCGGCATCGGCCACAGCGTTCATCAGCCATTGGAAATAATGCTCCAACGTGCGGGTGGCGGCGAGGCTGTTGAGGGCGCGCACGGTGAAAAACGCATCGCGCACCCAGCAATAGCGGTAATCCCAGTTGCGCCCCGAATCCGGCGCCTCAGGCAGGGAGGTGGTGATCGCGGCGATCACCCCGCCCGTGGCCTCGTAGCTACACAGTTTCAACGTGATCGCGGCGCGGATGACGGCCTCCTGCCACTCGAAAGGGATCGCCAAACGCTGCGTCCAGCGCTGCCAATAGCGGGTCGTCTTGGTGCGAAAGGTGGTGCCGATCTGCTCAGGGCTGTCCGACAGGGTCTCATCGGGGCCGAGGATGAAGGTCATCTCACCTTCGAGGTTGATCATCCGCCCGTCGAGCACATGGTCAATCGGCGCGTCGGTGGTCAGGCGCATGTTCTGCTCTGGCCCGACGAAACGCACATGGTTCGAGCCGCGGGTGAGGGTTGGGGCGACCTCCCCCCATTGAAAGCGTGGTTTGAGATGCATCCGTACACGGGGTGACCCTTCAGTGCGCCGCACCTGCCGCACCAGCATCTGAGGGCGGAAACTGCGGCCATAGGCCGTGAAGCGGGGGCAGAAATCGACAATCTCGACCGCGCCTTTGGGGCTGCGCAGGATGGTGCGCAGGATCGCGGTATTGGGCAAGTAGCTCTGCTCGCTCTCGGTCATATCTTCGAGTTCGACGGCAAATTCCCCGTCGCCCTCTTCGCCCGCGCCATGGCCCATCAGGCTGTGAAAGACCGGATCGCCGTCGAAACGCGGCAGGCAGAACCAGTTGATCGCCCCTTCGCGGCTGACCAGCGCCGCAACCGCGCAATTCCCGATGACACCCAGATCCATAAGTCCCTCTTTTCTATTCATGATGCGACTGCCGGGCGGGCCGGATCAGCGCAAAATCTCTTCCAGCCAATCGGCAAAACCGGCCACGTCTTCGATGCGATGTTGGGCCTCGGTCGGCCCTTGGCCGATCTTGATGCCAAAGCCACCCATGGCCTGCGCCGCGCGAAAGCCGTCTTCGTCCGTCACGTCATCGCCGACCATCACGGGCAGACGGTCTGCGAAGGCGGGGGAGGCCATGAACCGCGCCACCGCGCCGCCCTTGTCGACACCTTTCAAGGCGACCTCGCTGACCATCTTGCCATGCAAACCGCGCAGGCTGGAGTCTTCGCCGATCAGCGTATCGACGAAGCCGCGACAGGCGTCTTCTTGCTCCGGGGCCTTGCGGTAATGCAGCGCGATCGCGCCGGGCTTGCGCTCGGATGTTACCCCATGCAGTACGGCGAATTCCTCGACCCGGTCGATGACCGGGGTGGGGATGCCCGCGCTCTGCTCCGGCGCGTGATCTTCAGCGGTGCTGAGCCGCAGCTCCAGCCCATGCGATCCTGAGACCGGCAGGCGCAGCGCGCCCAAGATACGGTCCACATCCGCCATGGCCCGGCCAGAGATCACCGCCACCGCCCCATCGGTCTTTGCGACGAGACGGGTCAGAAGATGGCGCGTCGCCTCCGGCAGACAGGCGTCTTCGGGGTTGTCGACAATGGGGGCGAGCGTGCCGTCGAGATCAAGGAAGAACGCATGGCGCTCGACCGGGATCACGGGCGGCAGATTGCGGGGCGACAGGGCGGTATCCATAGGGTCCGGTCTATCCGTTTCGTTGCACGGGCGTTCCCCCAGAAACCTATGCGCCAGCGCAGCGAAATCAACGGATTTATGCTGCAACTGCGCAGAGATGCGCGATGTGCGCCGCGGGAACCCAGCCGATGCGCCCGCGTTGATCAAAACGGGGGCAGGCCCCAGGCGCCACCCCGCCTATCGCAATCGGAAGCCCAGATGACCGCACCGTCGACGCTCAGGTACTACCCCGACAGCAAACCCGGCATCGCTCGGCGGCGCTGCGGGCGGGGGTTTTCCTATCACGCGCCCGATGGCCGCTGCATCAAGGACAAGGCCGAGCGGGCGCGGCTGGTGAAACTGGCGGTGCCCCCGGCCTATGAGCGGGTCTGGATCAGCCCCTATGACAATGGGCACCTTCAGGCGACCGGCTTCGATGCGCGGGGCCGCAAGCAATACCGTTACCATCCGCTCTGGTCCGAGGCGCAGGCGCAGGAGAAATACGCAAGTCTGCCCGAGTTTGCCGAGACTCTGCCGCGCATCCGCCGCCGCGTGCGCCGTGATCTCAAGGAGGAGTTGGGCGAACGTGATTTTGCGCTGGCCGCCGCCGTGGCGATGATCGACCGGCTGTCGCTGCGCGTTGGCAATCACGTCTATGCCGAAACCAACCGCACCTATGGCACGCTGACCCTGAAACGGCGGCATCTGGTCCTGCGCGACGGCAAGTTGCAGGCGTCCTTCATGGCGAAGGGCGGCAAACGGGTTCGCCGCCAGATCGCCAACCGCACCCTAATGCGCGCGCTTGAGAAAATTCGCGACCTGCCCGGCGCGGACCTGCTGACATGGCTCGACGAAGAGGGGCAGCCGCGCAGTCTGACCTCCACCGCGCTGAACGACTACATTGCCGAGGCCGCTGGCACCGAAGGCTTCTCGGCCAAGACCTTTCGCACTTGGGCCGGGTCCGTCGCCGCCTTCGACGTTGCGCTGAAGGAGGACAAGCCCAGCATCAAAGCCATGGCCGAAGCCGCCGCCGAACGGTTGCACAACACGCCCACCATCGCGCGTAACAGCTATATCCATCCGCAGGTGATCGAACTTTCCCAGACCCCGCAAGACTTGCCGGACCCGCCCGATATCGACGATATGACCCAAGCCGAACGGGGGCTGCTGGCCTTTCTGCGCGCGAAGACGTGAACTTGAACTGACAATTCGGGTGAACTTTCACCGCGCTCACGCATTGTTAACATGAGTAGCGCTATCGCCCGACGTTAGAAGGACTAGAATTTCATGAGCGATACAGGTCGGCCAACCCTCAGCGGCGTCCTAGATGAGATGGAGCATCTTTCCGGCGGCGCGGATCGGCAAATCACCGTGGAAGAGATCATCGATTGTCTGGGCAAACATTCTTTTGCCTCAACCATCCTCGCTTTCAGCCTGATCTCAACCTCGCCGGCCAGCGGCATTCCGGGGATCACGGCTTTCATCGGTTTGGTGGTGCTGTTTCTGGTGGTGCAGATGATCTTTGGCCGCGACAGCCTCTGGCTGCCCGGTTTCGTCATGCGCCGCGACATCGCGGCAAAAAAACTCCGCGAGGGGGTGCGGTGGCTGCGCCGCCCGGTGGATTTCGTGGACCGCTATCTGCACGAGCGCTCGACCTTCATCCTGCACCGCCCGTGGATTTACCTGCCCCTGTTCATGGTGATGGCCCTGTCGATGTTTATGCCCTTCATGGAGGTCGTGCCCACCTCCGGCTCCATCGCGTCGGCGATGATCGCCGTCTTCGCGGCGGGCTATCTGATGCGCGACGGGCGGGTGGTCATCCTGTCGATGATCCTGATGTCGCTGCTGCCTGTGGGGGTCGCGTGGTTCTTTCTTGGGCGCTGAGAAAATAATTCCCGCCCTTGGCCATGCTGCACCTGCAAAAGATTTGACCAAAGGCGCTCAAGCTGGGAACCTTTACCGACCTAAACCATTAAACCGTTAGTGGTGGTCGGCGTTCCGCCTAATCAGGCTCGGCGACCGAAAATGATTGTTCCCGAGGCATAAAATGGCTGGCAGATTAATTGTAATCTCAAATCGCATCCCATCGGAGGCCGCCCCTTCCGGTGGGCTGGTCTATGCGCTGCATGAAACCCTGCGCAAGATCGGCGGCATCTGGATCGGGTCGCACCCCGAAACCACGGATACCCCCGCCAACAGTCTCAGCGAATATGGCGATCAGGGCAATTACACCCGGCTGAGCTTTAGCCTAACCCCCGAAGATTACAAGAATTTCTACCTCGGCTTCTCGAACTCCGTGCTTTGGCCTGTTTGTCACCGCCGCGGCGATCTGGTCAAGCTCGACCGCGGGTTCGAGCGGGGCTATTGCGCCGTCAACGCCCGCCTTGCCCGGCAGGTGATGGAGGTGGCCGAGCCCGACGATATGATCTGGGTTCACGACTATCATTTCTTCCCTCTCGCTACAGAGCTGCGCAAGCTGGGTTTCACCGGCAAGATCGGGTTTTTCCTGCATATTCCCTTTCCCGCCTTGGGCGATATGGGCGCACTCCCGCGGGAGGCCAATCTGGCGCATTGGCTGGCGGATTATGACCTCGTAGGCCTGCAAACCCGCGCCGACGTGGCCCGCTGTCTTGAGATGTTCCGGGCCGAGACCGATTCCGAATTCCTGATGGATGGCACGATCAAATGCGGCTCCCGCGCGGTGGCGCTGCGGTCTTTCCCCATCGGCATCGACGTGGAGACCTTTGTGCAGGCCGCGCAGGGCGGCAGCGCGCAGGACCGTTTGGCCGACGATATGGCGGGTGACATCGTGATCGGCGTCGACCGGCTCGATTACTCCAAAGGTCTGCCCAACCGCTTCCGCGCCTTTGGCCGCTATCTCGAAACCCGGGATGAGCGGGAACGCCGGGTAAGCATGGTCCAAATCGCCCCGCCCAGCCGAGAGGAAGTCGCCGCCTATCGCGAGTTACGCTACGAGTTGGAAGAGCTTGTCGGTCGCGTGAACGGGGAGCATGGAGAGATCGACTGGACCCCGCTGCGCTATATCCACCGCAACCTTGATCGCAACCTTTTGGCCCGCCTCTATCGCCGGGCGCGGGTCGGGATCGTGACGCCCTTCGCCGATGGGATGAACCTTGTGGCCAAGGAATATGTCGCCGCGCAAGACCCCGAAGACCCCGGCGTGCTGATCCTGTCGCATATGGCCGGCGCTGCCGAGGACCTTGCGGATGCGATTCAGGTCAACCCCTATGACATCGAAGACATGAGCGAGGCCCTCAAGACCGCGCTCGCCTTGCCGCTGGAAGAGCGCAAGCGCCGCCATGCAAGCTGCATGGCGCAGGTGCGGGCCACGGATGTGAACCTTTGGAGCCAGCATTTCGTCGACGCTTTGAAAGCCTGCAAGCCGACGCTCGTGGTCAAGCCCCGGGCGCGGGAATGGACAGACGCCTAGCGGCGGGGGTCACTCTTCCGGCGCATAGACCACTGCAGTCTCCCAACCGTTGCATTTCTCGGCGAGGCCCGCAGGCAGCGACAGATCGGTAAAGAACATATCCACCTCCCGCGCCGAGGCGATGCGCGCGGGGGCAGAGCGTTTGAATTTGGAATGATCGGTCACCAAAAAAGTCTTGCGCGACTGCGCGATGATACATTGGCTGACGCCCACTTCTTCGATGTCGAAGTCGAGCAGATCACCATCCGCATCCATGGCCGAACAGCCGATCACCGCGATGTCGAATTTGAACTGGCGGATCGTCTCGATCGTCAAGTTTCCGACCAGACCGCCGTCCATCCGGCGCAGTGCGCCGCCGGTCAGCACGATGCGGCATTCGGGGTTGTCGACCAGAATATTGGCCACGTTCATGTTGTTCGTTACCACCATCAGATCGCGGTGGTGAAGCAGGGCGCGGGCCACTGCCTCGGTACTGGTCCCGATATTTAGAAAGACCGAACAGCCGTCGGGGATATGTTCGGCGCAGGCGCGGGCGATGCGATTCTTGGCCTCTTCATGCAGATTGCGCCGCTCGGCATAGCCGATGTTGCTGGCCCCCGAGGGCAGCACCGCACCGCCATGGACCCGCTCAAGCTTACCGCTGTCGGCCAGTTCCGTAAGGTCACGGCGGATGGTCTGATGGGTCACGCCGAAATGTTCGGCCAGCCCATCGACGGTGACTTTGCCTTCGCGCCGGGCGATTTCAAGGATGTCGGGATGGCGGAATGTCTGTGAAATGGGCGTCGCTCCTGCCTGCTGTTGGCGCATTATCTCCAGTGTTTTGGCTAACGCAAGCAATCGCGCAGCAAGACACGTTTAACATGTTCGCTATGCTGGTGAAACGAACATAAACGAAAATAATTCTTGTGCAGATGAGAGTCGTTTCGTAACACTGCCCCAAATTGGACAGTCTGAGCTGGGGGAGGGCCGGATCGTGAACCAACAGCCCGATAGCCATATGGCCGCTGCCCCGGTCGATCTATTCGTCATCGGTGGTGGTATTAACGGCGCCGGGATCGCGCGCGACGCTGCAGGCCGGGGTCTGAGCGTGACCTTGGCCGAGATGAACGATCTCGCCTCGGCGACCTCTTCCGCTTCGACCAAGCTTTTCCACGGCGGGCTGCGTTACCTTGAGTATTTTGAGATCGGCCTTGTGCGCCATGCGTTGACCGAGCGCGAGGTGCTGCTGAAGGCGATGCCGCATATCTCTTGGCCGATGCGTTTCGTGCTGCCCTATCACCGCGACATGCGGTTCGAGGGCGACACGCCGACCTCTAAGCTGCTGCGGTTGTTCATGCCGTGGATGCGGGGCCGCCGCCCGGCGTGGCTGATCCGGTTGGGCCTGTTCCTCTATGACAATCTCGGCGGGCGAAAAATCCTGCCCGCCACACGCAGCCTTTCTTTGCGCGGTACGCCCGAAGGGGCGCCGCTGGAGGATCGGTTCGAGAAGGCTTTTGAATACTCCGATTGCTGGATCGAAGACTCGCGCCTTGTGGTGCTGAACGCCCGCGACGCCGAACTGCGCGGCGCGCGCATCATGACCCGGACCAAAGTCGTCTCTGCCGACCGCAGCGCCGATGGCTGGGCGGTCACGGTAGAGCATGGCGCGGATGGCCGGCGCGAGGTGATCCACGCCAAGATGCTGGTCAACGCGGGTGGCCCGTGGGTCGGCGACATCATCCATAACACCGCGCGGCTGAACTCCTCCGAAGGGGTGCGGCTGGTGCGCGGCAGCCATATCGTGACCAAGCGGCTCTACGATCACGACAAATGCTATTTCTTCCAAGGCACCGATGGGCGGATCATCTTCACGATCCCCTATGAGCAGGATTTCACCCTGATCGGCACCACCGACGCGGATCACCCCGATCCGTCCGTCACCCCGGAATGCACGCCCGAAGAGCAGGACTACCTGATCGACTTCGTGAACGGCTATCTCAAGCAGGACATCACCCGCAAAGATATCGTCTGGACCTATTCCGGGGTGCGCCCGCTTTATGACGACGGGGCCAGCAGCGCCACGGCGGCGACGCGGGATTATACGCTCAAGGTCGACAAAACCGGCGGCGCGCCGATCCTCAATGTCTTTGGCGGCAAGATCACGACCTACCGCAAGCTGGCCGAAGACGCGCTGGAGTTGATCGCGCCGCATTTCGACGGGCTGTCGAGCCATTGGACCGCGGGCGTTGCCCTGCCTGGCGGTGATTTCCCGGTGGACGGCGTGGCGCAGTTGATCGCGCGGCTGAAAGCGGATTATGACTTTCTGGATGAAAGCTGGGCAGCACGGCTGATCCGGGCCTATGGTACGGATGCTTGGGCGATGGCGGGCGAGGCCAAGACTCTGGCGGATATGGGCGAGCATTTCGGGGCCACGCTCACCGCGCGCGAGGTCGCTTGGCTGATGAACAAGGAATATGCCCTCAGCGCAGAGGACGTCGTCTGGCGCCGCAGCAAGCTGGGCCTGCGAATGGACGAGACGCAGATCGCGCGTCTTGATGAATGGATGCAGATGCGCGCGGCGAAACAAGCCGCCTCTGCGGCGGAATGAGGGGAGGTCGAACGTGAGTTTGATCCTGAAGAACGTGTCGAAGACGGTAGGCGGCCAAACGCATATCTACCCGACCGACCTGACCTTGGAAAAAGGCACGATGAACGTGCTTTTGGGGCCTACATCCTCGGGCAAGACGTCGCTGATGCGGCTGATGGCGGGGCTCGATGTGCCGGGCACGGGGCAGGTGATCTGGAACGGCGAAGACGTGACCGGCATGCGGGTGCAGGACCGCAAGGTCGCCATGGTCTATCAGCAGTTCATCAACTACCCCTCGATGACGGTTTACGACAACATCGCCTCTCCGATGAAGCTGGTGGGCAAGTCGAAGGATGAGATCGACCGCGCCGTCCGCGAAACCGCTGAATTGATGCAGCTAACCCCGATGCTTGACCGCAAACCGCTGGAGCTTTCGGGCGGCCAGCAGCAGCGCTGCGCCTTGGCGCGGGCGCTGGTCAAGAATGCCGGGCTGGTGCTCTTGGATGAGCCGCTGGCCAACCTCGACTACAAGCTGCGCGAAGAGCTTCGCGCCGAAATTCCGCGTATCTTTGAACGGGCCGGGTCGATCTTTGTCTATGCCACGACCGAGCCGGAAGAAGCGCTGCTTCTGGGCGGCAATACCGCGACACTCTGGGAAGGCCGCGTTACGCAATTCGGCCCGACGCCGAGTGTCTACCGCCGGCCCGAGAATGCGACCACGGCGCGGGTGTTCTCTGACCCGCCGATGAACTTCCTCAGCATGACCAAATTGGGCGATACGCTGCGGTTCGACGGCGGTGAGATGGCGGCGCCCGCAACGATGGCGAGCTTGCGCGACGGCGAATATACCGCCGGTTTCCGCCCCAACCACCTCACGCTAAGCGCGCAGGCGCCCGAGGCCATCGGCTTTGACGCCGTGCTGAACGTGACCGAGATCACGGGGTCGGAGACCTTTATCCACCTCGATTACCACGGTGCGAAATGGGTCGGTCTGGTGCATGGCATCCAGCATTTGCAGCCCGGCCAGCCGCTGCCGGTCTATCTAGACCCGGCGCATATCTACCTGTTTGACGCGAACGGGGCGCTCGTCTCGGCCGCGCCCTATGCGGAGGCGGCATAATGGCCAAGATCACGCTTGATAACCTCGCCCATTCCTATCTGCCCAATCCCAGCGGTGAGGATGATTTCGCCCTCAAGGAATTGAACCACGACTGGATCGACGGCGAAGCCTATGCGCTTTTGGGCGCCTCGGGCTGTGGCAAATCCACTCTGCTCAACATCATCTCGGGGCTTTTGCAGCCTTCGCAGGGGCGCATCCTGTTCAACGACGTAGACGTCACCCATGCGCCGACAGCCGAGCGCAACATCGCGCAGGTTTTCCAGTTCCCGGTCGTTTACGACACGATGACCGTGCATGACAATCTGGCCTTCCCGCTGCGCAACCGTGGCGCGGATGCCTCTTATGTCGCGTCCCGGGTCCAGCAGATCGCCAAGATGATCGGCATGGAGGATAAGCTGAACCGCAAGGCGCGGGGCCTCACAGCAGATGCCAAACAGAAGATTTCGCTGGGCCGCGGCATGGTGCGCGAGGACGTGAACGCGCTCTTGTTCGACGAGCCGCTCACGGTGATCGACCCCCATATGAAGTGGGAACTGCGCACGCAGCTCAAATCGCTGCATCACGAATTCGGCCACACGATGATTTACGTCACCCACGACCAGACCGAGGCGCTGACCTTCGCCGATAAGGTGGTGGTGATGTATGATGGCCGCGTGGTGCAAATCGGCACGCCGCAGGAGCTTTTCGAGCGGCCTGCCCATACTTTCGTGGGCTATTTCATTGGCTCGCCGGGGATGAACCTCTTTGACGCGCAGATCGCGGGCAATGCGGCGCAGGTCGCGGGCACGAGCGTCAATTTGAACAAGACCTACGCCCCCAAGGGCCAGAAAACGCAACTGGGCGTCCGGCCCGAATTCGTTAGGATCAATGGCGAAGGTCTGGGCCTTCCGGCCAAGGTGACCCGTGTCGAGGATGTGGGCCGTCACAAGATTATCCGTCTCGACGTGGCAGGCCAGCAGGTCAGCGCCATCGCTGAGGAGGGCGCGACAGTGCCGACCGAAAACACCGCGATCAGTTTCGATCCGGCGGGCATCAACGTCTATGACGACGACTGGCGCATCAGCGCAGAGGGAGAGGCCGCATGAACAAGACCGTCAACCAAAAGGCATGGTTCCTTGTCCTGCCGGTGCTGATCCTCGTGGCCTTCTCGGCCGTGATCCCGCTGATGACCGTGGTCAACTACTCTGTGCAAGACACCTTTGGCCGGAACGAATTCTTCTGGGCCGGGCTCGAGTGGTTTTCCGACATGCTCGACAGCGACCGGATGTGGGACGCGCTTGGCCGTCAGTTGATCTTCTCGGGGGTCATTCTGGCGATCGAGATTCCGCTTGGCATTTTCGTCGCGCTGAACATGCCCAAGAACGGGTTCTGGGCCAGCTTCTGCCTTGTCCTCATGTCCCTGCCGCTGCTGATCCCGTGGAACGTGGTCGGCACCATCTGGCAGATCTTTGGTCGCGTCGACATTGGGCTTCTGGGCTATACGCTCGACAAGCTGGGCATCACCTATAACTACACTCAAGACATCACCTCGGCGTGGATCACGGTTGTGGTCATGGATGTCTGGCACTGGACCTCTCTCGTGGCGCTCTTGGCCTATGCCGGTCTGCAATCCATTCCGGACGCCTACTATCAGGCGGCCAAGATCGACCAAGCCAGCCGTTGGGCCGTGTTCCGCTACATCGAACTGCCCAAGATGGCGGGCGTGCTGATGATCGCCATTCTGCTGCGCTTCATGGACAGCTTCATGATCTATACCGAGCCATTCGTCGTGACGGGTGGCGGGCCGGGCAATGCCACGACCTTCCTCTCCATCGACTTGGTGAAAATGGCCATCGGCCAGTTTGACCTCGGCCCCGCAGCGGCGTTCAGCCTGATGTATTTCCTCGTGATCCTGTTGATTTCGTGGGTGTTCTACACCGTGATGGTCAACCTCGACAAAAGGGATGGTGTGTGATGACCGACACAACCGTGCAAGCCCCCGGCGCCGCGCCCATTCCGGGCGACGTGACCACCGCCAAACGCGCCCGACGCGGCCGCTTCCGGCCCAAAGGGTCTGTGGTGGTGATGACGCTCTACCTGCTGTTCCTGATGCTGCCGATCTATTGGCTCATTAATATGAGCCTGAAAACCAACGCCGAAATCCTCGGGTCCTTCTCGCTCTATCCGCGGGACCTGACGCTGGCGAACTATGCCAAGATCCTCACCGATCCGAGCTGGTACATGGGCTATGTGAACAGCCTGATCTATGTGGTGATGAACACGGTGATCTCGCTCGCCGTGGCGCTGCCGGCGGCCTATGCTTTCTCGCGCTACACGTTTCTGGGCGACAAACACCTGTTCTTCTGGCTGCTGACGAACCGCATGTCGCCGCCCGCCGTTTTCGCGCTGCCGTTCTTTCAGCTCTATTCTTCGGTCAACCTCTTTGACACGCATATCGCCGTGGCGCTGGCACACTGCCTGTTCAACGTGCCGCTCGCGGTTTGGATCCTCGAAGGTTTCATGCGCGGCGTGCCGAAAGAAATCGACGAGACGGCCTACCTCGACGGCTATTCCTTCCCGCGTTTCTTCATCCGCATCTTCACCCCGCTGATTGCCAGCGGCATCGGGGTCGCGGCCTTCTTCTGCTTCATGTTCTCATGGGTGGAACTGCTGCTGTCGCGCACGCTGACCTCGGTCGATGCCAAACCCATCGCCGCTACCATGACCCGTACCGTCTCCGCTTCTGGCCTCGACTGGGGGGTCTTGGCCGCGGCGGGTGTGCTGACCATCGTGCCGGGTGCGCTGGTAATCTATTTCGTCCGCAACTACATCGCCAAGGGCTTTGCCCTCGGGCGGGTATAAGAGAGGAGACCGCCCATGTCTTGGATGGCTTGGACCATGCCCACCGCGATCTTCTTCGGTGTCATCGCGCTGTTACTCGTGACCTTCACGATCCTCGCGATCAAATTCCCTGAGACGCCCCGTGTAGGCATTCTCAGGATTGAGACAACCCGTGGTGACCGTCTGTTCATCACGCTTCTCGGCTCGGCCTTTATCAATTTGATCTGGCTGGGTTTCGAGGCGGGTCCGCAGCCCTATGCGCTGCTGGTCTGCCTTGCCTATGCCGCAGCCGTATTTCGCTGGGTCTAGGCGCTATCACGGCGGACCCCGGGCAACCGGGGCCGCCATACGACACGACCAAATGTCTAGGGAGGACATAATGAAACGATCTGTCATGAAATCGAGTACCGCTTTGGCGGTCACGCTCGGTCTGCTCGCCGGGCCAGCATTCGCGGATATGGAAGCCGCGAAGAAGTTCCTCGACGAGGAAATCGAACGCTCCGCGCTGAGCCGCGAAGAGCAGGAAGCGGAGATGCAATTCTTCATCGACGCGGCCGAGCCGTTCAAAGGCATGGACATCAAAGTCGTGTCCGAGACCATCACAACCCACGAATACGAAGCCAATGTGCTGGCCCCGGCCTTCAGCGCGATCACCGGCATCAACATCACCCACGACCTGATCGGCGAGGGCGACGTGGTTGAAAAGCTGCAAACGCAGATGCAGTCGGGCGAGAACATCTACGACGCCTATATCAACGACTCTGACCTGATCGGCACCCACTGGCGCTACAAGCAGGCGCGCAGCCTGACCGACTGGATGGCGAACGAAGGCAAAGACGTGACCAACCCCGGTCTCGATCTCGATGACTACATCGGCCTCGACTTCACCACCTCGCCCGATGGCGAGCTGTATCAGCTGCCTGATCAGCAGTTCGCGAACCTTTACTGGTTCCGCCAGGACTGGTTCACCGATCCTGAGTTGATGGCCGAGTTCAAAGAGAAATACGGCTATGACCTGGGCGTGCCGGTCAACTGGTCCGCTTACGAAGACATCGCCGAATTCTTCACCGGCCGCACCATCGACGGCGTCGAAGTCTATGGCAACATGGACTACGGCAAGAAAGACCCGAGCCTTGGCTGGCGCTACACCGATGCGTGGCTCTCCATGGCGGGCGGCGGCGATGTGGGTGAGCCCAACGGCCTGCCGGTCGACGAATGGGGCATTCGCGTCAACGAAAACTCGCAGCCCGTCGGTTCCTGTGTGACCCGTGGTGGTGCCACCAACGATGCGGCGGCGGTCTATGCGATCACCAAATCCATCGAATGGCTTGAGAAGTACACGCCCCCCGCAGCCGCTGGCATGACTTTCGGCGAAGCCGGTCCGGTGCCTGCGCAGGGTGCCATCGCCCAGCAGATGTTCTGGTACACCGCCTTCACTGCCGACATGGTGAACGACAGCGCCAAGGCCGTGCTGAACGAAGACGGCACGCCCAAGTGGCGCATGGCCCCCAGCCCGCATGGCGCCTACTGGAAAGAAGGCCAGAAGGTTGGTTATCAGGACGTGGGCAGCTGGACGCTGATGGAAAGCACGCCCGTCGACCGTGCCAAGGCCGCATGGCTCTATGCGCAGTTCGTGACCTCGAAAACCGTGGACGTGGAAAAGGCCCATGCCGGTCTGACCTTCATCCGCGAGTCGACCATCCAGCACGAAAGCTTCACCGAACGTGCGCCGAAGCTCGGCGGTCTGGTGGAATTCTACCGCTCACCCGCGCGTACCGCATGGTCGCCCACCGGGACGAACGTGCCGGATTACCCCAAGCTGGCGCAGCTGTGGTGGCAGAACATCGGCGACGCGATGTCGGGTGCGAAAACACCTCAGGAAGCGCTCGACAGCCTCTGCGCCGAGCAGGAAAAGGTCATGGAACGTCTTGAGCGCGCAGGCGTCCAAGGTGATCTGGGTCCGAAAATGAACGAGGAGCGTGAAGCCTCCTACTGGCTCGAGCAGGAAGGTTCGCCCGTTGCCAAGCTCGACAACGAAGACCCCGAGCCCGAGACCATCAGCTACGAAGAGTTGATCAAGTCCTGGCAGTAAGCCAAACTTTCGGGGGCCGGGGCGCAGCAGCGTTCCGGCCCCTTTTTCGTTTCATCCAACATCCGGGGGCCGCGCCATGACCCATATCCTCGCCATTGATCAGGGAACCACCTCATCGCGGGCGATCATCTTTGACGGCAACATGTCGGTGACGGCCACGGCCCAAGAAGAATTTCCGCAGCATTTCCCCCGTTCCGGCTGGGTCGAACATGATCCGGGCGACCTGTGGTCGACGACGGCTGGCACCTGCCGCGCGGTGATCGAAAAGGCCGGTCTGCGCCCCGATGACATTACCGCCATCGGCATCACCAACCAACGCGAGACGACGCTGGTCTGGGACGCGAAAACCGGCACGCCCGTCCACAACGCCATCGTCTGGCAAGACCGCCGCACCGCCGATTTCTGCCGCGCGCTGCGCGAAAGCGGCGACGACAAGATCATCACCGAACGCACCGGCCTTCTGGCCGATCCCTATTTCTCGGGCACCAAGCTGAAATGGATCCTCGACAATGTCGAGGGCGCGCGCGAACGGGCGCGGGCGGGCGAGCTGCTTTTCGGCACCGTCGACAGCTACCTGATCTGGAAGCTCACCGGCGGCGCGCGCCATGTGACCGATGCGACCAACGCCGCACGGACCATGCTTTATGACATCCACAAGGGCCGGTGGAGCACGACGATCTGCAAGATGTTCGACGTGCCGCTCGAAATGCTGCCCGAGGTGCAGGACTGCGCCGCCGATTTCGGCACCACGCGCCCCGATCTCTTTGGCCGCGAGATCCCGATCCTCGGCGTCGCGGGCGACCAGCAGGCGGCGACCATCGGGCAAGCCTGTTTCCAGCCCGGCATGATGAAATCGACCTATGGCACCGGCTGTTTCGCCCTCCTGAATACGGGCGAGACGGCGGTGACCTCGACCAACCGGTTGCTCACCACCATCGCCTACCAGCTTGATGGCAAACCGACCTATGCGCTCGAAGGCTCGATCTTCGTCGCCGGGGCCGTGGTGCAATGGCTACGCGACGGGCTGAAAATGATCCGCGAGGCGGGCGAGACCCAAGCGCTGGCCGAGCAGGCCGATCCGCATCAGAACGTGGTGCTGGTGCCTGCTTTCGTGGGCCTCGGTGCGCCTTACTGGAACGCCGAATGCCGTGGTGCGATCTACGGGCTGACGCGCAACTCCGGCCCTGCGGAACTCGCGCGGGCGGCGCTGGAAAGCGTGGGCTACCAGACCCGTGACCTCTTGGAAGCCATGCAGGCCGATTGGGCCGCCCAAGGCCAACCGGGCGAGATTGCGACCCTGCGCGTCGACGGCGGGATGAGCGCCAGTGACTGGGCGATGCAGTTCCTCTCGGACGTGATCGGCGCCTCGGTGGACCGCCCCGATGTGCTGGAAACCACAGCACTTGGGGCCGCATGGTTGGCCGGGCAGCGGGCGGGCATCTACCCCAATATGGAGGGTTTCGCCCGCGAATGGGCGCTTGATCGGCGGTTTGAAACTGAGATGGACGAGGCCGCGCGCGAAGAGAAATACGGCGCTTGGCAGCGGGCTGTTCAGGCGACGTTGCAGTTCTGATGCAGAGGATTTCCCCTTTCGGTTTCGCCACCGCCGGGCGCATCCGCTTTGGTCGCGGTGTCGCGGGTGAAGCGGCCTCAGCCGCGCGGGCCTATGGGCGGCAGGTGCTTTTGCTGCGCGGCGGCTCGGTCGCTTGGGTCGATGAACTGGCGCGCGATTTGGCGGCGGCGGGCTGCGAGGTGACCCAGTCGCGCGGCAGCGGCGAGCCGTCGGTCAAAGACGTGCGCGCCGCCGTGGCGGCGGGGCGCGGCGCGGATGTGGTGCTGGGCGCGGGCGGCGGCGCGGTGATCGACCTTGCCAAGGCGGCAGCGGCGCTGATCCCGTCGGAGTGCGACGTGATGGAGCATCTTGAAGTCGTGGGCGCGGGCAAGCCCTTGCAGGCCGATCCCCTGCCGATGATCGCGATCCCCACTACCGCAGGCACAGGGGCCGAGGTGACCAAAAACGCCGTCATCGCCGTGCCGGAGGCCGCGCGAAAAGTCAGCCTGCGCGACGACCGTATGCTGCCGCGTCTGGCCTTGGTCGACCCCGCGTTGACCGATGGCGCGCCACGCGGGGTGACTTTGGGCTCCGGTCTCGACGCTTTGGTGCAGGTGATCGAGCCCTATCTGTCCAGCAAGGCCAACCCGCTGACCGATGCCCTCTGCCGCGCCGCGATCCCGCAGGGCATCGCTGCGCTTAAACGTCTGGCTGCGGGAGAGGATCAGGCCGCGCGGGATGCGCTGGCCTATGTTAGCCTATCGGGCGGTTTGGCGCTGGCCAATGCGGGCCTCGGGGCCGTGCATGGGCTGGCAGGTGTGATCGGCGGGCGTTTCGCTGCGCCGCATGGGCTGATCTGCGGGCGGCTGTTGGGGCCGGTTCTGGCCGCGAACGCGGATGTGCTCGGGGTCTCGGCCCGCTTCACGGAAGTGCAGAGGTGGCTGTCGGACGGGTTCGATCTGCCCCAGACAGGCACATTCGACGCGCTTTCCGATCTGCTTGATAACTGGGGGCTGGACCGTTTGGACCGCTGGATTCCCGAAGAGGCGGACCTTGGTGAGACTGCCCGCGAAGCGGCGGCATCTTCCTCCATGCGCGCCAATCCTTGCGTGCTTGAGACGGAAGCGCTCGAAGCCTGCATCCGCGCGGCGATGTAGAACGGGCAGGGGCACAAGGTCCCCGCCCGGCAGGTTTTACGCGTTGCGTGGCGGCGTGTTGCCTTCGCCCAAGTCCCAGAACACGCCCGCCATCACCCGCAGCGCATCGCGGCAGACGGGTTTCAGCACATGTTCATCCGGCGCGTGCTGCGAACAGCTTCGATAGGAATGCGGCACCCAGACCGTTGGCAGACCCAGAATTTCGCTGAAGCTGTCGTTGGGTAGTGAGCCTGCGAGATTGGGCAGGATATGCGGCGCTTTGCCTGCGGTCTCGGTCAGGGACATGGCCACGAACTTCACCCAAGGGTGATCTGCACCCAACCGCGTCGCGCGGAAGAAGCCACGGTCATGCGGCTCGATCCGCACATCCTCAAACCCGTTTTTGTCGAGGTGACGGCGCAGCGCTGGCAGGATGTCTTCGGGATCGGTGCCGACGACATAGCGCAATTGGCAGGTGGCCGTCGCATGGGCCGAGATCGCGTTGACCGGCGCCTCGGGCACGCCGCTTTTCATCGCGAGAATGGCAAAGCTGTTCCAGCCGTAGGCGCGCTCGACCGGGGTCAGGTCTTCTTCGCCCCAATCGGTGTCGATGGCGGGGCCATCGTCGCTTTCGATCGGCAGGTTTTTCAACGCCGCGCGGACCGAGGGGGTCAGGCTGTCGGGCCGCCACTCGGGGATCTGGATTTGCCCGCGCTTGTCGGTGATGGTCGACAGCGCCTGCGCCAAGATCATCGCAGGATCGGCCAGCAAGCCACCCCAGTTGCCCGAGTGATGCGCCCCTTCGCGTTTGTCGACGATCAGATCAAACGACACGCCCCCGCGCGACCCCATGAACATGGTTGGCACTTCGGGTTGCAGCCGCGGCCCGTCGGAGGCGATGAGCACGTCGGCGGTCAGTTCCTCACGGTGTTCGGCAAAGAACTCGGGCAGACCCGCGCTGCCGGTCTCTTCGCTCATCTCGATCACGATGCGGCAGTTGAAACCCAGCTTGCCGCGGGTTTTCAGCACCGCTTCGATGGCGGCGATGTTGATCAGGTGCTGGCCCTTGTTGTCGGCGGTGCCTCGGCCATAAAGCTTGTCGCCCTCTTCGACCAGTTTGAAAGGATGCAGCCCCTCGCGCCACTGGTCGGTCTGGGCGCGGATCACGTCGCCGTGGCCATAGGTCAGCACGGTCGGCAGGTCATCCCCCTCACGGCGCTCGCCCACCAGAAAGGGGCCGCCGCGCGGGTCAGGATTGTCGTGAAAGCTGCAGGCAAAGCCCATCGCCGTTAGCCTTGGCTCCATCGTCTCGACCAGATAGCGTTTCAGTTCGGTGGCTTGGTCGGGGTTCTGGCTCTCGGTCTCGTAGGAGACGAGGTTGGCCAGTTCGGCTTGGAACGTCCCCTCATCGAAATAGGTCGAGATCGCTTCGATCGCTTGATCGCGGGTCATGCTTCAATGTCCTTTGTCATATCTTCAGAAATGGCGTCGCCCCAAGGCGACATGATCTCGGTGCAGCCGGAATTCTGCCCGCCCGCGCGCATCACGCCTGCGGGACAGGCGAAAGCGTAGGGAAAGATCGTGCGTTTGGTCTCGGCGACCTCATTGTTCTCGCGCAGACGGTCGAGCACATCGCGCGGCAGGCTTTCATCGGCGATGAGCTGGTTGGCGTCCGAAGCGTCAATGCGCGGCGCGTGGAAGCTGTCTTCGAGCGACATGTCAAAATCGGTGACGAAGGAGGACAGTTGCGCCACCGCGCCCAGAATCTTGCGCCCGCCGGAGGCCCCGAAGGCAAAGCGTTTGTCGCCCTGTTCGCCGATCACCGGGCAGACATTCATCAGGCAGCGCTTGTTCGGGCCGAGCGAGTTCGGGCGGCCCTGAACCGGATCGAACCACATGATGCCGTTGTTCATCAAAAAGCCGGTGGAGGGCGAGACGACGCGGGAGCCGAAGATCGACAAGAGCGTCTGGGTCTGCGCCACCATATTCCCGTGACGGTCGACGACCGAGAAATGGGTGGTGCAGCCCGGTGCCTCGGGGCTTTCGCCGGTATCGCCCATGGAGCCCAGACGGCGGGCATAGGCGCCTTTGAGCGCCTCGGCCATGGCGGCATAGCTGTCGGGGCCGGGGGCGTTCCCGAGGTCGTCGGTCGCGAGAGAGGTAAAAGTGTCGCGGAAGGTCGGCCCGGCGGTCAGCCCTGGCACGACATGGAAGCGCGCGTCGCGGTAGGCAAAGTCGAGCGGCGCGCTGAATTCGGCGCGGTAGGCTTGCAGGTCGTCGTGGCTGAGGCAGCCGCCCTTGTCCTGCACATCCCGCGCCATCGTGGCGCCGAGGTCACCATCATAGAGCGCGCGCGCCCCGTGCCGCGCGATCTGGTCAAGGCTGTCGGCCATGCGCGACTGGTCCAGCCGCTTTTCGGCCAGCGCGGTCCAGCCGCTGATCGTCGGCCATTGCCCGTCTTCCAGAAAGAGGTCCGCCGCATCCGCATCCTGCGCAAGGGCGCGCGTGCAAGAGGCGATGACCAGCGCGGCATACCAATCCACCAATAGACCCTTGCGGGCGTGATCGACCGCCGGGGCAAGCAGCTCGCCCCAAGGCATCTTGCCGAACCGTTCATGGGCTTGGCCCAGCCCGTCAACGACGCCGGGCACGGCGATGGCGGTGGCGCCTTGGACGTTGCGGTCCCCCTCCACATGCTCCCATGGGAAGAGATCGCCCGCCTTGCCCCGCCCGCTCAGCGGATAATTCGCCGGGTCGAGCGCGCCGGGGCTGCGCATGCCGTGGTTCAGTGCATGGGCTTGGCCTTCTTCGGCGCGCCAGAGCATCATCGCCCCGCCGCCCGCAGGGCCGCTCATCCAAGGTTCCAACACGCCGATGACGAAGGAGGTGGCCACAGCCGCATCCACCGCGTCGCCCCCTGCCGCAAGCACCTCGGCCCCCGCGATTGCTGCCAACCGATGCTGCGCGGCGACAACGCCATGTTCGGTTTCGATGACGGTTTTGCGGGTTTGACTGCTGTGCGACAGGTTCGATGACATGGGATTACTCTTGTTCGTACATGGGGGTTTCCGGATCGTGCAGATGGCAGGCGACATGCCCCTGCGGGATCGGGGTGTGACGCGGTGCCTTTTGTTTGCAAAGATCCGTCGCGCGCGGGCAGCGCGGATGGAAATGGCAACCCGGCGGCGGTGCGATGGGGTTGGGGTAGGCCATGCCAAGCTGGGTGTCCGGCACGCCCAAGCCCGGCTCGGGCGTCAACACGGATTTCAACAGCGCCTTGGTGTAGGGATGACGTGGTGCGTCGAAGAGACCGGCGACCGAGTTCTGCTCGACGATCTCGCCCAGATACATCACCGCCACGCGGGTGGCGAGGTGTTCGACCACCGCCAAATCATGGCTGATGAAGAGATACGTAAGGCCAAACTCTTCGCGCAGCTCGCCCAGAAGGTTGAGGATCTGGCTCTGCACCGACACATCCAGCGCCGAGGTCGGCTCATCGCAGATCACCACCTCGGGCTTCATGATGAGCGCCCGGGCGATGGCCACACGCTGGCGCTGGCCGCCCGACATCTGGCTGGGGTAGGTGTTGATCACCCGTTGCGGCAGGCCCACAACGTCGAGGATCTCTTTGACCTTTTTCTTGCGGCTTTCCTCGTCACCGATGTTGTGCACCCGCAGCGGCAGAGAGATCACGTCATAAATGCTCTTGCGCGGGTTAAGCGAGGAATAGGGGTCTTGAAAGATCGGCTGGATCCGCCGCGCCAGCGCCAGACGGCCCTGTTCGGTGATCTCTTCGCCGTCGATCTTGACGTGACCGGCGGTGGGCTGTTCCAGCCCCAAGAGGATCTTGGCGAGGGTGGATTTGCCGCAACCGGATTCTCCGACGAGGCCCAGCACCTCGCCCTTGCCCAATTGCAGCGACACGTCATTCACCGCCGTGAGCGGTTTGACCTTGCCGAACATGCCCTGTTTCACCCGGTAGGTCTTGCTGACGCCGGAAAGCTCCAGCACCGGGGGTGTGTTCACGCTGTCCTTCATACGGTCAGCTCCTTCTCGGACTGGCGTTTGCCATCGGGGAAAATGCAGCGGAAGGCGTGGTTGCCGTCCTCGCGTTTGGGGATGTCGCCACGGCATTCTGCGACGGCATGCGGGCAGCGGGTACGGAAGACGCAGCCCTCAACCTCGCCCACCAGCGAGGGCACGATGCCCGGGATGGTGCCCAGTTTCGCGCCGCGGTCGGTCTTGCCCGGGAGCGGGATGCAGCGCAGCAGTCCGCGGGTGTAGGGATGCGAGGGCGCGTTAAAGATATCGCCCACCGGGCCAGTTTCGACCAATTCACCCGCATACATCACCGCAACCTTGTCGGCCACGCGGGCCACCACGCCGAGGTCATGGGTGATCAGGATCACGGCCATATTCATCTCGCGCCCCAGATCGTGGAGCAGCCGCAGGATCTGCGCCTGAATGGTCACGTCGAGCGCGGTGGTCGGCTCATCCGCGATGATCAGTTCCGGCTCGCACATCAGCGCCATGGCGATCATCACGCGCTGGCGCAACCCGCCTGAAAGCTGGTGCGGGTATTGCGACAAGCGGCTCTCGGCGGCGGTGATGCCGACCTTCTCCAAGAGTTCAATCGCCCGGTCCCGCGCCTGTGGGCGGCTGACCTTGCGGTGCAAGAGCAGCGCCTCGGCCAATTGGTCGCCGATGGTGTAGGCCGGGTTGAGCGAGGTCATCGGCTCTTGGAAGATCATCGACATCCGCGCCCCGCGCAGCTTGCGCATCTGGCCTTGGCTGGCGGTGGTCAGCTCGATCCCGTCAAAGGTCATCCGATCTGCGTTCCGCTTGATGGATCTGCCCAAGAGCCCCATCAGCGCCAGCGAGGTGAGCGATTTGCCCGAGCCGCTTTCGCCGACGATGCACAGGGTCTCGCCACGGTTGAGGTCGAAGTCGATCCCGCGCACCGCATGCAGGGTGCCGCCGCCCGTGGGAATATCGAGCCGCAGGTTGCGGACGCTCAGAAGTGGTTCTGTCATGGGTCAGCTCCGGTTTTCGGGGGCGGTGACGTCGCGCAGACCGTCACCCATCAGGTTGATCGCCAGCACCAGCACGAAAAGCACGGCGCCCGGGATCAGCACGAGCCACGGCTCGAACAGCATCATGTTCTTGCCTTCGGAGACCATCAGCCCCCAGCTCGGCGTCGGCGGTTGCACCCCAAGGCCGAGGAACGAGAGTGCCGCTTCCAGAAGGATCGCATGGGCCATCTCCAGCGTGACGACGACGATCAGGTTGTTGGCGATGTTGGGCATGATCTCGGACAAGAGGATGCGCGGGGTGGAGGCGCCGATGACCTGTGCCGCGGCCACATATTCGCGCCGCCGCACCTGCATGGTGGAGGCGCGCATGACCACCGCGAAACGGTCCCACAGCAGCAGGCCCAGCACCATGATCACCACTTGCAGCGATCCGCCAAGGATCGCCACCACGGCCAGCGCCACCAGTACCACCGGCATCGCGAGACGCACGTTGATGAGGAAGGTTACGACCGCGTCGACCTTGCCGCCGAAGTAGCCCGCGGCCACGCCCATCGCGGTCCCGATCAGACCCGAGATCAGCGCCGCCACGGCCCCGATCAGCAGCGAAATCCGCGCACCGTAGATGAGACGCGACAGGTAATCGCGGCCCAGATGGTCGGTGCCCAAGGGATGCTCCCATGTGCCGCCCATGAACACGGGGGGCTCCATCCGGGTCATCAGGCTTTGGGCATAGGGATCATGCGGGGCAATCCAAGGCGCAAGGATCGCGATGATCGTGAGGATGATCAGAACGACCGCCCCGATCAGCAGACCTTGGTGCCCGAAGATGCGCTTGCGCAGCATCTGGCCGGGGGTCGGGCCGGTGATTTCGTCCAAAAGGCTGTCATGTGTACTTGCCGTGGCCATGTCAGCTGCTCCTCATGCGGGGGTCGAGCCATGCGTTCAGCACGTCTGCGAGGAAGGTGAAAACAATGTAGAACATCGAGAAGATCAGGATCAGCGCCTGCACGGTGGGCAGGTCGTTGCGCGCGATGCTCTCCCACGCCAGATAGCCCGCGCCATGTAGCGCAAAGATCGATTCGACCACGATGGAGCCGCCCAGCATGAAGCCCATCTGCACGGCGGCGAGGCTGACCACGGGGATGATCGCGTTGCGCAGGGCGTGGCGGAACAGCACCCGGCGCTCGTTCGCACCCTTGGCCCGCGCGGTGCGGATGTAGTCGGAGTTCAGCACGTCCAGCATGCCCGCGCGCGTCAGGCGCATGATGGCGGGCATGGCGTAATAGCCCAGCACCACGGTCGGCAGGATGAAATGCCGCCATGTGTCGGTGCCCGAAGGTGGCAGCCAGCCCAGTTGGATGGCGAAGACGACGATTAGGATGAGGCCGAACCAGAAGCTCGGCATCGCTTGGCCGGCGACCGAGATGAACAGGGCCACACGGTCGATGATCGAATTGGGGCGGATCGCGGCGACCACGCCCAAGGGCACGGCGGTCAGCAACGCGAAGGTGATCCCGCAGACCCCGAGCGTCATGGTCACGCTTAATCGGTCGGCGATGAGCGAGGCGACGGGCAGGCGGAAATAGTAGCTTTCGCCGAAATCGCCCTGAAGGGCCGAGAACAGCCATTCGCCATATTGCACCAGCATGGGCCGGTCAAAACCATAGAGACGGCGCAGGGCCTCGATATCTTCGCCGCTGGCGGTTTCACCGGCCAGAGCGGCAGCGGGGTCGCCCGACAGGAACAGCAGGCTAAAGCTGATAAACGACACGGTGAAGGCCACGAGAAGGGCCAGTCCCAATCGTTTGAGAATGAATTGAAGCACGGGTGCAACTACCTTGAGGCTGCGCCGCAGGCGAGGGCCTGCCGCGTGGGTCTGGGTTGGGTGCGGAAGGGGAGAAGGACAGGGGCACCGGTGACGGCGCCCCCGCCGGTTGATTTACTTCCAGCTGGCCGTGGTGAAGCGCAGAACTTCGTCGGCTGTGGGTGTGTATTCCACCTCGTTGGTGGTCACATAGTTGGTGTTGTAGGAGAACATTGGCGCCCAATAGGCTTCCTCGGTGATGCGTTCGATCGCCTTGGAGTAGTTCTCTTTGCGGACCTCGGGATCGGTCGAGCTGTCGGCGATGTTGAGGTATTCGAGCGTTTCGTCGTCCATCGCGTAGTCGAGCGAGCCATGTTTGAAGAACTGGCTGACCATGGCGGAGGCGTCGTTGATCGAATAGCTGCCCCATGTCTGGAACGACACGGCGGTTTCGCCTTTCATGTTCTGCTCACGCAGGGCGGAATACTGCAACATCTTAAAGTTGGTATCGATGCCCACAGCGTTCAGATAGCTGGTGATCGCCTCGGCATACTCGCGGTCGCGGTAGGCGTAGAAGTCGATGGTCAGACCGTCTTCGTAGCCCGCCTCGGCCAGCAATTCCTTGGCCTTCTCGGGGTTGTATTCATACTTCACCGCCGCGTCTTCGTCGCAGCCGAACTGGCTGGGGAAGCAAGGGGTGTAGACGACTTTGGATTTGCCTTTGAGCAGCGCGTCGACCAGTTCCTGACGGTTGATCGCATAGTTCACGGCCTTGCGCACGCGCACGTCGGTGAAGGGGCTGTCCTCGGAGCGGCCTGCCGCATCGAGCGTCAGATAGCCCACGCGCATGGTGGATTCGTTGGAGACTTGGAATTCATCCCGCTCGGCCAGTTTCTCGGCTTGGTCCGAAGGCACCTGCCAGATCAGATCAAGCGAGCCGCTGAACAGTTCAGCCATCTGCGTGTTCACATCCGGGATGGTGCGGATGTCAATGTTCTTGATGCTGGGCTTGCCCTTGGGGCTGTCGTGGTAGCCCTCATAGGCTTCCAGTTTGAAGTGCTGGCCGGGGACGACTTCGGTCACCTTGTAAGGGCCGGTGCCGACGGGTTTCAGGCCCATGCCTTCGGGGCCGGCTTCTTCGTAGTAGTCGCTGGGATACATCGAGACGGGGCCAGAGAGGAATTCAATCGCCGCCGGGAACTTCTCTTTCAGCATGATGCGCACGGTGTAATCGTCGACTTTCTCGGCCGATTTCATCCAGTTCACGTTGCGCTGCGTTTTCACGCCGTTGGCTTCATCGGCGACGTAGTTCACGGTAAAGACCACGTCATCGGCGGTGAAGTCCGACCCGTCGTGGAATTTCACGCCTTCGCGCAGTTTGAATTCGATGGTCGTGTCGTCGATCCATTCCCATTCGGTGGCGAGATTGCCCATGTATTCGTTGGTGACCGGATCGCGGTAGATCAGACCATCCCAGACCGCGCGTTGCAGCACCACGCCTTCGCGGGACGAGTTGAAGTAGCTGTCGACGTTCTCAAGCTCTTTGGTGAAGGCGACATTCAGCGTGTCATTGGCTTTGTCCGCCCAAGCCGCGCCCGTGGCGGCGGCCAAGACAAGCCCGGTGATGGTTGATTTCAGGACCGTGGATTTCATGGTCAACTCCCCTGCTGGTTAACGAATTCGGTTCCGTATCTTTTTGACTTGCGTCTCGTATCATATAATAATACTTGATATCGCAATACGATTAATAAACGCAATCAGATCGACATACGTCAAGCCCCGGTTTGAACAATTGGGCTAGATTTCGGGGTAGGTGATTGGAAAAGAAGCAAAATACCCTCTACGTCGGGTCGCTTGCCAAGGGGCTGCGGCTGCTTCGCGCCTTCGATGAATCGCATACGGAATTGTCGCTGGTTGAGCTTGCCTCCCGCAGCGGATTGGACAAGAGCGCGGTTCAGCGGCTGGCGAATACGCTGCATATCGAGGGCATGTTGGAAAAGGATCCGGCCACGCGGCGCTACCGCCCGTCTCATGCTTGGTTGGAGCTGGCCTATGCCTATTACTGGTCGGATCAATTGGTCGGACAGGCGATTCCCAAGCTGATCGATCTTAGCCAAGAGATCGGGGAGACGGTGAACCTCGCCGAGCTTTCGACCGATCATATCATCTACGTCAGCCGATTGCCCTGCCAGCGAACCTATTTCGCGGCGACGGTGATCGGACGGCGGCTGCCAGCGCTTTCGACGTCAGCGGGGCGGGCGATCATCTCGACGTTCTCGCCCGAGGACCGGGAAGACGCGATCGAGACTTGGCCGCTCAAACCCTTTACCGCGCGCACCACAATGGACCGCGCCACGATCCGCAACAGCATCGGTGAGGCCGTGCAGCAGGGCTATGCGATCTCCAGCGATCAGATGATTTTGTCCGAGATCGGGGTGGCCTGTCCGATTACCGGCCCCGATGGGCGGGCCTTTGCGGCGGTGCAATGTTCGGTCTCGGCGCATACCTGGACGCGGGAGCGGATCAGGGCCGAGATTCTGCCGCGCCTTCAGGACACGGCGAACGCGATTTCGCCCTCATCACAGGTGCATCGGCGCTAGAAAAGGGCCGGGGCATCGCCGCCCCGGCCCGGTGTTCTCTTATTCCCAGTTTAGCTTTTCTTCGCGTTGCCAGAACCGAAGTTTCCGGCAGGTCTGAAGGAACGCGTCCGCATTATTGGCAGAGACCTCCATCGTGCCCTCGTCCTTCTCGATCCCGGCGGCATTGAGCAGCGGATCGGCGGCTGTGGTCCATGCGATGAACTTGTTATGCGCAAAGGCGTCCGAGACGAAATCCTGCGCCGGTTTGTTCTTGGCGATCTTGTCGGCTTTCTCATTCCCGAAGACCAAGGCCACCGCGTCAAAGACTACCGACGGGCCACCGTCGATCTTCTCATCCGCTTCGCGGATGCTGCCGTCCGAGAGGGTCACCCCTTGGATATGCGGCGTCACGATGGCGACCATCGCGCCTTCATCGGCAAAGGCTTTTTCCAAGGCTTCCACAACAGAGGCATCCGCGCCTTCGGTCAGGAACAGACCCAACTTGCGGCCCGCGAAGCTGTTCGGCGCGTTCTTTAGAATGCTGAGCGCATCCGACGGCGGCAGATCGGTGATCGGCTCCCGCGCGGGTTTGGCGGGTTCCGGCATCTCGGTCACGCCCAAGCCTTCGGCCACCTGTTTCGCCAGATCGTCATGCACGTTCATCAGATGCGAGAGCATCCGCAGGCGAATGCGCTCTTCCTGACATTTCGACAGCTCAAAGGTATAGGCCGTCGCGATGTGCTGCTGTTCGATCTCAGTCTGGCTGATGTAGAACTGCCGCGCTTGACTGTAGTGATCGGCGAATGTCTCGGACCGCACGCGCTGTTTCGTGCCTTCGACCTCTTCGGGGTAGCTTTTGAACCCGATCTCGGGGTTCTCGCGCGGGCCGCCATCCTCGCCCCAGCTGTTGGGCTCGTAGTTCACGCGGCCCTTGGGATTGTGCATCGCCATATGGCCATCTTGCTGGAAGTGGTGGAACGGGCATTTCGGCGCGTTGATCGGGATATGGGTGAAGTTCGGCCCGCCGAGACGCTTAAGCTGCGTGTCGAGGTAGGAGAAGTTCCGCCCCTGTAGCAGCGGGTCGTTCGTGTGGTCGATCCCGCGCACGATGTTCTGGGTGCAAAAAGCCACCTGCTCGGTCTCGGCAAAGAAGTTGTCGACATTGGCGTCGAGCGTCAGCGTGCCGATGATGCGCACCGGCACCTGCTCTTCGGGGATGATCTTGGTGGCGTCAAGGATGTCGAACTCGAAGTTATCGGCGAATTCATCGTCAAAGACCTGAATGCCCAGATCCCACTGCGGATAGTCGCCCGCGTCGATGGCATCCCACATGTCGCGGCGGTGAAAATCCGGGTCCGCGCCGTTGATCTTGAGCGCCTCGTTCCAGACCACCGATTGCAGACCCTGCTTCGGCTTCCAGTGAAACTTCACGTAATGCGATTTGCCCTCGGCATTGACCAGCCGGAAGGTATGCACGCCGAAGCCTTCCATAAAGCGGAACGAGCGCGGGATCGCCCGGTCGGACATCTGCCACAGCGTCATATGGATCGCCTCGGGCGAGAGCGAGACGAAATCCCAGAAGTTGTCATGCGCCGACTGCGCCTGCGGGAAGCCACGGTCAGGAGCGGGTTTGACGGAGTGGATGAGATCGGGGAACTTGATCGCGTCTTGGATAAAGAACACGGGGATGTTGTTGCCGACGAGGTCCCAGTTGCCTTCTTGCGTGTAGAACTTCGTCGCGAAACCGCGCACGTCGCGGGCCAGATCGAAAGAGCCCTTGTTGCCTGCCACGGTGGAGAAACGGGTGAAGGTCGGGGTCTTTTCGCCGACGCGCTGGAAGATATCGGCGCAGGACAGTTCGGGGATCGCTTCCTTTAGCTCGAAATGCCCATGCACGCCGTAGCCGCGGGCGTGAACGACACGCTCTGGAATGCGCTCGTGGTCGAAGTGAAACATCTTCTCGCGGAATACGTGGTCTTCCATCAAGACCGGGCCGCGCGGACCTGCTTTGAGTGAGTTCTGATCATCCGCAATCGGGCCGCCCTGCGCGGTCGTCATCGTCTTTTCGCGGTCCGTGGTTTGCTGGCGGGGTTCGCCGCCTTTGCCAAGTTCTTTGTCTGTCATGATCTTTCTCCACAGCGCCCCCGGAATATAATCGGGAGGATTTGTTGCTAATATGTGGCGGGCCGAGAGGGCCGCTCCAGAGCGGGCGGTCAACGCCCGACCCTATGAGAGCTCAACCACCCCCGCGGCGAGGGGTTCCGATGCTTTTGCCCGGCGGGCGGGAAAGTTCTTGCGCGCCCCGCGATTGGGTGCGGCTTGAGGAAGTGTGGTGGCGGCTTCATCACGCGCAGGCATGTCCAAAAAGGCCCGCAGCATCGCGATATGGGTGGGTAGATCTTCGACCGGGATGCGCCGGTCCTGCGACACCTGTGCGGGCCAGCACCCCAAGGCCCCCCGGCGTGATTGGTCGATTAGACGCGCCGCATCCGGCAAACAGTCATCCGCGAAGTATCCCGCCCCACTCAGCCGGTTGCGCAGCGTATCCGCCATGCCCCCCGCTGCCCGTCCGACCAGCCTGCAAGAGGCTTCGACCCAAACGTCATCCGCGTGCTGCACCCGGCGGCCCGCGGCCCGCAGGGCGCGGATGATCTCACGGTCCTCGCCGCAGGGGATCGGGGCGAAACCGCCGACGGCCTCATAGGCATCGCGGGTGAAGCCAAGGCTGGCCCCCGGCGCTTCGCCGTGGCTGCCTTGCAAATCGGCGCAGTTCGGGGCGTGCCGCGCGTAGAGCGTGAGCACCAAGCGGCGATAGGCCATTTCATGGGCTTCAAGCATCGGGTCTTGCTGCGCCAAACAGGCGGCTTCTTCGGGGTTCAGCGTGACCCTGCCACAAAGGGCATCAAAACGCTGAAGGTGCTGAATGCTGAGCGCGACCCAATCGGGGCTGACACGGCAATCGGCATCGGTGGTCAGGATCTGGCGCAGATGAGGCATCTGTTCGAGTGCCACAGCGCAGCCCCTCCGCCTTGCCGCGCCGACCCCCATGCCGGGGGGGAAGGTGAGATCGAGCACGGTGAGGTCGAGGCCAAGCCGCCCCGCCGCCGCCTTGGCGATCTTGGCGGTGTCGTCATCGGTGTTGTTCACCACGAGGATCACGCGAACACGGTCGTTGCACTGGGGGGCGAGGGCGGTGAGGCAATCGCCGATCCGCTGTGCCTCGTTCCGGGCGGGGATGATGATCGCGGTGTCTTTCCAGCGCTCGAAACTCATCTGTCACCCTCCGGAAAGGCGCGGTCGATGCGGTAGTTCTCGGTCTCGCTGACGCAGGTGAAGGCATGGGTGTCGAGCGCCTTGGCAAAACCGTTCAGCGCCTCCTCCCCTTGCAACGGATTGCCGGTGTCACCGCGCCAAGTCACGCAGATGATCTCGGCCTTCGGCCAGCGGGTCGCAATGTCGGTCGCCAGTTGGCCCAGCCCCGCATGATCCAGAAAATAGAGCACTTCGGAGAGAATCAGCAGATCGAAGTCCCCCTCAGGCAGGGGGCCGGGATAGAACCCTTGGACGAAGCGCCCCTCCGGCACCGCTTTGCGCGCGGCGGTCAGGGCGCTGGCGACTGCATCCATCCCGGTATAGCGCGCGCAGATGTCGATCAGGTGGCGTGCCAGTTGACCATTGCCACAGCCCAACTCAAAGGCCGAGCGGTAGCCATCTTGTGAAAGCGCCGCCCGCGTCGCCGCGAATTTGGCCTGCTCATAGGCGCTATGTTCGAACCCCCAAGGATCGCTCGTCTCGGCATAGAGACCTTGGAGATGATCCAACCCCACACCCATCACGGCATCCTCCAAAAGATCTCGTCTTGCTGCGCGAAGAGGTCGATCATCGCCTCGGGCAGAACGAACCCCTCGGGATCATCTTGCACGACTTGGCCAAGCTGGCTGCGATGCGCGCGGATCGCGGCGCTCTTGGCTGCGCGGTAGGCGGCGGTGTCGAGGGTCAGGGGGGCGTAGCCAGCCGTGTTCTCGGCAAAGTTCGGATCATCGAAACGGCTCCACACCGGATAGCTATGAGAATGCAGATCGGGGCGCTGCGCGCGCAGGCCGTCGGCCAGTGACGCGGTGGTTTTATGGTCGCAATGTTTGTCCTCGCGGGCCGGGACGAAGACGTGGCGTGCCGCTTGGGCGTCGATCACTTGCCTCAGCTCAGTCAGGATGGCGTCAGCAGGCACCTCGTGCAAACGGCTGTCGGGATGGCCGAGCCATGTCAAATCCGCCGCGCCGCCACCAAGGAGATCGAGCGCCTCTGCTAATTCCGCGCGTCGCCTTTCGGCCAATCGGACCGGGGACCATGCGCGGGAACCGGGGTGGCTGGCGCCGCCATCGGTCAGGCAGATGACATGCGCCCCGGGCCCTGCGAAAGCGCGGGCCAAAAGCCCGCCGCAGCCGAGTGTTTCGTCGTCCGGGTGCGGCGCCAGAACCACGATCTTTTCGCGGCCCGACAGAGCCTCGGCGAGGGGGGCGTTATGGCTCATCCAAAGACACCCCAAACCGTCTGGTCGCTTGAAAGCGCATGGCGGGCGGCGCGTTGCAGGAAGGCGTCGCGCGCGGCTTGGCGCAGATAGACCGAGAGATCGCGCGCCATGCGACCTGTCTCGGAAGTTCCGGTGAAATGGCGCAACCCAAGGCTCTGCTCCACCGCTTTGATCGCGTCGAGGGCGACTTCCTCAGTATAAATCCGCGCGGCGATGGAGGTGCTGACGAGGGTCTCTTCCGCGTGGTCATCCGCATCGGCGAGAGCGGCGCGTTCGACCAATGCCATTCCGGCCCAGATCCGCATCAGCACCTGCATCAGGCGGCTTAATTGGGCCTCGGCCTCAAGCCGGTCCATGTCCCGCAGGGTACTGGCCGCCGCATCGATCAACCCCGCCGCGGCGCCCGCCTGAAGCGCTGCGATCCGCCAGACGCCGCCGACGAAATGCGGCTCTTTCAGATAGTCGCCGGGGGCGCCGATAAGCGCGTCATCCTCAAGTGGCAGACCAGAAAAATCATACGATCCCGAGGCCGTCGCCCGCATCCCCAGCATGTCCCATTGCGAGGCATCGCCGCGCGCGGGGTCGGTCACATCGATCAGCGCAAGCTGTACCTCGGGGCCGGAGTTGAGCGAAACGAGCGCATGGGTGACAGTGCCGAGGCCGGAGGCAAAGATCTTCTCACCCTTCAAAACACCCTTCTCGAAACGCGCCGGATTGCCGGCATCGGCCCCCCAAACGCCCAGAAGCCCGCCCTGCCGGATCACCTGCTTCGCCCGCTCCGCCTGCGCCACACTGCCGTATAGGCGGATCAGGCGCAGCGCGTTGACGTGGCCCTCCCATAAGCGGCCGACGCTGAGGTTGGCGGCACCGATCTGCATCAGCGCATGGGCGGTGCGCAAAGGCGCCGTGGCGCCATCTTCCAGCATCAGCCCCGCGTCGCGCAGAATGTCGATAGAGCCGCTGATCGGGGCGGCGCCCGCCTCCTCGGCCCGTGCCGCGCGGCGCAGGGCCTTTCGGGCAGATTGCGAAAGGATATCCCTTTGCGACTGGGGCGGGAAAGGGTCGAAACGCGGCGCACTGTTCATGGCAGTGCCCGACAGCCGCGCAAGGATACACCTTTGAGATTAAGCGCCACGATACTGCCCCCCATTCGTGAAACGGGCAGCCTGCGCGCGTGGCAGCGCTGCCTTCGGGAGTGCAACCGTTCAACTTGTCTCTTGGTTCCCGCCTACGTTGCAACCGCGGCGGGGGGCGGATGTCAGCCCTCGGGAATCTCGCCCATCACCTTTGGCACACGGTAGCCCTTTTGCACCGCGTCGCGCGCGCGCAGGCGTTGATACCACGCACGCACGTTGGGGTAGTCGGCGAGGTCGATCTGCTGCCATTCATAGCGCGACACCCAAGGCCAGCAGGCCATATCCGCGATGGAATATTCGCCGCAAATGTGGTCCCGCCCCTCAAGCTGTTTGTCGAGCACGCCGTAAAGCCGTTTGACCTCGGCCCCGAAACGCTCTTCGGCATAGGCGGCCTTGCCGGGGTTGAAATGCAAGAAGTGATGCGCCTGCCCAGCCATCGGGCCAAAGCCGCCCATCTGCCACATCAACCATTGCATGACCTCGGCCCGCGCGGCCTGACCCTCGGGCAGGAAGCGGCCATGTTTCTCGGCGAGGTAGACCAAGATCGCACCGGATTCCATCAGGCTCACCCCGGTGTCATGGTCCACGATGGCGGGGATTTTATTGTTGGGGCTGATCTTTAGAAACTCGGGCGCGTGCTGCTCATCCTTGCCGATGTTGATGGCATGCACATTGTAGTCGATCCCCAATTCTTCGAGCAGGATCGAGACTTTGCGGCCGTTGGGGGTGGTCCATGTGTAGAAATCAATCATCGCTTCGGTCCCATATGCAGAGGTGCGTTTCGGTTTCTTGCAATGTTAAGCAGGCGGTTTGCGGCGGGTCAACGCAAGGAACCACAGCGGCCTGCGGGGGTTTTGCTTAACAAAGCACCAATTTGCGGAGCGAAGATGCAGAACAGTGACCCCCTAGCGCAGCCCGACATCGCAGACCGCGCGAAATCCGTTTTGGGAGTGCTTTGCGACCGCGACATTCACATCGCCACGGCGGAAAGCTGCACCGGCGGGCTGGTCGCCGCGCTGCTCACGGATATCGAAGGGTGCTCCCACGCGTTCGAGCGGGGTTTCGTCACCTATACGGATCAATCCAAGCATGAGCTGTTGGGCGTCGACCGGGCGCTTTTGGACCGCTGCGGCGCGGTTTCGCGCCCCGTGGCGATTGCCATGGCCGAAGGCGCGCAGGACCGTTCCGGTGCGCAGATTGCCGTCTCGACCACCGGGTTCGCCGGGCCGGGCAGCGCCGAGGATGAAGAGGGGCTTGTACATTTTGCGCTTGCACGCGAGGGGTGTAACACGGTTCATCGGGCCGAGTCCTTTGGTGCCATTGGCCGGGATGCGATCCGGCAGCGATGCCTTGAAACGATTTTGGATATGTTGGAGGAGAGCCTGACGTGAGCAAGAGCCAAGCCGCCGCCTTTACCGCCTACCACCGTCATGGCTTTGTCCGGGTGGCGACCTGCACGCCGCATGTGCGGCCCGCCGATGTGGCCTTCAACCGCGACAGCCTGCTGGACGAAATGCGTCGGGCCGATGCGGCGCGGGTGGATTTGTTGGTTTGCCCCGAACTGTCACTCTCGTCCTATGCCATCGACGATTTGCACATGCAGGATGCGCTGCTGACGGCGGTGGAAGAGGCGCTTGGCGACCTCATTGAGGCCAGCGCCCAGATGACCCCCGTGATCCTGCTCGGCGCGCCACTGCGCCGTGAGGGGCGGCTCTACAATTGCGCCATCGCCATTTCACGCGGGCAAGTGCTGGGCGTGGTCCCGAAATCCTACCTGCCCAATTACCGCGAGTTCTATGAGAAACGCTGGTTTGCCCATGGCCGTGACACCGACGGAGAGATCACTGTCGCGGGCCGGCGAGTGCCCTTTGGCGATGACCTGATTTTCGAGGCGACGGATCTGCCCGGTTTGATTTTCCATGCCGAGATCTGCGAAGACCTCTGGACGCCGGCGCCGCCCTCGGCGGATGCGGCCCTTGGTGGGGCGCTCATCCTCGCCAATCTCTCGGCGTCCAACATCGTGATCGGCAAATCCTCTGACCGTCACCTGCTGTGCCGGTCGCAATCCATGCGCGCCTTCGCGGCCTATGTGTACTCCGCCGCGGGGCCGGGGGAGAGCACAACCGATCTGGCGTGGGACGGGCAGGGGATGATCCATGAGTTGGGCGATCTTCTGGCCGAATCCACCCGTTTCCCGCTGGAGCCGGAGCTGACCATCGCCGATGTGGATTGCGGGCGTATCCAGTCCGAGCGGATGCGGACGGGCAGTTTCCATGACGCCGCGCGGCACCGCGCGCCAGAATTCCGCCGGGTGACCTTTGCCCATCAACCGCATCACGAGAACGCCGGTCTGATCCGCCCCGTGCGTCGTTTCCCCTATGTGCCGAACCGCGAAAGCCATCTCGACCAAGACTGCTACGAGGCGTTCAACATTCAGGTCGAAGGGCTGCGCCGCCGCTTTGAGGCGACCAAGGGCAAGACCATGGTCATTGGCATTTCCGGCGGGTTGGATTCGACCCATGCGCTGATCGTGGCGGCGAAAGCCTGTGACCGTATGGGCATCCCGCGCGACCGGATCCTCGGCTTTACCATGCCGGGTTTCGCCACCTCCGAGGGCACCAAATCCAACGCGTGGAAATTAATGCAGGCCATGGGGATCACCGCGGATGAGATCGACATTCGTCCTGCCGCGCGCCAGATGCTTGAGGATATGGATCACCCCTTCTCGGACGGGGAGCCGGTCTACGACATCACCTTTGAAAACGTCCAAGCCGGGCTGCGCACCGATTATCTCTTCCGGCTCGCCAACCAGCGGCAGGGCTTTGTCATCGGCACCGGCGATCTGAGCGAATTGGCGCTTGGCTGGTGCACCTATGGCGTGGGCGACCAGATGAGCCACTATGCGGTGAACACCGGCGTCCCGAAAACGCTGATCCAATATCTCATCCGTTGGGCCACCCGTTCAGGGCAGTTCGACGCGGAGACGGACAAGGTGCTGCAAGCCATTCTCGACACCGAGATTTCGCCCGAACTGGTGCCCGCGGGCGAAGATGAAGAGATCCAAAGCACCGAGTCGATGATCGGCCCCTATGAGCTGAACGACTTCTTCCTCTTTCACACCATGCGCTACGGGCTCGCCCCGTCAAAAGTGGCCTTTCTGGCCTGGCACGCTTGGCATGATGTCGAGGCGGGGCGCTGGCCCGAGGGCTTTCCGCAGGGCAAACGCAACGCCTATGATCTGGAGACCATCCGCCACTGGCTCGAAAAATTCCTGCATCGCTTCTTTGCCACCAGCCAGTTCAAGCGATCGGCTCTGCCGAATGGGCCAAAGGTCAGCGCCGGGGGGGCATTGTCGCCGCGCGGGGACTGGCGCGCCCCGTCGGACTCCGTCGCCACCCCGTGGCTGGAAGAGCTGCGCAGCAACGTGCCGGAGAGTTGGCCCCAGAGCTAAGCCGCGCTATTCCTCGCGGCTCAACTCGCCTTCGACAAAGTTGGGGGTCAGCGGCGGTGCCGCGTGACGCTCTTGGGTTTCGGGATCGCTGCGCAGGGTCATGCGCAGCAGCCCCCATGCCACGATGGTCAACTGAAAACCGCCAAGCGCCAGCGGCAGGCCGCGCGGGCCCAGCGTATCCAGCAGCACGCCCGCCAGCAAAGGCCCGATCGCGGCGCCAATCCCCTGCATCAGCACCAGCCCACCCGAGACGGCCACCACCGCCGAGCCGGGGGCGCGGTCGTTGACATGGGCGATGACGATGGATTGCGCAGGCAAGACTAGCCCGCCAATGGCAAAGCCCAGCACCAGCAGCATCGACCCCGAAGGGGCGGGGATCGGCAGGGTCAGCATCATCAAGGCGCTGCCAGCGGCGGCCAGCCCCACGCCAAGACCGCGGCGGCTCATCCGGTCAGACATCCAGCCCAGCGGGAACTGAAGCACCAAGCCGCCGATGGTAAAGGCCGCGATCAGCAGGGCGATGCGTGATTGGGTATAGCCCATCTCTTGCGCGAAGAGCGGTGCCAGCCCGTAGAAAGTCCCGATAGAGGCCCCGACCAGCCCTGCGCTGACCGCGCCGTAGGGCGACAGCCCCCACAGGCGGCGCAGCGATGGCGGCTCCTGCGCGCCTTCTGAGCGCGGCCCCTCTACACGGCTAAGCGAAATTGGCACCAGCGACAGCGACATCACGATGGAGACAAGCACGAAGAGGATGAACTCAGCCGGATCCCCGAGGTTCAGCAGGAACTGCCCCGCCGCGCCTGAGGCCATGCCGACCATGCCGTAGACCGCGAGCAATTTGCCCCGCTGCGCGGAACTGACAGAGGCGTTGAGCCAGCTTTCCGTCACGATGATCAACCCGGCAAAGGCAAAGCCGGTGAGGCAGCGCACGGCGATCCAGACCCAAGGGTCGATGAAAGCCAAATGCATCAGCGCCGCGGCGGAGGCGACAGAGGCGAGTGCTGCAAAGGTGCGGATATGGCCCACCCCGCTGATCAGCCGCGGTGCCACGAAGGAGCCCACGCTCAGCCCCGCGAAAAAGCCCGACATGATAAGGCCGGTGGTCGCCCCGCCAAACCCTTCGAGCCCCGCGCGCACGGCCAGAAGCGTGCCCTGCAACCCGTTGCTCATCTGCAAAAGCGAAAAGCCCAGTAGCAGTGTCGCCAGTGGTAGAACCGTCGCGCGCATGATGTCCCCTTGGTCTTTGATCCGGCTAGGGCCAGAATATGTGCGGCGGAAACGGAATTTCTAGTAATCAACCCCATTGCCCTTCCACCCGGCAGGCTTCCGCGCCATAGTGCTAGCAGCCAGCGGCCCCTTCGGGGAATGCCCAGCCAGTGATCAAGCAGAATTGACGTGCCTTTTTGGGGCCGATGCTCAATTATGCGCCTCGTAACATATTTTGAAAGCGCATCCCCCGTGAAAGCCCTGCGCCAATTTTTCGTATTTCTGCTGGTTCTCGTTGCGGGTCTTTACGCGATGTTAACCTATGTCCCCGCCTCCCGCCCCTATGTGGCGGAGACCGGTCTGCTGGATCTTCTGGGGATCGAGGAGGTCGCGGAGGCGCCACAGGGCTCTGGCCGGGGTTGGGGCGGCGGCGGGCCCTCGCTGGTCGTCACCGCCGGGGTCAGCGAAGAGACTTTGGCCGACCGGATCACCGCCATCGGCGACGGCCGCGCGCGCCGCTCCGTCACGCTGCGCTCTAACGCCGTAGGGGTCATCACCGATCTCAACCTGCCCGCCGGACAGTTGATCGAGGCGGGCACCGTTGTGGCCCTATTGGAGAATGAGGCCGAGCAGATCGCCCTGAAGCAAGCCGAATTGCAGCTTGAAAACGCCCAGACCGAGCAAGACCGCGTGGAGCGGCTGCAAAACACCGGCGCGGTCAGCGAAGTGCGCCTGCGCGAGACGGAACTGGCCCTGCAAAGTGCCGAGCTTGCGCTCAGCCAAGCGCAGTTCGATCTGTCGCAACGCCGCATCCTCGCGCCAATCTCAGGCTGGGTGGGGATCACCGATATCGAAGAAGGCGACCGCGTCAATGCGCAGGATCAACTCGCCACCATCACCGACCGCAGCGAGATCCTGATCGATTTCCGCGTGCCTGAACGGGTGGTGAGCAAGCTTTCGTTAGGCAAGGAAATCACCGTCACCCCGCTTGGCATGCGCGATTTGACCCTGACGGGCGAAGTCAGCGCCATCGACAGCGTGATCGACCGTGCAAGCCGCACGCTTCTGGTGCAAGGCCGCGTGCCGAACGAAGGCGACCAGCTGCGCGCGGGCATGGCCTTTTCGGTCAGCCTGACCTTTGTCGGCGATCCGTTTCTGGCGATCCCGCCGCTGGCGGTGCAGTGGTCCTCGGACGGGCCATTTGTCTGGACGGTACGGGAGGGCAAGGCGCATCAAGTCGCGGTCGAGATCGCACAGCGCAACAGCAATTCGGTGCTCGTCCTGTCGGATGATCTGACCGCCGATGATGTGGTGGTGACCGAAGGCGTGCAAACCCTGCGCGAAGGCGGCGAGGTGCGCGAGGTCAACCGCGCGGGCAGCGTGCAGTCAGATGCCGTCCCGACTGAGAAGACAACCCTATGAGCGCCGCCCCGACCGAGGACGCCACGCCGCCCGCGCGCACCGCCTCGGGCACCGCGCTTTTCGTGCGTCGCCCGATCCTTGCTTTCGTGCTGAACGCGCTGATCGTACTGGCAGGCATCGCCGCGCTTTTCGGTGCGGAGGTGCGGGAGCTGCCCAATGTCGACCGGCCCGTGGTCACGGTCACCACGACCTTCTCGGGCGCCTCCCCGGAATCTGTCGATCAGGAACTCACGGGGCGGATCGAAGGGGCCGTGGGCCGGGTCTCGGGCGTGCGGGCGATTTCATCGAACTCGCGCTTCGGGCGCAGCCGGGTCACCTTGGAGTTCAACGACAGCACCGATATCGACGTGGCCGCGACCGATGTGCGCGATGCGGTGGCGCGGATTGTGAACCAATTGCCCGAAGGGGCCGACCAGCCGCAGATCGTCAAGGCCGATGCCAATGCCCAGCCGGTGATGCGCATCGCCGTGACCTCCATGGGCCGCTCGCCGGAGGAGTTGACCAAACTGGTGCAAGACCGGGTCGAAGACCGGCTGATCTCGGTCAACGGGGTGGCGGATTTGCAGGTCTACGGCGACCGTGAGCCATTTTTCCGCGTCGATATCGACCAGTTGGAACTGGCCAGCCGGGGCCTGACCCTAGGCGATGTCCAGCGCGCCCTGGCCGATGTGGCCTATGACGCGCCCGCGGGCGATCTGGCGGGCGACCGTCAGTCGATCAACGTGCGCACCACGGCCAGCGTCGTCACCACACAGGCGTTCGAGGCGATGGAGATCAAGCAGAACGTCCGGCTCGGCGATGTCGCCAGCGTCACGCTCGGCCCCGCCGAAGGGGAGACGATCCTGCGCGCCAATGGGCAATTGGGCCTCGGCATCGGCATCATCCGGCAGGCCACGTCGAACACGCTTGAGATCTCGCGCGATGTGCGCGCCGTGGTGGGGGAGTTGAACGAGACTCTGCCCGAAGACGTGCGGATTTTCGTGACCTCGGACGATGCGACCTTTATCTCAGGCTCGATCCGCGAGGTGCTCTCAACGCTGGCCTTTGCCGTGGGCATCGTGGTGGCGGTGATCTTTGTCTTCCTGCGTGATTTCCGCGCCACGCTGATCCCGGCGCTGACCCTGCCCGTGGCGCTGATCGGCACTTTGGCGGCGATCTATCTGGTGGGCTTTTCGATCAACATCCTGACCCTTCTGGCGCTGGTTCTGGCCACCGGGATGGTCGTGGATGACGCGATTGTGGTGCTGGAGAATATCGTGCGCCAACGGGCGGCGGGCATGGGGCCGCGCGCGGCGGCGGTGCTGGGCACCTCGCAGGTCTTCTTTGCGGTCGTCACCACCACGGCCACGCTGGCGGCGGTCTTTATCCCGCTGTCGTTCCTGCCCGGACAGGCGGGCGGGCTGTTTCGGGAGTTTGGTTTCACCCTCGCCATCGCGGTGATGCTGTCCTCGGTCGTGGCGCTCAGCCTTTGCCCGGTCTTGGCGAGCCGCTTGTTGACCAAACCCGCGGCAGAGAACCCGCGCGGCCCTGTCGTGTGGCTTGGCAACCTGCTGTACCGCGCCTATGCGGCGACGCTTAGATGGGCGCTGGCGATGCCCTATGTCGTGGTGCTGATCGCGGCCTTCGTCGCGCTGACGGCAGTGCTGGTCTCTGGCGAGATCCGGCAAGAGCTGACCCCGCGCGAAGATCGCGCCGTGGCGCTGCTCAGCGTCTCGGCCCCGCAGGGCGTCTCGCTTGATTATACCCAAAGCAAGATGCGCGAGATCGAAGACCTGATCACCCCGCTGCAAGAGGCCGGAGAGGTGACGAATATCTTCTCCATCACCGGGTTTGGCGCGGACAATCGGGGTTTCATGGTGTTCACGCTCGCCGGATGGGAAGACCGCGCGCGCAGCCAAGATGAGATTGTGGGCGAGATCAATGGCAAGCTGCGCGGCATCGTGGGCGTGCGGGCCTTTGCAATCCAACCCAATTCCCTCGGCATTCGCGGCGCGGGGCGGGGGCTGTCTTTCGCGATCACCGGGAATAATTACGAACAACTGTCGCTGGTCGCGCAGACGATGGTGGACCGGCTGAGCACGAACCCCGCGATGGGGCAGGTGCGGCTGGAATATGAACGCACGCAACCGCAGCTTTTCGTGCAGATCGACCGGACGCTGGCCGCTGACTTGGGCGTCGACATCACCGGGCTCGGGCAGGCTTTGCAGGCCATGCTCGACGGGCGCGAGGTGGCATCGGTCTTTATCGACGACACCAGCTATGGCGTGCAGATGCTGTCGACCTCGGACCCGGTGAACGACCCGCGCGACCTTGAGAACGTCTTTGTCCAATCGGGCAACGGGCAGATGATTTCGCTGGCCAGTTTCGTGACCCTCGAAGAGCGCGCCGTCGCGCCCGAGTTGGACCGCGAAGGGCAGAACCGCTCGGTCGAGATTTCCGCCGGGCTGACGCCGGGCCTGTCGCTGGGCGATGCATTGGAACAGGTGCGCGCGGTCGGGCAAGAGGTGTTGGACGATGAAAACCTGATCGTGCCGCTGGCCGAGGCCGCCGCGTTGGATCAAACCAGTTCAGGGCTTTTCGTGACTTTCGGCTTTGCGATCCTCGTGGTTTTCCTTGTCCTCGCCGCGCAGTTCGAAAGCTTCATCTCTGCCATCGTGGTGATGGCCACGGTGCCCTTGGGGCTGGCCTGCGCGATCTTCGCGCTGCTGATGACGGGGCAGAGCCTCAATGTCTACAGCCAAATCGGGCTGGTCATGTTGATCGGGATCATGGCCAAGAACGGGATTTTGATCGTCGAGTTCGCCAACCAATTGCGCGATCAGGGGGCGGATATCCACGCGGCGATCTTTGGCGCCTCTACCATCCGGCTGCGTCCGGTGATGATGACGATGACCTCGACCGTCTTGGGCGGCGTGCCGCTGATCCTCTCGGCGGGTGCGGGGGCCGAGGCGCGCGAGGCGCTTGGCTGGGTGATCGTCGGGGGGCTGGGCATGGCCACGCTCTCGACCCTCTATCTCACCCCGGTCGCCTATTTCCTGCTGGCCCGGTTCACCACGCCCAAAGCCGCCGAAGAAGCCCGGCTTCAGGCCGAGCTGTCTGAGGCGCAACCGGTCTGAGCCTGCCCGATATTTACGCATCGATGCAACTTCGCGCGGGAATGGGCGTTTAGTCATGTAGGATTGAGTGGAAAGGGGCGAAAACGTGCAGGGCGATTTGGATATGGCAAAGGCGAACCACGCGGAGTCGACCCAAGGGGCGAACAGCCAAAGCCTGTTCAATGACAAGACCACATGGCGTGTCGCCCGGGCCGAGCGGTTTGGCCTCATCGTCGATGCGGCGGATTACTTCCGGGTCCTGCGCGAGATTTTCCTCGGGGCGCGGCAGCAGTTGATGCTGATCGGCTGGGATTTCGATTTCGAGCTTGAGATGCTGCCCGGCGAAAGTGACGAAAACGGCAATGCGCCCGACGGCTATCCCAACCAGCTTGGCGCCTTTGTCGAGGCGGTGGTGGAGCGGAGGCCGGAACTGAATGTCTATCTGCTCAAATGGAATGGCGCCGTGCTGGCCGCGCCGGGGCGATTGGTGCCCTCACTGGCGCTGAGCCTATTCGGTGGCGACCGGATTCACTTTGCCTTGGACGGCCATCACCCCTTCGGCGCCTGCCACCACCAAAAAATCGTCGTGGCCGACGATGCTCTGGCCTTTTGCGGCGGGATCGACGCGACCGAAGACCGGTGGGACACGCCCGACCACCTGCCGCACGACCCGCGCCGCCTGCGCAAGGATGGCACGCCTTCCGACCCTTGGCATGACGCGACCTCGGCCATGTCCGGCCCCGCCGCCGCCGCCTTGGGTGAGCTTTCGCGTCGGCGTTGGTTCCGCGCCACGGGGGATGAGATCGCCCGCCCTGATGATGCGCCCATGTCCGAATGGCCCGAAGACCTGCCGATCGATGCCGAAGGCGTCGAGGTGGGCATCGCCCGGACCGAGCCGCCTTTTGACGAAGAGCCGATGATCAATGAGATCGAACGCCTCTATATCGCGGGGATCCAATCAGCGCGTGACTATATTTATATTGAATCGCAATACCTCGCCGCCGCCTCGGTTTGCGATGCGCTCAGGGCGCGATTGGCCGAAGAGGACGGGCCGGAGGTCGTCATCATCAACCCGCGCGATGCGGAATCCCAGTTGGAAGATGACGCCATGCATGTCCTGCGGGAGCGGCTCGTCGAAGACCTGAAACGCGCCGATCACCAAAACCGCTTTCGCATCTATTTCCCCGTCACCGAGGAGGGGGAGCCGATCTATGTTCATGCGAAGATCATGATCATCGACGATCATCTTTTGCGCCTCGGTTCCAGCAACCTTAACAACCGCTCCATGGGGTTTGATACCGAATGCGATGTCGCGATCGAACACCCCGCAGAGGTGATCGAAGGGTTCAGAACCCGCTTGATTGCCGAACACCTCGGCCTGCCGCTCGAACGTGTGGCCGAGGTGATGGAAGAGAAGAAGTCGATGATCGGGACCATCGAAACCTTGAACCGCAAGAAGGGCCGTGGCCTGCGGGCGGTGTTCCGGGGCAGCGAGACTGTCGTCGGTGGTTTTCTCGCCAATACCCGCTTGCTCGACCCGCGCTACCATCCGGGCGAAAACACCGCCACCGGGCGCGGCATTCGCCCGCGGCACATGGCGCTGATCGCGGGCGGGCTGGGGCTTGCGTGGCTTGCCTGGCGCAAATGGGGGCGCAGCGACGACCGGCGTTCGTGAAGGTTACGGGGCGGCTTCGACGGTTGGTGCTTTAAGCGAGACGGGTGCGGGTTTGGGGTCGGCCGATGCGGCAAGCACCTGCCGCGAGATCTCTGCAATCCAAGCGATGGCATAGAGCGCCGCCGTTCCGACAACAGGCAGAACCCACGGCATCCACTGCGCGTCTGGCCGCGCCATCATCGCAACCTGACAGATCAGCGCCAGAACGGTGCCGCTGGCAAAGACCAGCAGACCATGCCGACCGATCAGCCGGACGGGGCTGGCCACGGCATGGGCCGAAAGGCGGGTGACGGTCTGCAACTGTGACAGAAAATACCCCACGGCCAAGATATGAACGAACCGCGGGGCGGAAAGATAGGTCTTGTCGTGCGAAGTGATGTTGAAGGGCACCCCGGCCTCTCTCATATGATGCATTTGGAGGTTCAGGAAACGGCCCAAACCCGGCACATAGCGCCATGCGAGGACGCCCAGCAGGACGGCGGCGGACAGCCAGAACAGCGCCTGCGAGTTCGGGAAAAAGCGGTAGCCCTGCCGCTGGCTTAGGCCCACCAGCAATCCGCAGACAAAGATCGCTTGCCATGCCAAAGGGTTAAAGAACCAGCCGCCCGGGTTGGGGTAGTTCGGCAGGTTCAGCCGGAAGACACCCGTCAGCAGCCAAAGCACCAGGGACAGCGCGAGAAGCAGGCACGGCCAGCGTAGCCCCAGCATGATCGCCGCCGGGGCGCAGACCAGCAAAACGGAATAGGCGGGCAGGATGTTCACATAGCCGAACTGATGCGTCAAAAGCGGGATGCCGATCACGCTTTGGGTCGGGTTTTGGAAGACCTGCCGCATGTTGATCTTGGTCAGGAACGCGGCCTCTGTCGTGATCTGGAAGGCGGCGGCGAAGATGCCCAAGGCCACTGCTGAGAGCAGGAGCTGCACCACATAAAGCGACCACGCCCGTTTCCACAGTGGGGCGATGGCGCGCCAGAGGCCGTGACGCACCCGATCCCGCGCGATGAAACGGGGCGTATAGGCCAAGCCTGCGGCGATGCCGGACATGAGAAAGAACGCCTCCGCCGCGTCGGCGAAACCGAGGTTGCGGATGGTCAGGGCCTCATAGGGGTTGCCCGGGACGTGGTTGATGAAAATCATCACCAGCGCCAGCCCGCGAAACAGGTCGATGCGCGGATCGCGGGCGGATTTGGGAACCGCGCCGGCAGCCAGCGCGGCGGGCGATAGCCCGGTGTTAGGCGGTGGCATGGGGCAAATCCGCCGCTTTGGGTTCTGGCTTCAGATGCTCGTCATTCCACGTCAGCCGCCAGACATCGCATATACTGTCGTATTCCGCGACGACATCGCGCGGCGCGGCATCCTCGGGCACGGCGAAAAGCCCGCGGGGCAGGGGGCGGGAGGTCCAGGCGATGAGCAGCGGGGCCAGCAACATCGGGACCGCCACGGGCAGCAGCCAGACGGTCAGATCCGGCGCGACCCATTGCACCGCCGCGAGGATCACCGCGCCAATGAACACGATCCACCGGCCCGCCGTCCAGCCATCGGCCAAACTCAACTGGCCCTCGTTGCGTTGGTTGGCGGGCCAGCCGCCGTCTTGGCCCGAGAGCACCTGCATCACCGAGCGACTGTGGTAGAGCAGCATCAAAGGGGCCAGAAGCGTGGTCAGCACGATCTCGGTCAGCACCGAGAGCGCCATCCGCAAAGCGCGGCCAAAGTCGCGCGCGCGGTCGGTCAGAAGCGCATGGATCAGGATCAGCAGCTTAGGCACCACCAACAGCCCCAGCACGCCCAAGGCCAGCAGCGTGATCTCGCGCGCGCTGGTATCGGGGAAGACGGGGAAAAGCTGATAGGGGCCGGGGAAATACTCCGGCGGCGGCGCGTAGAGCGTGCTGATCGCCGAGGTGATCAGAAAGGCCGCCCAGAGAAGCGAGACGACATAGGCAGTCACATTCTGCAAAAAGACGAAGCGGCTCCACCCCGCCAAGTCGGGCGCAAAGATCAGCCGCGCATGTTGCAGGTTGCCTTGGCACCAGCGCCGCTCGCGCCGCGCGAAGGAAAGGACGTTTTCGGGGCCCTCCTCAAAGGAGCCGCTCAAGGTCTCATCCACCTCGACCTTCCAACCCGCGCGGGCGAGCAAGGCCGCCTCGACATAATCGTGGCTCAGGATATGCCCGCCCAAGGGTGGCGGGCCTGAGAGTTCGGGCAGGCCACAGCTTTCGGCAAAGGCGCGGACGCGGATGATTGCGTTATGGCCCCAAAACGGCCCCGTCGCCCCCTGCATCCGGGCAAGGCCACGGGTGAAGATCGGCCCGTGGAACCACGAGGCGAACTGCAAGGCGCGGCCAAAGAAAGACCGCGCGCCGATGATCTTGGGCAGGGTTTGCAAGAGCCCTAGCTGCGGATCGGCCTGCATCCGCGCGATCATGGCGCGGATCGTCTCGCCCTCCATCAGACTGTCTGCGTCAAGGATCACGGCAAAGTCATAGGCCCCGCCGTAGCTGCGAATGAATTCTTCGATATTGCCCGCCTTGCGGCCCGCATTGTCCTGCCGCCTGCGGTAGAAGATGCGCCCTTGGCCCTCGGTCTCGCGCAGCAGGCGGGCGAAGGCGAATTGCTCTTTCCCGGCCAGCGCGTCATCGCGGGTGTCCGACAGAACGACGAAATCCGCCGTAACCCCGGCTCGGGCGACGGAGCGGTCAATCGCGGCGATGCGGGCAAAGGTGGTGAGCGGGTCTTCGTTGCAGATGGGCACCGCGATCACCGTGCGCGGCTGCGGTGCCTCAAGCGCGGCGCGGGGCGGCGTTGATCTGCTGCCGAAGAGCCCGATCAGCGCCAGTGACGCGCCCCAAGCCAACCAAGCGGTGGTGGCGAAAACGAGCAGGGCGCGGAGGCCGTCCCAGCCGCTGAACCCATCCCGCGCCGCAGCCTCGGCCAAAAGGGTCGCGGCAAGGGCTGCGGAGCCGAGCGACAACAGCAGGGCGACCGCCCGTGCAAAACGGGTCGGGCCATCCGCCGCGATCTGCCTGTGCTGGGGTGCCATGGTGCTCAGGCCTTACGCCGCAGCAGAAATGCCCGCGCAAGGTCGGCCAGCCCGGCCAGATGGCCGCGCCGTTCCAAGCTCTGCCGTGGCATCGCAAGCGGGGCGGCGGGCGGCATCCAGTTCTCGGCCTCGCCAGCCATTGCGGAAGTGGGGGTCGTCGCGTCTTGAAGGGTCATGCGTTGATCCATTGGTACACCCATGTCTCTGTCAGGTTGCGGTCATATCCCGATAGAACTGCCTTGATCTCGACGATGGCATCAGGCTCGGCGCGCAGTTCCAGCACCAGCCGCCATTCGTCCCTGCCATCCACCCGGCTTAGGATCGCCTCCACGATCTCGCCGTTTTGTGCGCTGGTGACGGGTTCAAGCTCGGCGTCGCTCGGCATATCGCTGAGCTGTCCGCCTGCGAAGTCGATGACGAATTTGCGGGTCTCGGTGTCTGCCTCAACACCCGCCACCCCGCCATGGCCCGAGCGCAGCCGTACCACGCGGCCAAGGGTCTGCGGCGTCGCGCCCGGCGGGGTCATCCCCCAGTGCATGCGGTAGCCGTAGGCCAGTTCATCGCCCGCGCGGGTCTCCCCTTCGGGGATCCAATAGGCCACGATATTGTCATTGCCTTCCAGATCCGAAGGTATCTCGACCAGCCGCAGCGTGCCTTTGCCCCAGTCGCCCATGGGTTCGATCATCAGCGAGGGGCGGCGCTCGTAATGGGCCTGCGCGTCGAGGTAATGCTCAAAGTCCCGGTTGCGCTGCGCCAGCCCGAAAGACCGCGGGTTCTGCGCCCCGAAATAGGAACTCGCCAAACGCGGCGGATTGTTCAGCGGGCGGCAGAGGGTGGTATCCTTGCCTGTGTTCAGCACCAATACTTCGCTGTCATGCACCGCGGGGCGGAAGTCGTCGAAATTCCCCTTATCCGCGCCATTGTGCAAAAACATTGAGGTCAGCGGTGCGATGCCAAGCTGCTTGATGTCCTCGCGCAGGAACAGACGCATGGTGACCTCGACGGTGGTGTCTTCGCCCGGGGTGATCACAAATTGATAGGCCCCGGTGACCGAGGGGCTGTCGAGTGCGGCATAGATCGTGGCGCTATCGTCACCCGGTTCGGGGCGGCGCAGCCAAACCTCGCTCAAGCGGGGGAATTCCTCGCCTTCGGGCAGGCCAGTGTTCACGGCCAATCCCCGCGCGCTCAGCCCATAGAGCGTGTCCTTGCCCAAGGCGCGGAAATAGCTCGCCCCTTGGAAGACAATCAATTCATCGAAAATATCGGCCCGGTTGAGCGGGGTGTGCAGGCGGAAACCGGCGACGCCCGGCATCTCGGCATTGGGTGGGATCGACTTGGCGAGTTCTTCGTCGTCATACTCGAAATCCGCTGTGGTAAAGCCCATAGGCTCAGCCGCGTCGCCGCGCACTTCGTTAATCTTTACCGCCTCCTTGAACAGCCAACCGGGGTGGAAGGCGTGGAGCCTAAAGGCCACACCCTTTTCTTGCCAGCGGGCTTGTTCGGGCCGGAACCGGATGCGCTGGTAGGCGTCGTAATCAAGATCGGCAAGGAACCCTTCGACGGGCTCCGGCGCGGCATAGGACGTTTGCGCTAACTGCCGCATATCCTCGACCAGTTTGTCGAAGCTGAAGGAGGCGGCGGGCACCTCCTGCGCGCGGCTGTGCCGCGGCATCAGGGCGGCGGCAAAGGACGCAGCAGAGAGGGTCAGAAACTGACGTCGCTCTAGGTTTTCGGTCCGCAGTTCATTGGGTCGTGTGGGTCGGAAATTCGGCAAAACAATACCTCGGAAGACACGTTAAGAGTGTGCAATTTTTTCCCTATCTAATCTTTTCGCGACCGCTGGAAACTTCATTTTGCAACTTTCAGCGGAATGCCGCAGAGCAGCGCGGAAAACCGCCGATTGCTGCGCCGCCGGATTGGGCTTGCACAAAATTTTGCCTTGAATTCCGTAGGATCGCCGCTTTTTTGTGACAATCGCTTTGAGGTGGCCGCGCCCCGACCGCGGGTCGGAGCACGAAACGCATCAAACGGCGTCGAGCCCTTCTGTTAGCAAACGCTCAAGACTGCGCATCTCGGCATCCGTCAAAGGAATCCCTTTCGCCCGCGTCTCGGCACGCGCCTTGAACCGGCGCTGCGAGGGCAGCCGCGCGCCTTGGCCGGTGATCGCGTCAAAGAGGGTTTCCGCCCGCGCGAAGGGATCGCCGGGGCGGCCTGCGGCAAACTTTTCGGGGTCGAAGGCGATGATCAATTCGCCATGGGCGGGCGCGAGGGTGAGCGAGCCCAAGGCATCGCGCGCTTCAGGGCTGGTCAGGTCACCGATCATCACCCCGGCAAGCAATTCGATCATGGTCGAGATGGCCGACCCCTTGTGCCCGCCGAAGGGCAGCATAGCCCCTGCGAGGGCGGCTTCGGGGTCGGTCGTCGGGCTGCCATCGGGTGCGATCGCCCAGCCTTCGGGCAGGGGCGTGCCCGCGCGGCGGTGCAATTCGATCTCCCCCCGCGCGGCGACGCTGGTGGCGAAATCAAAAACGTAAGGGTCGCCCCCTTCCCGGGGCCAGCCAAAGGCGAAAGGGTTGGTCCCCATCAAGGGGTCGGTGCCGCCAGAAGGGGCGACGCTGGCATAGCTGGGGCACATGGCCATGGCCGCGAGGCCCATCTCGGTCAGCGCCTCGATCTCGGGCCAGAGCGCGGCGAAATGGGTGCAATCGTTGATCACCATGGCGGCGATTCCGGTGGTGCGGCAACGCTCTGCCAGCACCGGCGCGCCTGCTTCGAAAGCGGCGTTGGAGAAGCCGCCGCCTGCGTTCACGCGCACCACGGCGCTGTCGTCATGGTGCACCTGCGGCACCGCGTCGGGGATCACCTTGCCTGCCTTGATCGTGCGCAGGCAGCCTTCGATCCGGTAGATGCCGTGGGATTTGCAGGCATCGCCTTCGCCCGCGACGATCACCCGCGCGAGGGCGGCGGCATTCAGGGGCGACAGGCCCGCGCCTTGGAAAATCCGAATGACCATCGCGGTCAGGTCATCGTGGGAGAGGGTTGTGTCGGCCATCTGGATCCTCGCAGGGCTTGGGTTGCAATCATGCATACATCATGTATGCAGATGTGAAGAGACGCAAGCTGACACCGGGCCGCGGCCCGCATGAAAGGATAGACGATGGCCTTTACCCCCCATGGCAAACACCTGATCGCTGGCGAATGGATCGCCACGGATGACTGCTTTAGCTCCAGCCCTGCCCATGGGCCGGCGCATGACTTCTCGGTCGGCACGGTGGAACTGGTCGACCAAGCCTGCGAAGCCGCCGAAGCGGCGTTTTGGGACTATGGCTATTCCAGCCGCGCGACCCGCGCCAAATTCCTCAACGCCATCGCGGATGAGATCGACGCACGCGGGGCCGAGATCACCGAGATCGGCAGCCAAGAAAGCGGCCTGCCCGAAGCGCGGCTCGAAGGGGAGCGGGGCCGGACCGTGGGCCAACTTCGCCTGTTCGCGGCGCATATCGAAAAGGGCGACTACCTCGACCGTCGCTTCGATGCCGCCATGCCCGAACGCCAGCCCGCCCCGCGGCCCGCGATCACCATGGTGCAACGCCCCATCGGCCCCGTGGCCGTCTTTGGCGCGTCGAACTTTCCGCTAGCCTTCTCCGTGGCGGGCGGTGACACCGCAGCGGCGCTGGCGGCGGGCTGTCCGGTCGTGGTCAAAGGCCACTCCGCCCATCCCGGCACCGGAGAGATCGTGGCCGAAGCGATCCATGCGGCGGTTGAAAGCTGCGGCATGCCGAGCGGGGTCTTCTCGCTGATTCAAGGCGGCAACCGCGCCGTGGGGCAGGCCGTGGTGCAGCATCCGCGGATCAAGGCCGTGGGCTTCACCGGCTCGCTCGCCGGGGGCCGGGCGCTCTTCGATCTCTGCGCCGCGCGGCCAGAGCCGATCCCCTTCTTTGGCGAGTTGGGCTCGGTCAACCCGATGTTCATGCTGCCTGCCGCGATGGCGGCGCGGGCCGAAGAGCTTGGCAAGGGCTGGGCGGCATCGCTGACCATGGGCGCGGGCCAGTTCTGCACCAATCCGGGCATCGCCGTGGTGATTGACGGGCCGGGCGCCGACGCCTTCGTGCAAAACGCGGCCACAGCGCTGCAAGACGTGGCCCCGCAGGTCATGCTGACAGACGGTATCGCGGAGGCCTATTGCGCAGGGCGGGACAAGTTTAAATCCGCGCCAAGCCTGCGCCAAGTGCATCTGGCCGACAGCGAAGGCCGCACCGCCGCGCCGGCCCTCTTCGAGACCACGGGCGAAGAGTTCAAGGCCAATCCGGCGCTGCATGAAGAGGTCTTTGGCCCTCTCGGATTGGTGGTGCGGGTCTCTTCGCTGGAAGAGATGCGCGCGCTGGCGTTGGAACTGGACGGGCAATTGACCATCACCCTGCATATGGATGACGCGGATGTCGACGCCGCGCGCGACCTCATGCCGGTGCTGGAGCGCAAGGCGGGTCGTCTGCTGGCCAACGGTTTTCCGACGGGGGTCGAGGTGGTGGATTCCATGGTGCATGGCGGGCCATATCCGGCCAGCACCAACTTCGGCGCGACCAGTGTGGGCACCCTGTCGATCCGCCGTTTCTTGCGGCCCGTGTCCTATCAGAACCTGCCTGAGGCGCTGTTGCCGGAAGACGCGGCGGAATAATCTAAGATCGCAAAAGCCGGGCCGCGCGCCCGGCTTTTCGCATTTGTTTCGCCGTAGGGGAGCAGCCCAACCGGCTGCTCTTTCGCGACCATGCTGGCCAGACCGAAATGTATCAAAAATATGTCGACATGCCGATAAAAGCTAAAAATACATATTGTATTTTTAATGAAGACATTGTTCCTTCATACCACCCCGCACCCCGTCCAGAGAGAGTCGGGGGCGACCAACCCAAGAGGGAGATACCTATGAAATTCACGCAACTCGCCGGGAGCCTCGTGGCTGCGACCGTGATCGGCACAGCCGCTCAGGCCGACAAACTGGACGACATCATTTCTTCGGGCACGCTGCGCTGCGCCGTGGTGCTGGACTTCCCGCCCATGGGCTCGCGCGATGACAGCAACACGCCCGTCGGCTTCGACGTGGACTATTGCAACGACCTGGCCGCCGCCCTTGGCGTCGAAGCCGAGATCGTGGAGACGCCCTTCCCCGACCGTATTCCCGCCCTCGTCTCGGGCCGCGCGGATGTGGGTGTTGCCTCCACCTCCGACACGCTGGAGCGCGCCAAGACCGTTGGTTTCTCGGTGCCCTATTTCGCCTTCACCAACGTCGTGCTGACCCGCGAAGACGCGGGCGTCGACAGCTTTGAAAGCCTTAAGGGCAAGACCGTGGGCTCCGTCGCGGGTACTTTCGAAGCCATCGCGCTGGAAGAGCAGGTCGACGCATGGGACGAGGGCAGCTTCCGTTCCTACCAAAGCCAAGCGGATGTCTTCCTGTCGCTGGCCCAAGGCCAGATCGACGCGACTGTCGTGACCTCCACCGTGGCTTCCTCCATCGTGGCGAGCGGCAAGTTCGACGGTCTGACCATCGCGGGCGATGCGCCCTTTGACGTGGACTATGTCGGTCTGATCGGCCTGCGTCAGGAATACGGTCTGCTGAACTACCTCGATCTCTTCGTGAACCAGCAGGTGCGCTCGGGCCGTTATCAGGAACTGTTCGACAAATGGGTCGGCGGCGAGGCGCCGGACCTGACCATCGCCAAAGCCTATCGCTGATGAATGCGGGGGCCGCGACCTGCGGCCCCCCTCCCGATAACCGCTGATCGGAGCAAGAGATGGGCAACTATACCTTTCAATGGCGACAGGCTTTTCGCGCCTTACCAGAGATGCTGGAAGGCGCGCTGGTCACGCTGCAAATATCGATCCTGTCGATGCTCATCGGCATTGCCATCGCCGTGCTGCTGGCCGTGGGCCGGGATGCCAAATCGGCTTGGCTGCGGGCGCCGGCGACCGCATGGGTCGAAGTGGCGCGCAACACGCCGGCGCTGTTTCAGATTTACATGGCGCATTTCGGGCTTGGCTCTTTCGGGATCTATCTCAGCCCCTACGCCGCGCTGCTGGCGGGGATCGCCTTTAACAATGCGGGCTACCTTTGCGAGACGTTCCGCGGCGCGATGCGCGCCATTCCGGGCACGCAGCTGCGCGCCGGGCGGTCACTGGGCATGGGGCAGGCCAAGGCGTTTCGCCTGATCATCCTGCCGCAGATGTTCCGCATCTCGTTCCTGCCGACGACGAACCAGATGATCTGGGCGATCTTGATGACCTCTCTGGGGGTCACGGTGGGGCTGAATTCGGATCTCGCCGGGGTGACGCAAGACCTCAACGCGCGCAGCTTCCGAACCTTTGAATTCTTCGCATTGGCGGCGGTGATCTACTACGTGATCGCCAAGACCGTGATGCTTGGCGCACGGCTGCTTGCGGCCCGCCTGTTTCGCTACTGAAGGAAGAGAATAGATGTTTGATACGGCTCTGACCTTCAACGACCTGTTGTTCATGCTCAAAGGCGCAGGGGTGACGCTTTCGGTCACCGCCTTCGCGGTGGTGGGCGGCACGCTGCTGGGGGTGTTCTTCGGGGTGCTGCGCAGCCAGATCAGCCCATGGGCGGCGCTGCCGCTGACCTTCGTGCTGGATATCTTCCGCTCGGTTCCGCTGCTGATCCAATTGATCCTCGCCAACGCCTTTCAGGCCATCGCGGGCTGGGGGATTTCGCCCTTCGTGACCTCCTGTATCGTGTTGGCGCTTTATACCTCGGCCTATTGCACCGAGATCGTGCGCGGCGCGATCGAGGCGGTGCCTTCGGTCACCCGCCGTGCGGCGCGCTCGCTCGGCATGACATGGGGGCAGGATCTCACGCAGATCGTCTTTCCCATGGCGCTGCGGGTTGGCCTGCCCAGTTGGATCGGCCTGACGCTCGGCGTGATGAAAGACAGCGCGCTGGTGATGTGGCTCGGCATCATCGAATTGCTGCGCGCCTCGCAAATTCTGGTGACACGCCTGCAAGAGCCGATGTTCATCCTGCTCGTGACCGGCGCGATCTACTTCGCGCTCAGTTTCCCCATTGCCCGGCTTGGCAGCCGCTTGGAAAAAAGGTGGCAAGAAAATGATTGAGATTGAAAACGTCCACAAATCCTTTGGTGCGCTTCAGGTGCTCAAGGGCATCGACCTGACCGTGCAAAAAGGCGAGGTCGTCTCGGTGATCGGCGGCTCAGGTTCGGGCAAATCGACGCTTTTGACCTGCATCAACGGGCTAGAGCCGATCGACAGTGGCCGCATCGTCGTCGACGGAACCGAGGTTCACGCCCGCGACACCGACCTGAACAAGCTGCGCCGCAAGATCGGCATCGTGTTCCAGCAATTCAACGCCTTCCCACATCTGACGGTGCTGGAGAATGTCACGCTGGCCCCGCGCAAAGTGAAAGGTATGGGCCGCAAGGAAGCCGAAGAAATCGCGGTGCAGCAACTTTCGCATGTGGGTCTGGCCGACAAGCTGGATGTCTACCCTAGCCGCCTGTCGGGCGGGCAGCAGCAGCGGATGGCGATTGCGCGTGCATTGGCGATGTCGCCCGACTACATTCTCTTTGACGAGGTGACCTCGGCCCTCGACCCGCAACTGGTGGGCGAGGTGCTGGACACGCTCAAATTGCTGGCAGATGAAGGGATGACGATGATCTGTGTCACCCATGAGATGAGTTTCGCACGCGATGTGTCGGACCGTGTGGCCTTCTTTCACAAGGGCGTCATGGCCGAGATCGGCGCGCCGGATCAGATCTTTGGCGATCCGCAGCAAGAAGAGACCCGTCAATTCCTGTCGAGCGTGCGGTAATGAACCAAACCCCGGTGACGGTCGTCGGCGCGGGCGTGGTGGGCCTGTCCATCGCGCTGGCGCTTCAGGCGCGCGGGCTGCCCGTGCGGGTGATCGACCGTGAAGGCGCGGCGGCGGGCGCCTCGGCGGGCAATGCGGGCGCCTTTGCTTTTACCGAGATCCTGCCGCTGGCCTCGCCCCGGATGATCCGGCAGGCGCCGAAATGGCTGCTTGATCCGCTGGGGCCGCTGTCGGTGCCGCCGCGCTATGCCGGGCGGATCGCCCCGTGGATGTGGCGTTTCTGGAGAGCAAGCTGGCCCGCGCAGGTGCGGGCCTCGACCGTGGCACAGACCGCGCTGATGAAGCTCTCGCAAGCCGCGCTCGACCCGCATCTGGCGCTGAGCGGTCTGGCCCATATGCTGCGCCATGACGGTCAGTTGCAGGTCTATGAGAGCGAGGCCGAGTTCCGCGCATCGCTCCCCGGATGGCAGGCCCGCGAAGAGGCGGGGATAGCTTTCACCCATCTCAAGGGCGATGAGATTGCGGCCTATCAGCCCGGTCTCGCGCCCGGCTTCACCCATGCGACCTTCACCCCGGAATGGCAATCGATCTCGGACCCGCGCGACTATGTGGTGGCGATGGCCGAACGCTTCCGGGCGGGGGGTGGCGAGATCACCATCACCCGCGCCGAACGTCTGGTCGCGGGCGGGGTCGAGACCTCTGATGGGTTCATACCGGGCCGCGTGGTGCTGGCCGCCGGCGCACATTCGCATCACCTCGCGCGGACCGCTGGCGTGAAAATCCCGCTTGAGACCGAGCGCGGCTATAACACGACCCTGCCCGCCGGGGCCTTCGACCTAAAGCGCCAGATCACTTTCGGCGGCCATGGCTTTGTCATCAGCAAGGTGGGCCACGGGCTGCGCGTCGGCGGGGCGGTGGAACTCGGCGGGCTCGACCTGCCGCCGAACTTTGCCCGGGCCGATGCGATGCTGAAGAAGGCCAAGCGCTTTTTGCCGGGGCTCGACACCTCGGGCGGCACGCAATGGATGGGTTTCCGCCCCTCACTGCCCGACAGCCTGCCCGCCATCGGCGCGCTGCCGAACCGCCCGGATGTGTTCTGCGCCTTTGGCCACGGGCATCTGGGCCTCACCCAATCGGCGGGCACCGCCGCCATCATCGCGGATCTGATGACCGGCCAAGACCCCGGCATCGACCTGACCCCCTTCTCTCCCGCCCGTTTCTAGAGGCTGACATGACGCAACACACATTTCCCTGTATCGACGGCCATACCTGCGGCAATCCGGTACGGCTCGTTACCGGCGGCGCGCCGCTGTTGAAGGGCGCGAACATGCTGGAAAAGCGCGCCCATTTTCTGGCGGAATACGACTGGATCCGCACCGGTCTGATGTTCGAGCCGCGTGGGCACGACCAGATGTCGGGCGCGATCCTTTATCCGCCGACGCGGGATGACTGCGACATCGCGGTGCTGTTCATCGAGACCTCGGGCTGCCTGCCGATGTGCGGCCACGGCACCATCGGCACCGTCACCATCGCGCTTGAGAACGGGCTGGTCACCCCCGCCACCCCCGGGCAATTGCGCCTTGAAACCCCCGCCGGGCGGGTCGATGTGACCTACCGGCAAGAGGGGCGTTTCGTCGAAGAGGTGCGCCTGACCAACGTGCCCGCCTTCCTCTACGCCGAAGGGCTGACGGCGGAGGTCGAGGGTTTGGGCGAAGTGGTGGTCGATGTGGCCTATGGCGGCAATTTCTACGCTATCGTCGAGCCGCAGAAGAACTTCCGCGATATGGCGGATTTCTCGGTCTCCGAACTGGTCGGTCTCAGCCCGAAACTCCGCGCCGCGCTCAATGCGAAATATGAGTTCATCCACCCCGAACATCCCGCGATCAACGGGCTGAGCCATATCCTCTGGACCGGCGCCCCCCGCGCGGGAGAGGCGCAAGCCCGCAACGCGGTTTTCTACGGTGACAAGGCGATCGATCGTTCGCCCTGCGGCACTGGCACCTCGGCGCGGATGGCGCAGTTGGCGGCCAAGGGGAAGCTGAATGTCGGCGATGATTTCGTGCATGAATCCATCATCGGCTCCATGTTCAAAGGCCGTATCGAAGCGGCGGCAGAGGTGGCGGGCAGGCCCGCGATCATCCCCTCCATCGCCGGTTGGGCGCGGGTGACGGGCTTTAACACCATTTTCATCGACGAGCGTGACCCCTTCGCGCACGGATTTGTCGTCACCTGATTTAAAGAGGCTCCCCATGGCGCATATCATCGTTCCCGCCGCAGCCCAAGGCGCGGTGCTGGCTTCCTCTGAGGGGCTGAGTTTCTGGGGCGGCGTCGATCCGGCCACGGGCAAGGTCATCGACGCGCATCATCCGCTTTGCGGTCAGTCGCTGGCGGGGAAGATCCTGCTCATGCCCACCAGCCGCGGCTCCTGCACCGGCAGCGGCGTGCTGCTGGAACTGGCGTTGAACGGTCATGCCCCTGCTGCCCTCGTGTTTCGCGAGGCCGAAGACATCCTGACCTTGGGCGCGCTGATCGCGGGCAAGATGTTCGACAAGCCGCTCGCGGTGCTGCGCCTCGGGACCGAGGATTACGACCTGCTCGCCAAATCCCGCAGCGCGCGGATCACGCCTGAGATGCTCAGCACCGATGACTGGGATCTGCCCCTGTCGGACAGGCCCGCCCGCGCCCTGCATCTCACTGCCGAGGATCAAGCGATGCTCGACGGGGCCGAGGGCAAGGCCGTGCAACTGGCGATGGAGATCACCTGCACCATGGCGCGGGGGCAGGGGGCCGAGCGGCTGGTCGATGTGACGCGCGTGCATATCGACGGCTGCATCTACGCCAGCCCCGCCAACCTGCTCTTTGCCCAGACCATGGCCGATATGGGCTCGAAGGTGCGTGTGCCGACGACGATGAATGCGATTTCGGTCGATCACGGCAATTGGCGCGATCAAGGCGTGCCGCCGGACTTCGGCCTGCCCGCCAGCCGTTTGGCCGACGCCTATGTCACCATGGGTGCCCGGCCCAGTTTCACCTGCGCGCCCTACCAACTCCCCGCCCCGCCCGAACGCGGCGAGTTCATCGCGTGGTCGGAGTCCAACGCGGTGATCTATGCCAATAGCGTGCTTGGCGCGCGGACGGTGAAACATCCCGATTTCCTCGACCTGTGCATCGCGCTCACGGCGCGCGCGCCGCTCTCAGGGGTCTATCTGGAAGAACACCGCGCCCCGCGCCGGGTGATCGAAGTGGCGCTGCCCGCGCAGTATGACGAGGCGATCTGGCCGATGCTGGGCTGGCTTGCGGGGCAGGCCGCCCCGGACCGGATCCCGCTTTTGCGCGGGTTGGAGGGGGCTGCCCCGAATGAGGATGACCTCAAAGCGCTCTGCGCGGCCTTTGGCACCACCTCCGCAGCCCCAATGCTGCATGTGGCTGGGATCACACCCGAGGCCGATCTGCCCCCTGTCGCGGAGGCCGATACGGTTCGCCTCACAGCCGACGACCTGCGCCGCGTTTGGCGGCAGTTCAACGCCGGGGCCGCGACGGTTGACCTCGTGGCCTTTGGCAGCCCGCATTTCTCGCACGCCGAATGCCGCGCGCTCGACACCGCCCTCGCCGGGCGCAAGCGCCATGCCGACACGGCGGTCATCGTGACGCTTGGCCAAGACACGTTACAAGCGGCGCGCGATGACGGCACCGTGGCGCGGCTCGAAGCGGCGGGCGTGCAAGTCGTGCCTGATATCTGCTGGTGTTCGATCTCCGAGCCGGTCTTCCCGCCATCGGCCAAGGTGCTGATGACCAACTCGGGCAAATACGCCCATTACGCCCCCGGTCTGTCGGGCCGGGCCGTGCGCTTTGGCAGTATCGCCGATTGTGTGGAGGCCGCCGTGACGGGGCAGGCGGGGGAGGCATTGCCGAGATGGCTGACCGAGGAGGAGACAAAGGATGCGTAGCAGCAAGACGGTTCATGTGATCTCGGCCCATGCCGAGGGTGAGGTGGGCGATGTGATCGTGGGCGGTGTCGCCCCGCCGCCGGGGGAGACGCTGTGGGAGCAGAGCCGCTGGATCGCGCGGGATGAAACCCTGCGCAACTTCGTGTTGAACGAGCCGCGCGGCGGGGTGTTTCGCCATGTGAACCTGCTGGTCCCGCCGAAAAACCCCCGCGCCGATGCGGCCTTCATCATCATGGAGCCGGAGGACACGCCGCCGATGTCCGGTTCCAATTCGATCTGCGTCTCGACCGTGCTGCTCGACGGGGGCATCCTGCCGATGACGGAGCCTGTGACCGAGCTAACCCTCGAAGCGCCGGGCGGGTTGGTCAAGGTCCGCGCGGAATGTCGCAATGGCAAGGCGGAGCGTATTTTCGTACAGAACTTGCCAAGTTTCGCGGCGCTTCTGGATGTGCCGCTTGAGGTCGAAGGGCTGGGCACGCTCACTGTCGATACCGCCTATGGCGGCGACAGTTTTGTGGTCGTCGATGCCGCCGCCATGGGGTTTTCGCTAGAGGCGCATGAGGCCCATGACATCGCGCGGCTCGGCGTGCGGATCACCGACGCGGCGAATGCGGCGATGCGGTTCGACCACCCTGAGAACCCCGATTGGCAGCATTTCTCATTCTGCCTGTTCGCCGGTCCGGTGACCCGCGATGAGACCGGCCTGCGCGCCGGGGCGGCGGTCGCGATCCAGCCGGGAAAGGTGGACCGTTCGCCCACTGGCACCGCCCTTTGCGCGCGAATGGCCCTGCTGCACGCGCGGGGGGAAATGGGACTGGAGGACAGTCTGACCACCGTGTCGCTGATCGGGTCGACCTTCACGGGGCGTATCTTGGGCGAGACGCGGGTGGGCGAACATACGGCCATCCAGCCAGAACTGTCGGGCCGGGGCTGGGTCACGGGCATCCACCAACATATGCTCGACCCCGATGACCCTTGGCCGGGCGGCTACCGCCTGTCCGACACATGGGGCGCGCGCGGCTAGGCGCGCTCTACGCAGGGTCGAAACCCGCCGCCCGGGGCAGACCGGGCACCAATCTTTACAACCTCGCGCCGCCTCGGCGCGAAGCCGCCGTGTTTGGCTGACGCGAGGCAACGTCTTGCATGTGCTCTTCGTTTTCGATTGATTACTTTTCAATCAGAACACGAACTTTCAAACAACGGAGAGTCACCATGAAGCTACGCACCACACTCGCATCCTCCGCATTGGCGCTAAGCCTTGCCTTTCAGGCCCATGCCGCCGATGTGCCTGAGGGCGTGAATCTTGCCGAAGATCAAACCTATACCTTCTGGCTGCTCGACGCGATCAAGTCGATGGACCCGCAGATCAACACCGACGTTGAAGGCTCGGACGTGCTGCGCAACCTCTTCGAAGGACTCTACAACGAAGATGGCAACGGTGAGCTGGTCCCCGGTGTGGCGCTCGATCACGAAGTTTCGGAAGACGGCAAGACCTATACGTTCAACCTGCGCGACGACGCCAAGTGGTCCAACGGCGAGCCGGTCACCGCGAATGACTTCGTCTATTCATGGCGCCGTCTGGCCGACCCGGCGACCGCCTCGGAATACGCCTGGTACATGGAGTTGATGCAGGTCGAGAACGCGCCTGAGATCATCGCCGGGGACAAATCCGCCGAGGAGCTGGGCATCCGCGCCATCGACGACCACACGCTTGAGGTCAAGATCACCACGCCGCTGCCCTATTTCCCGCAGATGCTGGTGCATGGCTCGACCTTCCCCGTGCTGCAAAGCGTGGTCGAGGAACATGGCGACGACTGGACCGATGCAGGCACGCTTGTCGGCAATGGCGCCTATACGCTGGTCGAACACCAGTTGGGCGAGCGCGTCGTGATGGAGAAGAACGACACCTATTGGGATGCCGAGAATGTGGTGATGGAAGAGATCATCGCGCTGACGATCAACGACGTGAACCAAGCCCTGACCCGCTATCTGGCCGGTGAGCTGGACCGCGTGGACATCCCCGCCGGTCAGTATCCCCGTCTGAAAAAAGAGTATCCCGAGCAGGCGGTCTCCACCCCCTATAACTGCTCCTACATCTACATGCTGAACGTGGGCGAGAAGGGGCCGGAGGCGCTGAAAAACGTCAATGTGCGCAAGGCGCTGGCCTATGCCATCGACCGCGACATCATCGTCGAGCGCATCCTGCAAGGCGGCCAGAAGCCCTCGTACAACTGGACCCACTGGGCGATTGCCGATTTCGAGCGTCCCGAACTGGACTGGGCCGACAACATGGATCAGGCGCAGCGCGTGGAGAAGGCCAAGGAACTGCTGGCCGAGGCGGGCTACGGCCCAGACAACCCGCTGGATCTGACATTGCAGTACAACACCTCGGAAGATCACAAGAAGATCGCCATCGCGGCGTCGCAGATGCTCAAGCAGATCGGCGTGAACCTCACGCTCGACAACTATGAGTGGAAGGTCCACACCGACCGGATGCAGAACCAAGACTACGATATGGCGCGTTATGCTTGGTGCGGTGACTACAACGAGGCGTCGACCTATCTCGACCTCATGACTTCCTATTCGGGCCACAACAACGGCGAGTTCTATAACGACGCCTATGACAAGCTCATGAAGGACAGCAAGACCGCCGAAGATCCGCAGCCGCTTTATCAAGAGGCGGAGAAGATCTTGGCCGAGGAAATGCCGATCATCCCGATCTACCATTACGCGAACGTCGACATGATCGCGGAAGACATCGAAGGTCTGCCCGAGAACAACGTGAACAACACTTGGTACGGCAAAGACCTCTACCGTACCGCAGAGTAACCTCTCGACATTCGGGCAGCCCGGCGGTTATGGCACGGGCTGCCCGATTCTATTCTACACCCCCACAAACCCCGTATTCGGAGCGCGCGCCTCTTGCTCAGTTACATCCTCAAGCGCCTTGCCATCGCTATTCCGACGCTTCTGGTCTTGATCGTCATCTCCTTCCTGCTGATGCATTCCGCGCCCGGCGGCCCCTTCACCTCCGAGCGCGAGTTGCCGCCGCAGGTGCTGGCCAACCTAAATGCGAAATACGGGCTGGACGATCCGCTGTGGAAGCAGATCACAACTTACGTCTGGGGCATCGTCACCGAGTTCGATTTCGGGCCGAGCTTCGTCTACAAGGACCGTTCGGTGAACGAGATCATCGCCCAAGGTTTCCCGATCACGCTGACCTACGGCCTTTTGTCCTTCGCCGTGGCGGTCATCGTCGGCGTGGGCCTCGGCGTCGCCGCCGCCGTGCGGCACAATACGGTACTGGACTATGCCGCCGTCGGCGTCTCCATCGGCGCGCAGGTGCTGCCGAACTTCGTCATGGCGCCGATCCTCGTGCTGGTCTTCACGCTATGGCTCGGTTGGCTGCCGGGCGGCGGCTGGCAGGGGCCGGAATATTGGATCATGCCGGTGATCGCCCTGTCCACGTCCTTCATGGCCTCGATTGCGCGGATCACCCGCTCTTCGATGCTGGAAGTGCTGACCTCCAACCACATCCGTACCGCCCGCGCCAAGGGGCTGCCCGAGCGCCGTGTCATCCTCCGTCACGCGCTGAAACCCGCGATGTTGCCCGTGATCTCCTACCTCGGGCCGGCATTCGTCGCGATGATCACCGGCTCCGTGGTGGTCGACATCTATTTCTCCACCGGCGGCATCGGCAAGGCCTTCGTCGATTCGGCGCTGAACCGCGACTACGCGGTGATGATGGGGGTGACGATTCTCGTCGGCGCGCTGACCATCTTCTTCAACCTCGTGGTCGACATCCTTTACGGGTGGATCGACCCCAAGATCCGGTACTGACATGGTGATGACATCCGAACAACGGGTCGAGACCAGCGAGATCGCCGCCAAGGGCCGATCGCCCTGGGCCGATGCGCGGCGGCGCTTCTTCCGCAACAAGGCGGCGCTGATGGGGCTGGTGATCCTCGGCTTCGTCGTGGCCTTCGCGCTTTTCGGCAATAGCCTCGCGCAATGGTCGAACGAGGAACTCGACTATAACGTCATGGGCCAGATCGTCGAATTGGGCGGCCCGTCGATTGAGAGCGGCCATTACTTCGGCACCGATGATCTGGGCCGCGACCTCTTTGCGCGCACCGTGCAGGGCACGCAGATCAGCCTCGCCGTGGGCCTCGTCGGCGCCCTGATCGCCTGTGTCGTGGGAACGCTTTATGGCGCCGTGGCGGGCTATTTCGGCGGGCGTACCGACAGCATCATGATGCGGCTTGTCGATATCTTCATGGCCGTGCCTTACATGTTCGTGCTGATCTTGCTTCTGGTCATGTATGGCCGTTCGATCACCATCCTCTTCGCCGGTGTCGGCCTGATCTCTTGGATGGAGATGGCCCGCATCGTGCGCGGCCAGACCCTGACCATCAAGGGCCGTGAGTTCGTCGAGGCGGCCCGCGCCACCGGCGTCTCGGCCCCGGTCATCATCCTGCGCCATATCGTGCCCAACCTCTTGGGCGTGATCGCCGTCTATGCCACGCTGCTGGTGCCGCTGATGATCCTTACGGAAAGCTTCATCTCCTTCCTCGGCCTCGGCGTGCAGGAGCCGCTGACCTCCCTCGGGGCGCTGATCTCCGAAGGCGCGGGCACCATCGCCTATGGCACCACCTGGCAGTTGGGATTCCCGCTGCTGTTCTTCTGTCTCACGCTGTTCGGCCTGTTCTTCATCGGCGACGGGCTTCGTGACGCGCTCGACCCCAAGGATCGCTGATGTCTCTGCTGGAAATCGACAAGCTCAACGTCACCTTCGAGGGCGACGACGGCCCCGTTCACGCGGTCAATGACCTGTCGCTCGCCATCAACCGGGGCGAGACCCTCGGCATCGTTGGCGAGAGCGGCTCGGGCAAGTCGCAGACCGCTTTTTCGATCATGGGCCTTCTGGCGCCGAACGGGCGCACCGGCGGGTCGATCCGCTTCGACGGGCAGGAGATCCTCGGCGCCAAGCCCAAGGTGCTGAACAAGATCCGGGCCGAGCGGATCGCGATGATCTTCCAAGACCCGATGACCTCGCTTAATCCCTACATGCGGATTTCGGAGCAGATGGCCGAGGTGCTGACCCTGCACCATGGACTGTCCAAACGCGACGCGCTGGCGGAATCGGTGCGGATGCTGGACGCGGTGAAGATCCCCGCCGCCAAGGAGCGTATCCGCCTCTTCCCGCATGAATTCTCCGGCGGGATGCGCCAGCGGGTGATGATCGCCATGTCGCTGCTGTGCAAACCGGACCTGTTGATCGCGGACGAGCCGACCACCGCGCTTGACGTGACCGTGCAGGCGCAGATCATGGATCTTCTGGGCGATCTGCAGAAGGATTTCGGCATGGCCACGATCCTCATCACCCATGACCTCGGCGTCGTGGCGGGCTTCTGCGAGCGGGTGCTGGTCATGTACGGCGGCCGGGTGATGGAGCAAGGCCCGACCGAGCCGCTCTTTGCCAAGCCCACGCATCCCTACACCCGCGGCCTTCTCGCCGCCGTGCCGCGCGTCGACGACGAAGACGCCACCATGAAGGCAATCCCCGGCAACCCGCCCAACATGGCCGCCCCGCCCGAAGGCTGCCCCTTCCGCCCGCGCTGTGATTACGCCGGTGACGATTGCCGCGTGATGCCGCCGCTCGCCCCTTTCGACGGCGCGCGCGCCCGTGCCTGCCACCGTCCCATCGCGGAGGTCACCTCATGAGCCCGCTGCTTTCCGTCCGCGACCTGCACGTTAAATTCCCGATCACCCGCGCGGGCGACATGCCTTGGACGAAGCCGCGCATTCTGCATGCGGTCAACGGCGTCAGCTTCGATTTGGAGCCGGGCAAGACCCTTGGCGTCGTCGGTGAATCCGGCTGCGGCAAATCCACCCTCGCGCGCGGGCTGATCCAGATGGTGCCCGCCGAAGGGCAAGTGATGTGGCAGGGCGAGACGGATCTTCTGTCGCTCAGCCCGCGTCGGATGAAGCCCTACCGGTCCGAAATCCAGATGGTGTTTCAGGACCCGCTTGCCTCGCTCAATCCGCGTATGACGCTGGGGCAGATCATCGCCGAGCCGCTGAAGACCCACCGCCCCGACGTGCCTACCCGCGAGCGTCGCGCCCGGGTGGCGCAGATGATGGAGCGCGTGGGCCTGCTGCCGCAGATGATCAACCGCTACCCGCATGAGTTCTCCGGCGGCCAGTGCCAGCGCATCGGCATCGCCCGCGCGCTGATCGTCGAGCCGAAGCTCCTGATCTGCGACGAGCCGGTCTCGGCGCTCGACGTGTCGATTCAGGCGCAGGTGATTGAACTTCTGAAAGAGCTGCAGCGCGATCTGGGGCTGGCGATGATTTTCATCGCCCATGACCTCAGCGTGGTGAAGAACATCTCGGACGAGGTCATGGTGCTCTATCTGGGCCGCGTGATGGAGAAGGCGCCGAAGGCGCAGCTCTACGACGACCCGCAGCATCCCTACACGCAGGCGCTGCTTTCCGCTGTGCCGATCCCCGATCCGATTGCCGAACGCGCCAAGCAGATCGTGCCGATGAGCGGCGACATGCCCTCGCCGATGAACCCGCCCTCGGGCTGTGTCTTTCGTGGCCGGTGCCTGCGGGCGCAGGCCGATTGCGCGCAGGTGGTGCCGCAACCGGGCGAGTCGCTGCATCAGGTCGCCTGCATTCACCCCGGCCCGCTGCAAGCCAGCGAGACCGCGGCGCAGTAAGTCTGTGGGCAGCCTTGGTGTGAAAATTTCAAAACAATCAGCCTCTTAGGGGTGGCGTGCGTTCGCCGCCGCCCCGCCCTATCCGCGAAAAATGATATACGTCTATCAAAAATGATTGACGTATATCAAAATATCCCCCTAGATAGGCCCCGAGATGCGCAGGCTGGGAGGGCCAGCGCGCGGGGGAGGGGCCATGACAAGTCCGACGTTAAGCGATGTCGCACGCGCTGCCGGGGTGAGCTATGCCACCGCGGACCGGGTGATCAACAACCGTGGCAACGTGGCAGAAAAGTCCATCGCCAAGGTGCGCGAAGCGGTCGCGGCGCTTGGCTATGTGCGCAACGTCGCGGCGGCGAACCTGTCACGCGGGCGGGTCTACCGGCTCGCTTTCCTGATCCCCCGCGGCTCCAACGCCTTTTTCAACCGCATCCGTCAACACATCGACCATACTGCCGCCCATCAGGCCACCGAACGCGTCTCCGCCGAGGTGATCGAGGTCGCGGCCTTTGCCGTCGAAGGGCTGCAAGACAGCATTTCGGACCTGCTGGAGCGGGATTTCGACGGTGTCGCCATCGTCGGTTTGCAAAGCGCGGCGCTTGAGGCACCTTTGGCCGCCCTGCGGGACAAGGGGGTGGCCGTGGTGGGCCTCGTCTCCGACCTGCCGCAGGCCGCCCGCGCCGCCTATATCGGGATCGACAACATCGCCGCCGGGCGCACGGCGGGGCGCATGGTGGGGCTTGCCCATGGCGGGCAGGGCGGACGGGTGCAGACCTTTGCAGGCTCGCTGGACGCGCGCGACCACGCGGAGCGTCTGACCGGCTTTCGCGAAGTGTTGCAGGCCGATTTCCCACAGGTTGAATTGCTGGATCCGATCATGACGAAGGACGACGCGCAGGTGCTGAACGCGCAGACGCGTCAGGCGCTCGACCAGACGGAGCTGACAGCACTTTACAACGTGGGCGCGGGCAACAGTGGGTTGGTCGCCGCCCTGCAAGAGGGGAAGGGAGAGCGGCCCTTCTGCGTGGTGCATGAACTGGTGGCCCATTCACGTCAGGCGCTGCTTGATCGGCACATCGATCTGGTGATCGACCAGCGCCCGGATGTCGAGATCAACCGCGCCTTCACCGTCTTGCGCGCGCTGATCGACCAAAAAGAATTGCCGCCGATGCCGGACCTCGTGCCGACGATTTATGTGCGGGACAATCTGCCCGCCGACACATTGACCGATAAGATGAAGGCCAAGATAGATGACTGATTTCTTTAAAGATATAAAGCCCCTCACCTATGATCCCGAGGGGGCCGATCTGGCCTTTCGCCACTACAACCCTGACGAGATCGTCATGGGCAAACGGATGGAAGATCACCTGCGTTTCGCCGTGGCCTATTGGCATTCCTTCGCATGGCCGGGCGGCGATCCCTTTGGCGGGCAGACCTTTGATCGCCCGTGGTTCGGTGACACGATGGATTTGGCAAAGCTCAAGGCCGATGTGGCTTTTGAGATGTTCGATCTGCTGAACGCGCCCTTCTTCTGCTGGCACGATGCTGACATCCGCCCCGAGGGGGACACATTCGCCGAAAGCCTGCGCAATTTCGAAGAGATCATTGATTATCTCGGCACCAAGATGGAAGGCTCCAAAACCAAGCTGCTTTGGGGCACGGCGAACCTCTTTGGCCACCGGCGCTTCATGTCGGGCGCGGCCACCAACCCCGACCCTGAGATTTTCGCTTGGTCCGCCGCCACGGTCAAAGCCTGCATGGATGCGACCCATAAGCTGGACGGTCAGAACTACGTCCTCTGGGGCGGGCGCGAGGGCTATGAGACGCTGCTCAACACCGACCTGAAACGCGAACGCCAGCAGGCCGGGCGCTTCTTGCAGATGGCGGTGGAATACAAACACAAGATCGGCTTCAAGGGCGCCATTCTGGTTGAGCCCAAGCCGCAGGAACCGACCAAACACCAGTATGATTTCGATGTCGCCACGGTCTATGGTTTCCTCAAGGAGTTTGGGCTGGAGAACGAAGTTCAGATGAACATCGAACAGGGCCATGCTATCCTTGCAGGCCATTCGTTCGAACATGAGCTGGCGCTCGCCGCGTCCTTGGGGATTTTCGGCTCGATCGACATGAACCGCAACGACTATCAATCGGGCTGGGACACGGATCAATTCCCCAACAACGTGCCCGAAGTGGCGCTGGCCTATTACGAGGTGCTGAAGGCGGGCGGTTTCACCACCGGCGGCACCAATTTCGACGCCAAGCTGCGGCGGCAATCGCTCGATCCGGTCGATCTCGTTGCGGCCCATGCGGGCGCGATGGATGTCTGCGCGCGGGGCTTCAAAGCCGCCGCCGCCATGTTGGAGGATGGCACGATTGAGGCCATGCGCGCCGATCGCTACGCGGGGTGGGAGACGCCCAAGGCCAAGGCGATGCTGGAGGGGGATCTGGCCTCAATCGCTGCGCAGGTCGTCCAAGACGGCATTAACCCGCAGCCCCGCTCGGGCCGGCAGGAAATTCTGGAGAACATCGTGAACCGGTTCGTTTGAGCCGGGGAAAGGGAGGAACATTATGAAGACGATCAAGGGACCGGCGCTGTTTCTGGCGCAATTCGCGGGCGATGACGCGCCCTTCAACTCTTGGGACAGCATCACCAAATGGGCTGCCGATTGTGGCTACAAAGGCGTGCAGGTGCCCAGTTGGGACGCGCGGCTGATCGACTTGGCCAAGGCCGCGTCGAGCAAGGATTACTGCGATGAGTTCAAGGGCAAGGCGGTCGAAAACGGCGTGGCGGTGACCGAGCTTTCGACCCACCTTCAGGGCCAGTTGGTCGCCGTGCATCCGGCCTATGACACTGCCTTTGACGGCTTCGCCGTCGAAGAAGTGCGCGGCAATCCCAAGGCGCGGCAGGAATGGGCGGTCGAGCAGGTGAAACTGGCGCTTTCGGCGTCCAAGAACATGGGGATCGGGGCGCATGCGACCTTCTCGGGCGCTTTGGCTTGGCCCTATGTCTACCCTTGGCCGCAGCGGCCTGCCGGGCTGATTGAGACGGCCTTTGACGAACTCGCCGCGCGTTGGCTGCCGATCTTGAACCACGCCGAGGATTGCGGTGTCGATGTCTGCTATGAGATCCACCCCGGCGAAGACCTGCATGACGGCATCACCTATGAAATGTTCTTGGAACGCACCGGCAATCACGCGCGCGCCAACATGCTCTATGACCCCAGCCACTACGTCCTGCAATGTCTTGATTACATTGATAACATCGACATCTACAAAGACCGGATCAAGATGTTCCACGTCAAGGATGCCGAGTTCAATCCGACGGGCCGTCAGGGGGTCTATTCGGGCTATCAAAGCTGGACGGACCGCGCCGGGCGGTTCCGGTCGCTGGGCGACGGGCAGGTTGATTTCGGCGCTGTCTTTTCCAAAATGGCGGCGAATGATTTCGATGGCTGGGCCGTGGTGGAATGGGAATGTTGCCTGAAACATCCCGAAGACGGGGCGCGTGAGGGGGCGCAATTCGTCTCAGATCACATCATTCGCGTGACCGACAAAGCCTTTGATGACTTCGCCGATGGCGGCACCGATGAGGCCGCAAACCGCAAAATGCTGGGGATCGACTGATGCCACGTATTCGACTTGGCATGGTGGGCGGCGGCAATGACGCCTTTATTGGCGGGGTGCACCGCATCGCTTCGCGTATCGACGACCGGTTCGATCTGGTGGCAGGCGCGCTGTCTTCGACGCCCGAGAAATCCGCCGCCAGTGCAGAGGCTTTGGGGATCCCCCGCTCCTACGGCAGTTTCGAAGAGATGGCCGAGGCCGAAGCCGCCCGCGATGACGGGATTGAGGCGGTTTCGATCGTCACGCCCAACCACGTCCATGCCGCTGCCGCCAAGGCCTTTCTGGCCAAGGGCATCCATGTGATCTGCGACAAGCCCCTGACCTCCACGCTCGAGGATGCGGAGGCGTTGGCGGCCAGCGTCGCGGAGGCCGAGGCGCTGTTCATCCTTACCCATAATTACACCGGCTATCCGATGATCCGCCAAGCGCGGGCCATGGTGGCGGCGGGCGATCTGGGCGAGATCCGCATCGTTCAGGCGGAATACCCGCAGGACTGGCTGACCGCGCCGATGGAGAACGAAGGCGTCAAACAGGCCGAATGGCGCACCGATCCCGCACGCTCGGGCGCGGGCGGCTCGGTGGGGGATATCGGCACCCATGCCCATAACCTTGCCTGTTTTGTCAGCGGTCTGGAGGTCGAAAGCCTTGCCGCCGATCTGCAAAGCTGGGGCGCGGGGCGCCAGCTGGATGACAACGCCCATATGATGCTGCGCTTCGCCGGTGGCGCGCGCGGCATGCTGTGGTCAAGCCAAGTGGCCCCGGGCAATGAGAACGCGCTGAAACTGCGTATCTATGGCGACAAGGGTGGTTTGGAATGGTCGCAAGAGGATCCTAACTACCTGTGGTTCACGCCTTTGGGAGAGCCGAAGCGCCTAATCACCCGCAACGGGGCAGGGGCGTCTGAGGCGTCGCAATCGGTAAGCCGCATTCCCGGCGGCCACCCCGAAGGGTACCTCGAAGGGTTCGCCACGATCTATAACGAGGCCGCCGATGCGATCCGCGCGGTGCAGGGCGGGGCGAGCCGCGAAAGCGCCATGGGCGTGCTGCCGGACATCACGGCGGGCATGGCGGGGATGCGTTTCATCAACGCCTGCGTCACCTCCTCGGCCAATGATGCGGCGTGGACCAAGCTATGAGTGCCACCCCCGTTCTTGCCCTGCGCGACGTGAGCAAGAGCTTCGGCTCGATCGAAGTGCTGCACGGCGTGACCCTCGCGCTAGAGCCGGGGACCGTTCATGCGCTGATCGGTGAGAACGGGGCGGGCAAATCGACGACGATGAAGATCATGGCGGGCTATCAACTGCCCTCCAAAGGCGCTGTCGAACTCGATGGTGCAGCGGTCCGTTTCGACAGTCTGCACGAGGGCGAGATGGCCGGGATCGTGATGATCCACCAAGAGTTCAACTTGGCGGAGCAGTTGACTGTTGAGCAGAACATCTTTCTGGGCCGCGAGTTGAAACGCGGGCCGCTGCTCGACAAGGCCGAGATGCGGCGGCGCACGCGGGACTATCTTGATCGGGTGGCCTGCAACGTCTCTCCGGATGCGCTGGTCTCGCGCCTGTCGAATTCCGACAAACAGATGGTCGAGATCGCCAAGGCCCTGTCGCGCGATGCGCGGGTGCTGATCATGGACGAGCCGACGGCGGTGTTGACCAAACGCGAGACCGATGTGCTGTTCAAACAGGTCGCGGCCCTGCGCGCGGCGGGAACGGCGGTCTTGTTCACCTCCCATAAATTGGACGAAGTGGCCGAGATCTCGGACCATGTCACGATCATGCGCGATGGCGCGGTGGTGCAATCCAGCCCGACCTCTGAGATCACCGAAGACGAAATGGCCACCGCCATGGTGGGCCGCGATGTCTCCGACCTCTACCCCGCCAAACCCGGCGTGGAGGAGGACGCGCCAGAGGTGCTCTCGGTCGAAAACCTCAGCGTGCCGGGCTTTGCCAGCAATGTGTCCTTCTCGCTGCGACAGGGGGAGATCCTCGGGCTGGGCGGGCTCATCGGCTCTGGCCGGACCGAGGTGATGGAAGGCCTGGCCGCGCTGCGCCCGGCAAGCGCCGAGCGTGTCACCCTTTTTGGGGAGCCGGTACAGTTCAAGCGGCCAAGCGACGCGCAACAGGCCGGGCTGTGCTATCTGACCGAAGACCGCAAGCTGCGCGGTCTGCTGCTGGAACGCGGCATGCGTGAGAACCTGACCCTGCAGAACCTCCATAAGTTCGGCGGCTTCCTGATCGACCGCAACGCAGAGGAAACCGCACTGACCGAGGCCATTGGCGAGTTCGACATTCGCGCGGGCAGCCGTGATGTGCGCGTCGGCAATATGTCAGGCGGCAACCAGCAAAAGCTGTTGCTGGCCAAGATCATGCTCTCCGAGCCGCGCATCCTGATCGTCGATGAACCCACCCGCGGCATCGACATCGGCACCAAGCAGCAAATCTATGCCTTCCTGCGCAAATTGGCCGATCAGGGCCACGCCATTATCGTGATCACCTCCGAGATGCCCGAACTCATCGGTCTTGCCGACCGCGTGATGGTCATGCGTTTGGGCGAGGTCAGCGGCACACTGAACGCAGGCGAGATCACGGAAGACGCGATTGTCCGCCTCTCCATGGGGCTGAGCGCCGAACAAATGCCGATGACGGCCTAAGGAAACCGAAGATGACAGATGTAACCACACCTCAAACCAAAAGCTTCCGGATGCCGTCGATGTCTGTCCTCGGGCCGATCATCGCGCTGATCGTTCTGCTGCTGATCGGCACGGCGCTGAATTCCAACTTCCTGAGTGCGGCGAATATCACCAACGTCCTCGCCCGCTCGGCCTTTATCGGGATCATTGCGGTGGGCATGACCTTTGTCATCACCGCGGGCGGGCTCGACCTGTCGGTGGGGTCGATGGCGGCCTTTATCGCGGGGCTGATGATCTTGGTGATGAACGCCGCCTTGCCGAGCCTCGGTGTCGGCGTGCCGATCATCCTATTGGGCATGTTCACGGCCATCGTCGCAGGGCTGCTCGCGGGGCTGTTGAACGGCTTTTTGATCACCGCCCTCGGTATTGAGGCCTTCATCGTCACGCTCGGCTCCATGGGCATTTACCGCTCGCTGGTGACGTGGCTGGCGGATGGCGGCACCCTGTCGCTCGATTTCGGCCTGCGCAGTTTTTACCGGCCCGTCTATTTCGACGGCATCCTCGGGATCAGCTGGCCGATCATCGTCTTCGCACTGGTGGTCATTATTGGTGAGATCATCATGTCGCGCAGCGTCTATGGCCGCCACTGCGCCGCCACCGGCTCGAACGAACATGTGGCGCATTATTCTAATGTGAACGTCAATCGCACCCGTCTGATCTCCTATGCCGCCTTGGGCATCTTGGTGGGCATCGCGACGATCATGTATGTGCCGCGCCTCGGCTCTGCCTCGGCCTCCACCGGGGTGCTGTGGGAGTTGGAGGCGATTGCCGCCGTGATCATTGGCGGCACCGTGCTCAAGGGCGGTTTCGGTCGGGTCTGGGGCACCGTCATCGGCGTGCTGATCCTCAGCCTGATCGGCAATATCCTCAACCTCACCGATTTCGTGTCGCCCTATCTCAACGGCGCGATCCAAGGGATTATCATCATTCTCGCTGTGATCCTACAGCGCGAAAGGAAGACGGCCCTTTAAGCCGTAGTTGAACGCTTCATGGGAGGAGCAAATATGACATTTACCAAAACATTTATTGCCACCGCGCTGGCCACGGCTGTTGGCACCGCCGCCTTTGCCCAAGACACCAAAGTCATCGGCGTGTCGATCCCGGCGGCGACCCACGGCTGGGCGGGGGGCATGAACTTCCACGCCAAGGAAACCGTCGAACGTCTGGAAGAGGTCTATTCCGATCTCGACTTCGTCCTCGCCACCGCGTCGGACCCCGGCAAACAGGTGAACGACATCGAAGACATGGTCGCCACGCGCAACATCGACGCGCTGGTGGTGCTGCCCTTTGAATCCGACCCGCTGACCCCGCCGGTGCAAGCCGTGGCCGACAGCGGTGCATGGGTTACCGTGGTGGACCGTGGCCTCTCCGTGGAAGGCATCCAAGACCTTTACGTTGCGGGCGACAACAGCGGCTTTGGCAAAGTGTCGGGTGAATTCATGGCCCAGCAAATGCCAGATGGCGGCGACATCGTCGTGCTGCGCGGCATCCCCACCACCATCGACAACGAGCGTGTCGAGGGGTTCAACGCGGCGATCGAAGGCTCCGGCATCAATGTGCTCGACATGGAGCATGGCAACTGGAACCGCGACGACAGCTTCACCGTGATGCAGGATTTCCTGTCGAAATACCCCAATATCGACGCGGTCTGGGCCTCGGACGACGATATGGCGATTGGCGTGCTGGCCGCGATCGAAGCGGCAGGGCGTGACGACGTGAAATTCGTGCTCGGCGGGGCTGGTATGAAAGAGATGATCAAGCGCACCGCCGATGGCGATGAGATGATCCCGGCCAATGTGACCTACCCGCCGTCGATGATCGCCACCGCGATTGAGCTGACCGCCGTGGGCCTCACCTCCAACGCGCCGGTCTCGGGCACTTTCGTGATCGGCTCGGTGTTGGTGACGCAAGAGAACGCGATGGATTTCTACTATCCCGACAGCCCGTTCTAATGGCCAAGGCCACCGGCAGCCTGCCGGTGGCTCCCTCTCATTTCTGAAGTAACGAGTACCGCATGACCTATCTCGGCTTGGACCTTGGCACCTCGGGCGTCAAAGCGCTTTTGATTGACGAAGGCCAACGGCCCTTGGCCGAGGGTCATGCCCCATTGGAGGTTCAGCGCCCGCACCCGATGTGGAGCGAGCAAGACCCCCATTCATGGATCACCGCCTGCGAGAGTGCCATCGCCGAGGTCCGCGCCGCGGCCCCGGAGGCATTCGCGGCGCTGCGCGGCATTGCCGTCTCGGGCCAGATGCACGGCGCCACGCTGCTGGATGCCAACGATCAGCCCCTGCGCCCGGCGATCCTGTGGAACGATGGCCGCGCCCATGCCGAATGCGCGGAACTGGAAGAGCGCGCCGATTTTCGCGGGCTGGGCGGCAATATCGTCATGGCAGGCTTCACCGCGCCCAAGCTGCGATGGGTGCAAAAGCATGAGCCCGAGATTTTCGCGCAGGTCTGCAAGGTCCTGCTGCCCAAGGACTATGTCGGTCTTTGGCTGACGGGGGAGCATGTCTCGGAAATGTCCGACGCGGCGGGGACGCTCTGGCTTGATGTGGAAAAGCGCGATTGGTCGGATGAACTGCTCGCCGCCACGGAGCTTAGCCGCGATCACATGCCGCGATTGGTCGAAGGCAGCGCACGGGCGGGCGGGCTTCGGGCCGAGCTTGCCGCTCAGTGGGGTGTCGGCAACGTCACCGTCGCGGGCGGCGCGGGGGACAATGCCGCCACCGCCGCGGGGCTGGGGCTGGTGCAGCCGGGGCAGGGGTTTCTGTCGCTCGGCACCTCTGGCGTGCTATTCACCGTGACCGACCGTTTCGCCAGCAACACCGAAAGCGCCGTGCATAGTTTCTGCCACGCGGTGCCGAAAACCTGGCACCAGATGGGGGTCATCCTATCGGCAACCGACGCTTTGGCATGGCTGGGCCAGATCACGGGGCAAAGCCCGGCGGCTTTGGCGGGGATGGTCAATGCGGTTAGCCAGCCCTCTGCGATCACCTTCCTACCTTACCTCTCGGGCGAGCGGACGCCGCATAACGCCCCCGATGCCGCCGGAGCCTTCCACGGGCTACGCCGCGCGCATGGGTTGCCCGACATGGTTCAAGCGGTGATGGAGGGGGTGGGCTTTGCCTTTACCGACTGCTGTCGCGCCCTCGACCACTGTGGTTCCTTGCCCGAACGGGTCTGCGTGGCGGGCGGCGGCAGCCAGTCAGAGACATGGTTGCAAATAATCGCCAACATCACCGGGCTGACCCTCGATGTGCCAGAAAGCGGTGCGCAGGGCGCGGCGCTCGGTGCGGCGCGGCTGGCGACGCTGGGCTGTGGCGGGGCGGCGGAGGCCGAGGTGATCCGCCCCCCGAAGATACGCAAAAGCATCGCGCCCAACCCCGCGCTCACGTCAGCCTATGCGGACCGCTATGCCGACTTCCGGGCGGCTTGGGAGCAGCGGCTGACGCGGTAGGTATCAAGCGTAAAGCAGGCAAAAAGTGGGGCGGCCATCACGCCGCCCCCCCCTCATCACATCCCGGCAATCACCTTGTCCAAAGTGGCGGGATAGTCGCGCACCCGCACGCCGGTGGCGTTGTAGATCGCATTGGTGATCGCTGCCGCCGCGCCGCAGATGCCCAATTCGCCGATCCCTTTGGCCTGTAGCGGGTTGGCCCAATCGTCCCGCTCTTCCAGCAGATCGACGGTCAGCTGCGGCACATCCGCGTTCACCGGGATGTGGTATTCCGCGAGGTTGTGGTTGACCACATGGCCGTCGCGCGGGTCAAAGGCCAGCTCCTCGGTCAGTGCGATGCCGATGCCAAAGGTCATGCCCCCCAGACATTGCGACCGCGCCGTCTTGGCGTTCAGGATCCGCCCGGCAGCAAAGGTGCCATGCATCCGCCGCACCCGCGTCTCGCCCGAAGCGGCATGCACCGCGACCTCGGCGAAATAGGCCCCGAAGGTGGCCTGCCGCACTGCCTCAGAAGTATCGCCGGGCTGGACGTGACCCACTTTGGCAATCTCATCCCCGTTCAGGATATCGCTCAGGCTGCGGGTCTGGTTGTCAAAGGTTGCCATCCCGTCTTTTAGCGTGAGGTCGCCTTCCTCCACCTCCAGCCGCGCGGCGAGCTGTTTGCGGATCGCCTCGCAGGCCAGATAGACTGAGGTGCCGCTCGACGACGCGCCCCACGACCCGCCGGAACCAGATGCCGGGGGCAGGGTGGTATCGCCCAAGACCACGTCGACCGCATCGCGCGGCAGACCCATCATATCGCCTGCAATTTGGCCCAAGATCGCATAGGTGCCGGTGCCGATATCGGTCATATCCGTTTCGACCCGCAGGCGGCCATCGGGCATCAGCGTCACGCGGGCTTGGCTCTCCATCAACACGTTCACCCGTGCGGCAGAGGCCATGCCATAGCCGATCAGCCATTCCCCCTCGCGCCGCTCCTTGACGCCGGGGCGGTCGGCCCAGCCGAATGTCTCGGCCCCGCTGTCGAGCGCCTCTCGGAAACGGCGGGAGGAGAATTCCTTGCCGCTTTCGGGGTCTTTCTCGGGGATGTTGCGGCGGCGCAGTTCGACAGGGTCCATGCCGATCTTATCGGCCAGTTCATCCATCGCGCCTTCGAAAACGGTGACGCCCACCGCCTCGCCCGGTGCGCGGACGGAGCCTGCGCAAAGCCGGTGCACCCGCGCCAAATCCATCGACATCTTGCGATTCGCCCCGGCATAGAGGAAATGCGAGGCTTGCAAAACCGGCTCGGCAAAGCTCTCTCCGGGCAGGTTGGACACCCGCGCATCATGGCCCAGACCGGTCAGCCGACCTTCGGCATCGGCGGCAAGGCGCACCTGCTGCGTGGTCTCGGACCGGCGCATCGTCGCCTCATAGACCTGCTGGCGGTGCAGCGCGACAGAGACCGGGCGGCCCACCTCTTTCGCGGCAATCGCCGCCGCGACCGCCTCGGGCGCGATGCCGAGTTTTGACCCGAAGCCGCCGCCGACATAGGGCGACAGGATGCGCAGCCGGTCAGGGTGGATGCCCAAGGCATCGGACAGCTCATTGCGGTTGTATTTCAGCATCTGATAGCTGCCGCGCAGGGTCAGGTCTTCCCCGTCCCATGAGGCGATGGAGGCATGCGGCTCCATTGGGGTGCTGGAATGCGACGGGGTGGTATAGGTTACATCGACTGAGAAAGCAGCCTGAGCCATAGCGCCCTCCAGATCGCCCTGATCCAGCGTTTTCGCCTCTTGCGGTTCAACCGCCGCCGTTGCGGGATCGACCGGCATGACCTCGCCATTCTCCAGCTCCACCTTCAGCGATTGCGCCGCATGGCGGGCCTGTTCGAATTCCTCGGCGACGACCACTGCGATCAACTGGCCGAGATAGGCGGCCTGTTCCGGCCCTTGAATTGGCGCTTGGTTCGCTGTGCCTTGCGCGGGGTTGCGCAGCAGGCGCGGGTCTTGGATCACGGCCAATACCCCCGGCATCTGCGCCACCGCGTCGCGGTTGGCCAAGACCACCCGGCCGCTATTGCCCGGCGCGCGGACCATGACGCCATGCACCATGCCCTCAACCTGCCATTCATTGGCATAGGTCGCCGTGCCGCTCACCTTCAGCGGCCCCTCGGGGCGGTCCAGCGGCGCGCCGACAAGCCCCTGCGCCATATCGTCCAGCCTGCGGGCGGTCGCAGGCGCGTCCATCTTGAATTGCTCGGTCATTGCTGGGCCTCCGCGGTAAGTTCGTTCAGCACCGACACCAGCGTGCGGCGGGCGAGGGGGATTTTGAAATCATTCGCGCCATAGCCTTTGGCCTCGGCCAGCAGCAGATCGGCGGCTTTGTTGAAAAGGTCTTCCGAAGGCACGTTGCCGGTCAGCAGATCCTCCACCTCCCCATTGCGCCAAGGTTTCGGCGCCAGCCCGCCAAAGGCCAGATCGGCACGGGTGATCCGCCCGCCCTCCATCTCGACAATCCCGGCGACCGAGACGAGGGCAAAGGCATAAGAAGCCCGGTCCCGCACCTTGCGATAGGTCTGGTTGCCCGTTACCGGCGCAGGCAGCACCACGGCGGTGATCAATTCGCCCGGCTCAAGAACGGTTTCTTGGTCTGGCCGCTCTCCGGGCAGCAGGTAAAGTTCATCCAGCGTCAGCCGACGTGTGCTGCCGTCTTCTTTCAGCGTCTCCACCTCGGCCCCGAGCGCCCGCATGGCCACGGCCATGTCGCTGGGATGGGTGGCGATGCAATGCTCCGAGGTGCCCAAGACGGCGAGGATGCGGTTAAACCCCTCCTTCGCCGAACAGCCCGTGCCCGGCTCGCGTTTGTTGCAGGGCATGGCGCGGTCGTAGAAATACAGGCAGCGCGTGCGTTGCAGCAGGTTGCCGCCAGTCGTCGCCTTGTTGCGCAACTGCCCGCTGGCCCCGGCCAGCAACGCACGGCTCAGCACCGGCCAGCCCTTGCGCAGGCGGGCGTCATTGGCCAGATCGCTGTTGGTCACCAAGGCCCCGATGCGCAGCCCGCCGTCTTCGGTCTCTTCGATCTCGCCAAGGTCGAGCCGGTTGATGTCGATCAGCGCCTCGGGGGTCATGACCTCCAGCTTCATCAGATCGAGAAGGTTGGTGCCCCCGGCGATGAAGGTACCACCGCTGGCTGCTTGCCGCGCGGCGGCCTCTGTGTTTTCGGCGCGGGTATAGTCGAATGGTCTCATGCGCTTTCTCCCGCCGCTTTTCGGATCGCCTCGACGATGTTGGGATAGGCCGAACACCGGCAGAGATTGCCACTCATCCGTTCCGCGATTTCTTCCGTCGTCAGCGCGGGCTTGCCGCTCAGGTCATCGGTCACATGGCTGGGCCAGCCCTCTGCGATCTCTTCCAGCATCGCGGTGGCCGAGCAGATTTGCCCCGGCGTGCAATAGCCGCATTGGAACCCGTCTTCGCTGACAAAGGCTTCTTGCAGCGGGCTGAGGTTGCCGGGCGCTCCGATGCCTTCGATGGTGGTCACCTCATCACCGTCATGCATACAGGCCAATGTCAGGCAGGCGTTGATCCGGCGGCCATTCACCATGACCGTGCAGGCGCCGCATTGCCCGTGATCGCAGCCCTTCTTGCTGCCGGTCAGTCCAAGATGGTGGCGCAGCGCATCCAGCAGCGTCGTGCGGGGATCGAGATCCAGCCGCTGCTTCGTGCCATTGATGGTCAGATTCGTTTCCACGGCAATTTCCTTTGGCTAAATGGGGGCGGAGGAGCGGCCCCCTCCGGCTATCGGCTGCCTCGGGACGTAGGGCGGCGTGGATGAGCGGCAAGCGGGTGTGGCTGGTGGAGCTGGGGCAGCGCACATTAGCAACATAACCATGATTACGAGGCTTTTGACTGCGCAGCCGCGTCCAACCGCCGCCCCCTCTGGCCGCTTGGCGCAAAGCCGATTAGAAGCGAGGGCGAAACCGGGGGAGCGAACCGTTGCAAAAGATCACACTGCCCGAAAGACCGGACTGGTGCGCCCATGCGCAAGAGGTGGGCTTTACCTTTGCCGATATGCATGGCGAACCCTATTGGGACGAAACCTCGGCCTATGCCTTCACCCTCACCCAGATCGAGAATGACATCGAAGACCCTTCGACCGAGCTTCACGCCATGTGCCGCGAGGCCGTGGCCGAGATCATCGCCAGCGAAGAGTTGATGACCCGGCTCGCCATTCCAGATGCCCACCGCGACCTTGTGGCCGACAGCTGGCGCCGGGGCGATCCTGAGATCTATGGCCGTTTCGATCTGGCCTATGACGGCACAAACCCGGCGAAACTGTTGGAATATAACGCAGATACACCGACCTCGCTTTACGAAAGCGCGGCCTTTCAGTGGCAGTGGCTTGAGGACCACTTGAAAGCGGGCGCATTGCCCGAGGGCACGGATCAGTTCAACGGCATTCATGAGGCGCTGGTCGCCCGCTTTGGCGATGTCTTCGAGCAGGACAGCGATCTGCATTTCACCGCCGTGGCCGACAACCCCGAAGACTACGGCACCGTCGAAGCCATGGGCTGGGCCGCACGCGAAGCGGGGCTGGGCGCGCATTACTGCGATCTCGACAAGATCGGGCTAAGCGACGATGGCCATTTCCTTGATGATCAAGACCGCCGCATTGCCGTCCTGTTCAAACTCTACCCATGGGAAGACCTGCTGCGCGACGACTACGCCGCCCATATCCAAGGCTCGGGCTGTCTGTTTCTGGAGCCTGCGTGGAAAGCGCTTTTGTCCAACAAGGGCCTTCTGCCGGTGCTGTGGCAGATGTTCGAAGGCCACCCCAATCTGCTGCCCGCGTTTTTCGAGGCTGATGTGGCCGATGCGCTCGCCGGGCGCGGCCCCGCCGCCCCCGCCTGCGCCGACGCCTTTGACCGTGCCGCGGCGGAACTGGCCGAGGCGCATGTCCGCAAGCCGATCCTTTCGCGCGAGGGGGCCTCGGTCACGATCCACCAGTCCGGTAAGGTGATCGAACAGTCGCAAAACTCTGATTACGCCGAGCATCCGCGCATCCTGCAGGCCTATGCCCCGCTGCCCACATTCGACGGTTTCCGCCCGGTGATCGGCTCGTGGATCGTGGGCGAGAGTTGCGCCGGCATCGGCATCCGCGAAGATCGCTCGCGCATCACGCAGGATTTGTCACGCTTCAAACCGCACTACATTGTGGCATAGCCCACCGCTCCGCCGCCCCTTGGCAGAAAGACGACCATTATGACCAAACGCTCGAAACGGGTTTCCATCGCCATTGTCGGCGCCGCCGCCTTCACCCTTGCTGGCTGTGAGGAGGAAAAGGTCGACGCCGCCGCCTTTCCCGACCTGCAAAGCTGTCTTGCCGATGCCGAACGTGGCGGGATGTACAGCGAACAGGAATGCGAAACCGCCTTTGACGCGGCGCAAACCCTCCATGTGGAATCCGCCCCGCGCTACGACAGCCTTGAGGTCTGCGAAGAGCAGCATGGCGAAGGCGCCTGCGGCTCGGAAGAGGCAGCGACCCAAGGCGGATCGGGCGGCATATTCATGCCCCTGCTGGCGGGCTATCTGATCGGCAATATGATGAGCAACCGCGCGGGCATGGCGGCGGCGCAGCCACTGTACAAGACGAAGGATGGCCGCTTTACCAACGCGGCACGCTCAAGCACCTATTCGACCAATCGCGGCGCGGCCAAGCTCAGCACCTCGCAATTCACCCGGCCCAGCACCACCATCGGCAAAACCCCGATGACCCGCGCCACCGCCGCATCGCGCGGCGGCTTTGGCCGGGCGGGCGGATCGCGCGGCTTTGGTGGCTGATCGGCGCTGACGCCCTACTTGCGGCGCAGCACCGCTGCGGCAAGGATCACGATCGCCAGCGACAGCATCGCCACCGCCCAGAAGGGATCGTTGCCATGGGGATGCACATGCGCGCCCTCATGCGCCGCCAACGGTGCGGCAAAGGTGGCGAGGGCGAATGTCAGTTTCTTCATCTCAATCTCCTTGATCTATCACGGTGGACCGGGCGGCCTCAGGCCAGCCCCAGAATCTCACGCGCCTGCTGCGCGGTGGCGACGGGGCGACCGGCCTCTGCGCAGATCTCGGCCGCGCGGGTCACGAGGGCGGCATTGGAGGGGGCGAGGGTCTGTTTGTCCAGCCGGATGTTGTCCTCCAGCCCCGTGCGCAGATGGCCCCCCGCGGCGGCGCACCATGCGTTCAACTCGGCCTGATGCCGCCCGATCCCGGCGGCGCACCACGGGATATCGCCGAAGAGCCGTTTGACGGTTTTGATATAGAAATCAAAAACCTCCCGATCCGCTGGCATGGCGTTTTTCACGCCCATGACGAATTGGATATAGGGCCGGGCCGGGATCTTGCCCGCCTTCGCCATCGCCTTGGCCTGTAGGATGTGGCTGAGGTCAAAGACTTCGATCTCGGGCAGCACGCTATAGGTCATCATCTCTTCCGCCAGCCAGTCGACAAGCTCGGGCGGGTTCTCATAGACGCGGTTGGGAAAGTTGTTCGACCCCACCGAAAGCGAGGCCATGTCGGGCCGCAGCGGCAGCATCCCGCCCCGGTTCTTGCCCGCGCCCGAACGCCCACCGGTCGAGAATTGCACGATCATGCCGGGGCAATGTTCCCGCAGCCCCTCTTGCAACCGCGCAAAACGGTCGGGGTCCGCCGTGGGGGTGCCATCGGCGGTGCGCACATGGGCATGGCAGATCGTCGCCCCGGCCTCAAAGGCGGCATGGGTGCTTTCGATCTGCTCGCTAATGTCGATCGGCACCGCCGGGTTGTCGGCCTTGGTCGGCAGCGATCCGGTGATGGCCACGCAGATGATGGCAGGAGTATCGGTCATGGGTGTCCTCGGCTTTCTGGAAAATCAATCGGCGCTGTCGCGGGCGAGGGCGATGACACGGCGGAGGGCTTCCTCCGTCGGGCCTGAGCTCTCCCCCTCGGGCCAGTCGTAGAACCCCTTGCCGCTGCGCTTGCCAAGCTGCCCCCGCTCGACCAATGCGGTGAGGCTGGGCGAAGGGTCGTGCCGGTCGCAAAGGTCCGGGTAGAGGTATTCGGCGATGCTCAGATGGGTGCCCAGCCCGTTCAGATCGCGCTGGCGGAACGGGCCGGAAAGCGCCATGCGCACGCCCACCGACCATTGCACGATCTCGTCGATCTCCGCCGGGCTGGCGACCCCTTGGTCCACCAAATGCAGGCATTCGCGCATGATGGCATGCTGAATGCGATTGGCCACGAAACCGGGCGGCGCGTGATCCAGCCGCACGGGACGCCGCTCCAACCCGCGCAGCAGGGTCATGACCTCGGCACAAAGCCCTTCGGGCGCGTCTTCAGCTGCGACGACTTCGACGGCGGGGATCACATCGCCGGGGTTGAAGAAATGCGTGATCACGGCGCGTTCGGGCCGAGCCATATCCGCCGTCATCTCTTCCAATCTCAGGCCAGAGGTGTTGGACAAGATCGGCGCGCCCTCCGGCACGGCCCCCTCCAAAGCAGCGAGCACACGGCGTTTCAGCGCGAGGTCTTCCGGCACGCATTCCAGCGCGAGATCGGCATGCCCTGCCTCCTCCAAGGCAGCGTAGGCGGTCGCCCCCGGCACCGTGGCCAAAAATGCCTCCCGCGCGGCCTCGGTCGGGTCGACCGCTTGAACCCTCCAGCCGTGCTGGGCAAAGAGCCTGCCGATGGATTGGCCCATCGTGCCCGCCCCCACGATGATGATGCCTTTGGCCATGTGATCCCCCTCCCGGATATCAGTTGTTTACTTATCACCAGAGCGTAGTGATAAGTAAATAGCAAATAGGAAAAAGGATGCCGCCCCGTGACCCAAGACCCCTCTCCGCGCCATGCGCTCGTCACCGGCGGGGCGCGCAACATCGGCCTCGGCATCGCGCGCAGGCTGCGTGAGGACGGCTGGCGTGTCTTCGTGCTGGATATCGAAGCCCCCGAAGACCCCGCGCTTCGGGCGGATGCGCAGCGGGTGGATCTGACGGACATCGCGGCGACCACGGCTGCCCTCCAACGCATCCTCGCGCAGGGGCCGGTGACCTGTCTGGTCAATAACGTCGGTATCGTGAAGCCCGCATCCTTCGACACCGTCGACCTCGACGATTTCGACCCCATCATGCATCTGAACCTGCGCCCCAGCATTCTGGCGGCGAAACTGGTCGTGCCGGGAATGCGCGCGGCGGGGGCTGGGCGGATCGTGATGAACACCAGCCGCGTGACCAAGGGCAAGATCGACCGCACGCTCTATTCCGCAAGCAAGGGTGCGATCCAGTCGATGGCGCGGACTTGGGCGCTGGAACTGGCGCGCGACGGGATCACCGTGAACTGCGTCGCCCCCGGCCCCATCGCCACCACCGCCTTTTGGGAGAACAACCCGGAAGACGCGCCGGAAACCCGCGCCATTGTCGATGCGGTGCCGATGGGCCGGATGGGAACACCTGAAGACGTGGCGCAGGCGGTGTCCTTCTTTGCCGATCCGCGCAGTGGCTTTATCACTGGGCAGACGGTCTTTGTCTGTGGTGGCACGGCGGTCGGGTAATCAGCCTTCGGGTTCTAGGGCCTCAAGCAGCCGGCGCAGAACCGGATTGCGCGCATTGCGCAGATAGGCCAGCCCGATCCGGCTTTGCACCTTGGCGTCGCGGATCGGCAGGAAGGACACGCCTGCATCCTTCATCCGCGCGGCAGAGGCGGGGACGAAAGCCACCCCGAGACCCGCCGAGACGAAGTTTACGATGGCGGTGAACTGCGGCGCGCGATGGGCCACGCTGGGGGCGAAACCGGCATCGGCGCAGAGTTGATAGGCGCAGGCGGCAAAGCCCATGTCGGGGCCAAGGTGGCTGAAGATGAAACTCTCCTCGCGCAGCGCCGCCATGGCAACGGAAGGCACCTCGGCAAGGCGGTGATCGGGCGGCACAGCCAGCAAGATATCCTCGGTATGAACCGTGCGGGTGGCCAAATCCTCTGGCACGCCGGAAAGCGGCAGGCGCACGAAACCCGCGTCGAGCCTGCCCGCCACGATCTCGGCGATTTGCAGGTCCATGTCCAACTCGCGCAGGATCAGATCCACCTCTGCCGCGCCCGCGCGCAACTCGCGCAGGAGCCGTCCGAGGATTCCCGCGTAGGAGGCCGAGCCGACATAGGCCAATTCGATCCGCCCGCGCTGACCGCTGCGCGCCGCTTCGGCCAATGCCTCGACCCGCCGGGCCTGTTGCAGCAGCGCGCGGGCCTCGGGCAGCAGCGACTTGCCGAAGTCGGTCAGCATCACCCGGCGGCGGTTGCGGTCAAAGAGAAGCTCACCGCCAAAGGCGGTTTCGAGATGTTTCAGCTGCTGCGTCAGCGCCGGTTGCGCCACGCCGAGCGCGGCAGCCGCTTGACCGAAATGCAGCGTTTCCGCGATGGCGACGAAGACCTCATACTGGCGCAACGTGGCGGTGAGTGGCGTTTCCATGCGGCCCCCTGAACTGACGTCAAAGGGTTTTCACACGCGGGCCGGTGATAAGCAAGTTAGATCACTGGCCCCTACACCTCCGCCGCGCGGGCGCGGCTGCGGCGGGCGTGCAGGGTCTCGGCCTCAGCCAGATCGTCGCTTTCGACCTTAATGGTCTCATGCCCACCGGGGCGCCGTGCACGCTTGCGCCGAAGCGGGCCGCTGTCATCGCTTTCCCGTGGGAGGATCAGCCGGTCGACAAGACTGCGGCGGAGGCCGAGGGTCGAAGTCAGATCGAAGACCCGCGCGGCGACCGCCTCAGCCTCTTGCGGCTGCACCAGCAACTCAAGCCGCGTGACGGGGCGGGATTTCTTGCCCTGCCCGCTGAACATCATGAGATCGACCACGCCCTCCATCTCGCGCAACCGATCCACCGCCGCGCCCAGTTCTTCGCCCGTCATGTCGTCGATATCGCAGGCGAATTGCACAAGACTGTCCTGCGCGATGCCCGCCGTGGCGGTGTCAAAAACGCTGACCCGCAGGATATTCGGCAGGCCTTTCATCACCCGCATCCCCGCGCCCGATCCGGTACAGCGCAGCCGCCCGGGTGGACGGCTGGCAATGGGGCTGCCGCCGGTGAGATGGGCAAGGATCGCGGCCCCGGTGGGTGTCACCCGCTCGCCCGGCACCCCGTCGTCATGCCAATCATAGCCCTGCAAGATCAGCGCCGTGGCGGGCGCGGGCACCGGCAGTTTGCCATGCGCCGTCTCGACCAGCCCCCCGCCAAGAGGCAGCGGCGCGAGCGAGACGGTCGCCCCCGCCAGCGCGGCGCAGATGCTGCCCGCGGCGGTGACATCCATCAGCGCGTCCCAATCCGCGATCTCGTGAAAATGCACCCGGTCGATGGGGATATCATGCACCTGCGCTTCGGCCTCGGCAATCCGGTGAAGGATCGCGCAGGCGGCCTCCGCCGTGCCCTCGGACAGCGCTGCGTTCTCTAGCAAGTTGCGCATGGCGCGATAGGTCGTCTCGGCACCGTGCCGCCTGCCGGCGTCGGGCGCTGTCAGCACCAGCTCAAACCGTCGCGACGTGATGCCCGAGGCGACATGTTCGCTCAGTTCTGCATATCCCACCTCAGCGGGGAGCACGGCGGCGACATCGGCCATTGCGCGCTCGGCCAGATCGGGGAAGGCATGCAGCATCGCTGCGATGAACATATCCCCCGCCGCTCCGCCAACGGGGTCGAGGTGTAGGTGCAGCCCTTGGCCCCGCATCAATGCCCCTCCGGCCATGGGTTGCGCAGCAGACCTGCGTCAAACTGCATCTCTTGCAGATCGCCCACCACCTCAAGCCCCGGGCGGTCGCGCAGTTCCGGCAGCATCGCCTCGGAGGCATAGAGATACTCAAGCTTCAACGTGTTGGGGATGCGCAGCAGCCGGACCTTGGTGATATCCTCGGCCCCGCAGGTCTTGACCGCCGTCTGGATCGCGGTGCGGTCGCAGGGCATGACCATCGGGATTTTCGACTGTTTTAGCACCTGCGAGGTGATGGCATTGGCATAGACCGCCTCGCGGTCAAAATCCTGCTCCAACCGCTGCGTGATCACATCCGCCCGCGCCGCGCCATTGCCGTTGCCGTTGCTGCGCGGCGAAAGGCCAAGCGCCACCAGCCGGGAGATATGCAGATGGACCTGCATCTTCTCGCTCGAAAACCGATGGGTGATATTGGGGTCCATCCCGGTGCCAGAGAACTCTTTGCCGATCTCATCCACCACCAGCACGTCCAGATCGCCCGAGGCCGAAGGCGCATCCAGCGGCCCCAGCGGCAGGCGGGGCATGTTGCGCATCGCCTCTTGCAGATAGGGCGCTTCGGCCTCCAGCATCCCGTCGCTGTCAAGCGCCACGACCTGCGCCAGCCCGTCATAGGCATTCTCAATCGTGCCGATGCCGAAAAGCACCTTGCAACGCTCCAACTTCATCCGCGCCATCTTGGCCACGAAGATGCCGACGTTATCGATGCCCCGCGAATGGCAGGTTTCGGCCCCCGATTGCTTGCCCAACCCGATCGAAAGCATCTTGGCCAGCCCGCTTTCGTTCGGCGCGCGGAAAGAAGTATGCGGCTTGATCCGGTTGAACAGGATAATCCCATCGGCGGCATTGGCATGGCGGTCCATCCGCACCGACATGCCGTTGTCGAGGACGCCGATCTCATCGGTTTCCATCGAAGAGCGGATTTCGCAACCGAGGCTTTCCTCGGTGGCGCCCAGTTTAGCCAAAAGCGCCGTTTGCCCCTCTGCCGTTGCCCCACCATGGCTGCCCATGGCAGGCACAACAAAGGGATGCGCCCCGCGCGCGCGGACCTCGGCCACGATGGCGGCCAGCAGTTCCGGCAGCTTCGCCAGCCCGCGGCTGCCTGCGGTGATGGCGATGGACATGCCCGGCTTGATCTTGCCCGCGCAATCGGCCTGCATCGCCTCTGCCACGGCGGCGCGCGGGTCGTCGATCTGGGTTGCGGCAAAGGTCTGACGGCAAAGCGCCATGCGCGGCAGCGGCGTATCCTCGACCAGTTTCACATAGTTCGGTTTCATCTGCGCTGTCCCCTTCGACATCTGTTACCCCGTGACCCCAATCGGCCAAGGCGCGAATTCTTCCTCGCCCACGCCGAGCGCTTCGGATTTGCTTTGCTCGCCCGAGGCGATGGCAAGGATGCGCTCGAAGATCCTTTGGCCCAATTCCTCTAGGCTTTGGTCGCCGTCGATGACCGTGCCGCAGTTGATGTCCATATCGTCCTGCATCTTGGTGAACATCGGCGTGTTGGAAGCGAGTTTGATCGTCGGTGAGGGGTAGGAGCCAAAGCACGACCCGCGCCCGGTGGTGAAGCAGATCAGGTTCGCGCCCCCCGCGATCTGCCCGGTGGCCGAGACGGGATCGAAGCCGGGCGTATCCATGAAGACCAGCCCCTTTTGCGTCACCGGTTCGGCATAGCGGTAGACCTCCATCAGCCCCGTGCTGCCGCTTTTCTTGGCCCCGCCGAGCGATTTTTCGAGCACATTTGCCAGCCCGCCTGCCTGATTGCCGGGGCTGACCACGCCGTTGATCTGCGTGTCGCGGCCCTTGGTATAGTCCAGCCACCAATCCATGCGTTCGACCAGCTTGCGCCCCACCTCTTCACTGCGGGCACGCCGGGTCAGCAGGTGTTCGACGCCGAAAATCTCGGGCGTTTCCGAAAGGATCGCCGTGCCGCCGTTGCGCACGAGGATATCAGCCGCCGCCCCCAGACCGGGGTTGGCCGAGAGCCCCGAAAGCCCGTCCGACCCGCCGCATTGCATCCCGATGGTGATATGTTCCGCCGAACAGGGCTCACGCCGGACGGCATTGGCCTGATCCAGCATTTCGCGCACCGCCTCTTTGCCTTCGGCAATCGCGCGGGCCGTGCCGCCGACATGTTGCATGGTGACGCAGCGCAGCATCTTGCCCTCGGCCAACCCCTCCTCTTCAAAGAATTGGGCGAGGTTGTTGCGCTCACAACCCAGCGACAGGACCACGGCACCGGCCAGATTGGGGTGGCGGATATAGCCCGAGAGCGTGCGGCGCAGCAGGTCCATCGGCTCGCCCGTAAGCTCCATTCCGCAGCCGGATTCGTGGATGAAGGGGATCACCCCGTCGACGTTCTCCCATGCCTCCATCCGCTCTTCGTCGAAGTAATTGGCGATCTTGCGCGCCACGGTGGCCGAGCAATTCACGGTGACGAAAAGCCCGATGTAGTTGCGCGTGCCGACCCGGCCATTGGCGCGGCGGATGCCCATGAACTGGGCGCGCTTTTGCGGTGGCAGCAGCTTGGTCGGGGTATAATCGCGGGCAAAGGCATAGTCTTTGTCAACCGCGTCGAACTTGATGTTATGGCTGTGCAACCAATCGCCTGCGGCGATCTCTTCTGCCGCATAGCCGATCACCGTGTCGAATTTCAGGATCGGCGCGCCGCGCTGGATCGGGCGGATCGCGATCTTGTGACCTTGGGGCGTATCATGGTTGGCACGCAGCCCGTCTTGCGGCAATACCGCGCCACGGGGAACCGCCGCGGTTGCCACGACCACGTTATCCGTCGGTGACAGCAGCATTACCTTTGCGCGTCTGTCCTCTTGCATGGTCTGGCTGTCCATCGGATGCTCCCCTCCCTCGGGTGTCGAAAAAACCGCTTCGGTAAGATGTCATTAACTGATATATTAGATTTAACAGCTATGGAAGAGCCCGCATGACCGCATCGAAGAAACCCGCCGCGCAGAGCGCACAGACCCTTGCCAAAAGCATCCTTGGCGGTGGGGCCGACTTGGGACTGTTCGAGGGCGGGCCCACGGGACGCGGGGTTTACGCCACCCTGCGCGATCAGATCGTAAGGCTCGACCTGCCGCCCGGCACACCGCTGTTGCGTGCCGAACTGGCCGAGACCCATGGCGTCAGCTTGACGCCGCTGCGCGATGCGCTGCAACAGCTGGCCAAAGAGGGGCTGGTCAAGATCTACCCGCAATCGCGCACGCTGGTCACGCCGATCGATATGTCGGCGATCCGCGAGGCGCAGTTCATGCGCATCGCGCTTGAGACCGAAGTCGTGCGCCGTTTGGCCGATGAGATCGCGCCCGAAGCCCTCACCCGTCTGCGCAGCATCGTCGCCTTGCAAAGCAGCATTTCGGACCAGCCCGGCGATGTGCCGACCTTTCAGGAGTTGGACGAGGTGTTTCACCAGACCCTCTTCGTGGCGGCGGGCCATGTGCAAAGCCAGCGTATCATGCGCAGCCATGCGGGCCATCTGGAACGTCTGCGCCGCCTGCATCTGGACGATATTGATGAGGCGGGCCGCATTCTGAACAACAAGGACGTGATCGGCGGCCACAGCCGCATCCTCGACGGGATCGAAGCGGGCGATGCGCCCGCGGCGATGGGGGCGCTGCGCCAGCACCTACAACGCACCGTCGACCGGATGACCGAGAAACGGGCGGCTTTCCCGGAGTATTTCACCCCGGAAAAGCCCTAACTCAGCGGTTGTTGGCCTTGCGCCACGCGGCGAACTTATCAAGGTTCTCTTGCTTGGTGCCGGGGTAAAGCCCGATGATCCCGGCGCCATCCTTGACCTGCTCCACCACGAAATCCTCATAGGCGGTCATCTCGACAGCCTCTTCGGCCACCTCTTCGGCAATATCCGCGGGGATGATGATCACGCAGTCGTCGTCGCCCACCACGATATCGCCGGGAAAGACCGGGGCATCGCCGCAGCCTACGGGGCAGTTGATCTCAATCGCCTCATGCAGCGTCAGGTTCGTGGGGCTGGAGGGCCGCGCGTGATAGGCGGGAATCTCAAGCGCGCCGATGGTCGCCGCATCGCGCAAGCCCCCGTCGGTCACCACACCCGCCGCGCCGCGCATCATCAGCCGGGTGATCAGGATGTCACCGGCGCTGGCGGCGCGGGCATCCTTGCGGCTGTCCATCACCAACACATGGCCCTCGGGGCAGGTCTCGATCGCGACGCGCTGCGGGTGCTCGGGATTGCGGAATTCGACCAATTGGTTGCGGTCTTCGCGGGCAGGCATATAGCGCAGGGTAAAGGCAGGGCCGACCATGTTGCGCCCCTTGGCGGCTACCGGACCGACCCCCTGCACCACCTGATTGCGCAGCCCGCGCTTGTACAGCGCCGTCGCCAATGTCGCGACCGAGACCGCTTGGAGTTTCTCGCGTAGTTCGGGGCTCATGCCGCCTCTCCCTTCAGTTGATTGTCTTTCACGAATTGATCCAACACCGCCTGCTGCTGTTCCGTCAGCGGCCATGCGGAAGGCGGGCGCGTGGGGCCGCAATCCTGTCCGATGGCCATAAGGGCGGCTTTGACGCCGGTGACATTGGTGCCGTTATGCTCTTCCGCGCGGATGTCCTCAAAGGCGCGCATCCCGGCGATGAGGCGGTTCGCTTCGCCGTAGTCGCCTGCGTCGAGTGCCGCGTGGATGGCGACCGAGCGCTCGGGCCAGACGTTGATGAGGCCCGAGGTGAAGCCCCGCGCCCCCACGGCATAGAGCGGCGGCGCCCAGACCTCGGCCAAACCGCCGACCCAGACGATGTCTTTCGGCGCCGCTTCGATCGCGCGGGCAAGGTTCAAGGGGTTCGGCGTGGCCCATTTGACGCCCTTCACCCCGTCGACCTCGCACAGCCGCGCGATGCCCTCGGGCCCCATCGCATCGTTGCGCAGGTACAGCATCACCGGCAGCCCGCCCGAGGCATCACGCACCGCGCGCACATAATCGACCGTACCACGGGGAGAGACAAAGGGATCGGGCGGCTGATGGATCATCAGCGCATCCGCCCCCGCCTCGGCACTTGCCTTGGCCAGCGCACAGGCATCGCGAATGCCGCGCCCGACACCCGCAAGCAGCGGCGCGCGCCCGTCGATCATCTGCGCCACCTCGCGCACCATGGTGCGGGCCTCGTCATTGGTCAGCGCGTAGTATTCGCCGGTATTGCCGTTCACCACCGGGATATGCACCCCGGCGGCAAGCGCGCGGTCAATGATCGGCGTCAGCTTGCGCGGCGCGATCTCTCCGCCCGCGTCATAGGGCGTCACGAGGATGCCCGAGATGCCGGTAAGCGCTTTCGAAAGATCATGTGTCATTGCCAGCCCCTCTCAGAAAATATCCGGCTCACCCGCCGCTTGGCCGAAGGCCGCGGTGAGGTAGTCAAAGTCGCAGCCCTGATCGGCCTGCCCCACATGACGCTGGAACATATAGCCCCAGCCCCGCTCAAACCGTGGCTCGGGCGCTTTCCACGCAGCGCGGCGGGCGGCGAGTTCGTCCTCAGCCACCAACATGTCGAGGGTTCGGGCCTCAAGATCCATGCGCACGATGTCCCCCGTCTTGAGCAGCGCCAGCGGCCCGCCCACGAAAGACTCCGGCGCGACATGCAGGATGCAAGCGCCGTAAGAGGTGCCCGACATCCGCGCATCCGAGATCCGCAGCATGTCCCGGTGCCCCTGTTTCAGCAGCGCCTTGGGCATCGGCAGCATCCCCCATTCCGGCATCCCCGGCCCGCCCTGCGGACCTGCGTTGCGCAGCACCAGCACATGGTCGGGCGTCACATCGAGGTTTTCGTCGTCGATGGCGGCCTTCATCTCGGGGTAGCTGTCAAAGACCAGCGCCGGGCCTTCGTGGTGGTGGAACTTTGGATCGCAGGCCGCCGGTTTGATCACCGCGCCATTGGGGCAAAGGTTGCCCTTGAGCACGGCAAGCGAGCCTTCCTTATAGACCGGGTTCGACAGGGGCCGGATCACGTCGTCATTATAGACAGGCGCATTCGCGATCCCCTCCTCCAGCGGTTTGCCGGTGCAGGTGATGGCCGACCGGTCAAGCTTGTCGCCCAACTGGTCCATCAGCGCCCGCAGCCCGCCCGCGAAATAGAAATCCTCCATCAGATATTCGCTGCTGCCCAAGGGGCGGATATTGGCGATCAGCGGCGTGATGCGGCCCAGAGCGTCGAGATCGCTCAACTCCAGCGCCACCCCGGCCCGGCGCGCCATGGCCAAGAGATGCACCACCGCATTGGTCGAACAGCCCGTCGCCATCGCCACCGTCGCCGCGTTTTGCACGGCGGCGGGGGTGATGATCTTGTCCGGCGTCAGGTCTTCCCAAACCATATCGACAATGCGCCGCCCGCAAGAGGCGCTCATCCGTTTGTGCCCCGCATCCGCAGCGGGGATCGAGGTCGCCCCCGGCAGGGTCAACCCCATCGCCTCGGCAATCGCGGTCATGGTGGAGGCGGTGCCCATCGTCATGCAATGCCCGTAGGACCGCGCAATGCCGCCTTCGACGCCGACCCATTCCTCGGCCGAGATCGTGCCTGCGCGGCGTTCGTCCCAGAACTTCCAGGCGTCCGAACCAGAGCCAAGCGCCCGGCCCGCGTAATTGCCCCGCAGCATCGGCCCCGCGGGCAAGAAGATGAACGGCACGCCTGCGCTGATCGCCCCCATGGTCAGACCGGGCGTGGACTTGTCACATCCGCCCATGAGCACCACGCCATCGAGCGGGTGCGAGCGGATCGTCTCTTCGGTCTCCATCGCGATCATATTGCGGTAGAGCATCGAAGTCGGCTTGGTGAAGCTCTCGTCGATCGAGATCGTCGGTATCTCAAGCCCCAGCCCCCCGGCCTGCGCGATTCCCTTCTTCACGTCCTCCGCGCGGTCGCGGAAATGAAGGTGGCAGGGGTTCATCTCGGACCAAGTGTTCAGGATGCCGATCACCGGGCGGCCTTCCCAATCCTCGGGGCCCAGACCCATCTGCATCATGCGCGACCGATGGCCAAAGCTGCGCAGATCGTCGGGGGCGAACCAGCGCGCGCTGCGCAGCTGATCGGCGGTTTTCTTGGTCTCGGTCATGGATTCCTCGCCAGCTAAAACATCATCACAAAAAGGTTGGAAAACACATCTTGCTCGAACTGATATATTACCGTATCACCCCAATTGTCGATACCATTTGAGGGAGGAGCCGCGAAAATGTCGGGAAAACCACTGAAACAAACGCTCCGCCCCGGCAGCCGCCTGTCGGGCTTTTGGCTCTCGCTTTGCTCTCCTACGGTGACAGAGATTGCGGCGGGCAGCGGGATCGACTGGTTGTTGTTGGATATGGAGCATGCGCCCAACGACCTGAGCCAAATTACCGACCATCTGCGCGCGGCAGGCAGTGCCAATCCCGATGCGCAGATGATTGTGCGCATGCCATCCTCGGACCAAACGATGACCAAGCGGCTGCTGGATATCGGCGTGCGCAATCTGATGTTCCCGATGATCCAAACCGCCGAGGCCGCCCGCCAAGCCGTATCATGGACCCGCTACCCGCCCGAAGGGCTGCGCGGCATCTCGGCCACGATCCGCGCCAATGATTACGCGCGGCAAACCGATTACCTCAGCACCTATGCAGAGGCGCAATGCGTGATCGTGCAGGTCGAAACCCCCGAAGCGGTGGCCGAAATCCCCGCCATTGCCGGCGTGCCGGGGGTCGATGCGATCTTTATCGGGCCGGGGGATCTCTCCTCCGCGATGGGCCATACCGGCAACCCGATGCACCCCGATGTTCAAGAGAAGATCCGCGAGGCGGTCGAGGCCATCCATGCCGCCGGGCTGCCTGCGGGCATCCTCGGCTATGGTGCCGATCTTGCGCAACGGTACTTTGATGAGGGTATCGAATTCGTCGCCATCGCGGGCGACGCCTGGCTGCTCACGCGGCAGATGGATGCGCTGGTGCAGACCATGGCGCGGCCCTCCCCCACATTGACACAGCAAACCCATAAGGATTGATCATGACCGCGGACAGCAAGAGATTTCACCCCCACGGCAAGCATCTGATCGCCGGCGAATGGGTCGGCGGCGGAGAGACCTTCGCCAATTCCCCCGCCACCGGCGAAAGCGACCAATTCCAAAGCGGCACCCCGGCCCATGTCGACCGGGCCTGCCAAGCGGCGGAGGAGGCCTTTTGGTCCTACGCCTATGCCAGCCGCGAGACCCGCGCCGCCTTCCTCGACACCATCGCAGACGAGATGGAGGCCCGTGCCGAGACCATTACCGAGATCGGCACCCGCGAATCCGGCCTGCCCGAAGCCCGCCTTCAGGGCGAGCGTGGGCGGACAACCGGGCAGCTTCGCCTCTTTGCAGATCACATCCGCAAAGGCGCGCATCTGGACCGGCGCGTCGACGGCGCCCTGCCCGAACGCCAGCCGATGCCGCGCCCGGATATCCGCATGATCCAGCGCCCCATCGGACCGGTCGCGGTCTTCGGCGCGTCGAACTTCCCGCTGGCCTTCTCCACCGCGGGCGGCGACACCGCCGCGGCGCTGGCGGCGGGCTGTCCGGTCGTGGTCAAGGGCCACTCCGCCCACCCCGGCACGGGGGAGATTGTGGCCGAAGCGATCCACGCGGCGATCCAGAAATGCGACATCCACCCCGGCGTCTTCTCCCTGATCCACGCCAATAGCCGCGAGGTGGGGCAGACGCTGGTGCAGCATCCGCTGATCAAGGCCGTGGGCTTTACCGGATCGCTCGGTGGAGGCCGCGCGCTGTTCGATCTCTGCGCCCAACGCCCCGAACCAATCCCTTTCTTTGGCGAATTGGGGTCGGTGAACCCTATGTTCGTTCTGGCCGATGCCGCCCGCAATCGCGGCGCGGAAATCGGCGCAGGCTGGGCCGGGTCGCTGACCATGGGCGCGGGGCAGTTCTGCACCAACCCCGGCATCGCGGTCGTGGCCAAGGGGGCCGAAGGCGACGCATTCGTCGCCGCCGCGAAAGAGGCGCTTGAGCAGGTCGGCCCGCAGGTCATGCTGACCGACGGCATCGCCCAAGCCTACCGCGACGGCAAGGAACGTTTCACCGGGCGCAACGCCGTCCGCGCGCTGGTCAGCAACGACAGCGAAGGCCGCGCCGCCCAGCCGAACCTGTTTGAAACCGACGCCGATACCTACCTGCAAGACCACGCGCTTGGGGAGGAGGTCTTTGGCCCCTTGGGTCTGGTGCTGCGGGTGTCCTCGGGCGATGAGATGCAAGAGCTTGCCAAGGGGTTCGAGGGACAATTGACCGTGACGCTCCAGATGGACGAGGGCGACACCGACGCCGCCAAGGCGCTGATGCCGATCCTGGAACGGAAAGCGGGCCGGGTACTTGTGAACGGCTTCCCCACCGGGGTCGAGGTTTGTGACGCCATGGTGCATGGCGGCCCCTACCCCGCATCCACCAACTTCGGCGCGACTTCCGTCGGCACCATGGCGATCCGCCGCTTCCTGCGGCCCGTGTCCTACCAAAACCTGCCCGAGGCGCTATTGCCCGAAGACCTGCGCGGGGCTTCGGCATGAGCGGCGGGTTGATCGGCCCCGTCGCCGTGCTCGACGCGATGCCGCAGGACATGCAAGACAAGGTGCGCGGCTATGCCGAAGGGCTCGACCTGCGCTTTGCGGCCTCCTTCTCGGAAGAAGCCTTTGCCGAAGCGGTAAAGGGGGCGGCCTATATCGTCCCACGCGGGCGGGGGCTTCCGGCCGAGGTCTTGCGGGGGGCAGATAGCGTGCGCCTCGTGCATCAATGGGGCACCGGGTATGACAAAATCCCCTTGGATGTCGCGCGCGAGATGGGTGTGCCGGTCGCGCGCAGCCCCGGGGTCAACGCGCCCACCATCGCCGATCTGACCATCGGCATGATGATCGCCGCGCTGCGCCGCATCCCGCTGCATTACAACAACACCCGCGCGGGCAAATGGATCGTGCCCGAGATCGTCCCCGGGGCGCGGGATCTCAGCAGTCAGAAGGTCGGGCTGATCGGCTTTGGCGCCATCGGGCAGCTTGTCGCGAAACGGCTGACGGGCTTTGACTGCGAGGTGCTCTACTACCGCCGCTCGGGGGAAGCTGAAGGCACCAGCGCACGCTATGCCGAACGCGATGAGATCCTTGAGACCTGCGATATCGTCAGCCTGCATATGCCGCTGACCGATGCGTCACACCACACCATCGGGGCGGATGAACTGGCGCGGATGAAATCGGATGCGCTTTTGGTGAACACCGGGCGCGGCGGGCTGATCGACGAGGCGGCCCTGATCGACACGTTGACCCACAAGCGCATCGCCGGGGCGGCATTGGATGTCTTTACCCAAGAACCGGTGGAGCCGGACAACCCGCTGCTGCGTCTCGATAATGTCCTGCCGCTGCCGCATATCGGCGGCCATAGTGAGGACAACCTCAAACGCATGGTCGGCCATTGGGCGGGCAACATCCGCGCCTTCCACGAAGGGCGCGGCATCGACGAGGCCTGCCTCGTGACCTGAAGGCTGCCCCGGCCTGACCTCTCAGGCCGGGGCGCGGCTTAACCCTCTAGCGGCACGGGCATCAGGATCTTATTGGTCTGGCTCACCAAATACCCCGCCTCGGCGCTTTTCTTGAGATAGGCCTGCCACTCAGGGTCCGCCGCCATCTGCGCCCGGCGTGCGGCACGGTCGGCGGCGTCCTTATAGGCCCAGATATGCACGAAGGAATTCACGTCCCCCGTCTCGACCTGCGCATAGATCACCGGCTCACCTAGGATGCGGCGCTGCGCCGGGAAGCCGAATTCGGCATAGAGCGCGAGGTGTTTCTTGATCGTGCCGGGGCGGCAGCAATAGGTGCGGTGGTCGTAGATCATGGGGTGGTCTTTCTGCTTGCTTGGGTCATGCGATACCGGCGTGGTCGGTGATCCGGGCCCGCGCCTGCAAAAGGTGATAGGCCATCGACACGCCTGCGACTTCGCTGTCGCCCGCGCGGATCGCTTCGAGGATTTCCCGATGTTCGCTGATCACCACGTCGATCCGGGCTTGGGAGCCTTGGCGGGTCAGCTTTTGCGCCACATCGATCCCCTGTTCGATCGAACCGCGGGCGCAGTCGAGCATTTGCACGAAAACCTCATTGCCCGAAGCCGCCGCGATGGCGCGGTGGAATTGGTAGTCGGCATCAAAGGACGGATCGCGCGCCTGCATCGATGCCTCCAGCGTTTGCAAGGCTGCCTCGATCCGGGCGATGTCTTTGGGGCTGGCACGCTGCGCGGCCATGCGGGCGGTGGCCTTTTCGATCGTGATCCGCGCTTCCATCGCGCGCATCAGCCCGGCGACGGAACCCGCCGTGGCATATTCGATCAGCTTTTCCGAAGGCCGCCGCCTGACGAAGGTGCCCACGCCGCGCCGCGCTTCGACCAGACCGTCCTCTTGCAGCTTGCGCAGCGCCTCACGCACCACGGGCCGCGACACGCCAAAGGCGGTGGCGATCTGGTTTTCCGAAGGCAGCTTTTCCCCCTGCACCAGCTTGTTCGACACGATCTGCTCAAGAACCTGCCCGTAGAGCTGGTCGGCCAAGGTCTGGCGTTTCTTGATCTTCAGTTTCGGTGCTGTCACCGGCTACCCTCCCGCCGCGGCGCGGCGCATCATATTGGCCAGCCGCAGCGCCGATGTTGCAGCCCCATAGCCGTTGTCGATGTTCACCACCGTCACCCCCGGCGCGCAGCTGGCGAGTACCGAATCAAGCGCGACCCTCCCGCCGCGGGCGACACCATAGCCCACGGAGGTCGGCACACCAATGACCACCCCCGGCACCAGCCCGGCCACGACCGAGGGCAGCGCCGCGTCCATCCCGGCAAAGACGATCACCACATCCATCTCGCGCAGCAACTCTTCCCGCGCGAGCAGACGCCACAGCCCGGCGACGCCCACGTCCGAAACCTCGGTCGCCGCCATTCCGCCATAGGCCAGCGTGCGCCGCGCTTCGGCCATAGGGGCGTAATCAGAGGTGCCCGCACTGACGAGGGCGATGCGCGGGGTGCTGGCCAAGGGCCCGATCTCTCCCAAAATGGCGGTGCGCGAGGCGGTGCAGTAATCGACCCGTTGCGCCAAGTCGGCGGGCAGCGCGGCGAATTGCTCTGCCGTCAGCCGGGTCAGCAACAGCCGCCGTTCCTCTGCCGCTGCATCGCCGATGATGGCGGCGATCTGCGCCACGGATTTATGCTCGCAAAGCACGGCCTCTTCGATGCCGATACGCCCCCCGCGGCCCCGATCAAAGGTCACGTCTGGATGCCCGTCGGGGCCGGCCTTAGTGATGGACAAATGCACTTCCTCTTGAATAGGCCCGCAGATCGACCGCGCGCCCGTCATCCGTGGCCTGCCGAACCTGCGTTAATATCGCTGCACGTTTCTGGGCGGAGAGGTCTTCATAAACAAGCGGATCAAGCTCGACCACCCAGCCCCCGCGCAGGCGTCGGCAGCGCAGGGTGATATTGCCCATGACCTCACGCAGCAGGGTCTCTACCCGGTCGATCACCACCAGATCCGCAGGCTCCACCCGCAGACCGGTCTCGATCCGGCTGGCCAAACAGGGGGCGGCTGGCAGTTCCGCCAGATCCCCCAGCCCGAGCGCGCGGGCCAAGGCGCGCACATCCGACTTGGACATCTGCGCCTCGACGAAAGGGTGCAGCACGCCGTGTTCCGCCGCGGCTTGCAGGCCGGGACGGTAGTCCGTCAGATCATCGGTATTGGTGCCCGCCGCCACCAGCGGCCCCATGCGCGCCAAAGTGCCATAGAGGTTCGACTTGCAGAAATAACAGCGATTGACCGGGTTCGCGCGATAGGCGGGATCGGCGAACTCCCCCGCGTCGACCAGCTTCAGCGGCAGGTCCCAAGTGGTGGCGAAATCCTTCACCCGCGCGGTCGCCGCCGCCGGAACGGCGGGTGAAACCGCATGGCAAAGCGTCACGCCCGCCGCGCCGCGCACCTTGGCCGCGGCAGCCGAGAGCGTCAGGCTGTCGATCCCCCCGCTGAGCGCGATGGTCAGTGAGGGGGGCCGCGCGAGGGCGGCATGGAGGGCGGCAGGAATGGTCACTCTGCCAGCCCGTCCTCGGTCTTGAGTTGTGCCAAAAGCCGCCCGCTCGACATCTGGAGGTGGTCGCGCATCCGCTGGCGGGCGCGCTCTGCGTCACCCTCGGCGATAGAGGCGGCGATGTCGTAGTGCTCCTGTATCGCGTCACGGCTTTCGCCGCCGCGTTTCAGCGCTTGCAGCCGCCCGGCCAGCATCGTCTCGCGCAGGCTGGCGACGAGGTAGTTGAACAGGCTAAGGTAATAGCTGTTCCCCGTCGCCTCGCAAACCGCGCGGTGAAAATCGAGGTCTGCAGTGACCCCTGCCGCCACTGCCGGGCCACCGATCTTGTTGCTTTGATCATAAGCGGCGGCGGCACGCTCAATCTCTGCGCGGGCCTCGGGGGTGGCGCGGGCGGCGGCGATGGCAGCGGCTTCGATCTCAAGCCCCATGCGCAGCTCTAGGATCTGTTCGAGCTTGCGCTGGCTTTCCATGTCACGTTCAGGGATAGCAAAGCCCTGGCGGGGCCGGTCGCTGGCGACAAAGGCCCCCCGGCCCTGACGGCTCGACAACATACCTTCGGCCTTGAGGCGCGACACCGCCTCGCGGATCACCGTGCGGCTCACATCGAAATCGCTGGCCAATGTGGTTTCGGAGGGCAGCACATCGCCCACGTTCCACACACCGTTCACCACATTGTGGCGCAGCACCTCGGTCACCTGATCGCTCAGCGTGGCACCATCGACGAGGGGCGCGGTCGCCTGAAGATTTGCAGCCATAATAACAACTTCCTTTCGCCGATTGAACCACCTGTATGACAAGCTGTCAATAATCAGAAGGTAGGGCCATTCCCAGCATTACAACCAGAATACAACATTACAAGTAAGATGAAATCCCCGTAAATTTGTATTTTTAATTGACAGGCTAGAGATTCCCCCGCAGTCTGCGGATCACGGCAAGAGGATGTCAGGGGGGAGCCCGGAACCCATCCAGTAGCTGCCGACACACAGTCAAAACTCGGGAGGAGTTTCTATGTCACCCATCTTCAAATCGATCCGTCGCACCACAGCGGCCACCATCCTTTTCGCCGTCGCAGGCGCCGCCGCCCATGCGCAGAGCTTTGTCATGGCGACCGGCCAGCAGGGCGGGTCGTGGTATCCGGTGGGCGGCGCGATCAAGGCGATTGTAGAGCGTGAGAACCCCGACATGGACATTACTGTCACGCCGGGCGCGGGCGTGTCGAATGTGGTCGGCGTGGATGCGGGCCGCTTCGGCATCGCCTTCGCCAACTCGATCTCGACCGTGGACAGCCTTTCGGGCAAAGAGCCGTTCCGCAAGGCCACGACCAATGTCTGCAACCTTGGCATTCTTTATCCGCAGTATTTCCAGATCGTCGCGCTTGAAGATTCGGGCATCAAGACAATCGCCGACATGAAGGGCAAACGCCTGACCACGCAGCAGCTTGGCAACACCGGCGAATTCCTGACGCGCGAGCTTTTGTCGACTGCCGACATGACCTTTGACGACCTCGACAGCGTCGCCAACACGTCCTACTCCGACTCCGCCTCGCAGATGAAAGACGGTCAGGCCGATTTCTTCACACTGGGGTCGTCCCTGCCAACCGGCTCGGTGATGGATCTGGCATCCTCGCGCAAAATCCGCCTGATCGACGTGGATGAAGAGACCTTTGCCCACTTCAAAGACAAGAACGCCGCCTTCCAGCGCCGCGAAGTCAAGGCGGGCGCCTACCCCGGTTTCGATGAGACCGTGCATGCGATCAGCTATGACACCCATATGGTCGCGCCCTGCGACTATGACGGTGAGATCGTCAAATCCGTGCTCGCCGCGATTGCCGACAACAACGACAGCTTCGCCGCGATCAGCAAATCCATGGCGAACCTGACGGTTGAGGAAATGGCCACCGACATCGGCGTGCCCTTCCACCCCGCCGCGAAAGAGTTCTACGCAGAGCGTGGCGTCTCGGGGATGTAATTCCCTTCCGACACGAAACGGGTCGGTCGGAGCCAAGCGCTTCGTCCGGCCCACATCCATAAGGTCCCTGCGCCCCGTGCATTCCGCGCGCTGACACACAGAGGCCGCCTTCCACTCTAGACGAGAGAACCCCCATGCAACTGTCGATCTTTCTGGACAAGATGCCCCTGATTACCCGCATAGCAAGGCTGATCCTGATCGGCATGGCTGTGTGGCATCTCTATGTCGCCTTCGTCGGCCCGCCCAACCCCTATATTATGCGCGGCGTACACGTCGCTCTGGCGCTTCTGCTGATTTTCTTGACGGTGAACCGCAAGGGTCTGCGCAATGATGTGCCCAGTTGGTATGATGTGGTCATCGGGCTTTTCGCGGCGGGTGCTGCGCTCTATCCTTCCTTTAACCTTAATTACATCACGCAGCGCTTCCTCTACGTCGATCCGCTAATGCCGATGGACATCGTGGTGGGGATCACGCTTGTGGCTCTGCTATTGGAAGCCACGCGCCGGATGCTGGGGCCGATGCTGCCGATCACGGCACTTTTGTTCCTCGGCTACGGCCTCGCCTTCACCTCGACCCTGCCCTCGGTGATCCTTGAGCAGTTGTTCATGACGCCCGAAGGCATCTTCGGCATCCCGATCGCGGTTTCCGCGACCTATATGGTGCTTTTCATCCTCTTCGGTTCCTTGGTCGAGCGGATGGGCGTGGGCCAGCTCTTCATGGATTTCGCGGTGGCGCTTACGGGGCGGCAGGTCGGCGGTCCGGCCAAGGTGGCCTGTGTGACCTCGGGCCTCTTCGGGTCGGTGTCCGGCTCTGCCGTGGCCAATGTGATGACGACGGGCACCTTCTCTATCCCGCTGATGAAACGCATGGGATTTAAACCCGCCTTCTCCGGCGCGGTCGAAGCCGTGGCCTCGACCGGGGGGCAGATTATGCCGCCCGTCATGGGGGCTGCGGCCTTTGTCATGGCCGAATACCTCGGCGTCGGATACCTCACGGTTGCGAAATACGCGCTGGCGCCCGCGATCCTGTTCTATGTGGCCCTTTTCGCCGCGGTCCATTTCGAGGCCAAGCGCAAGGGCATCGGGTCGGTCCCGAAAGAGGATCAAGTACCGCTGAAAACCGTGCTGCTTGAACGCGGCCACCTGTTCCTGCCGCTGACGATCATCGTGGGCGTGCTGATGCTGGGCTATTCGGCCCCCTATGCGGCGCTTTGCGGTATCGTCTCGGTCGTGCCCGTCGCGGCGCTGCGCAAGACGACACGGCATTACGTCACCGTCGACAACATCCTCGAAGCGCTCGAAGGCGGCGCACGCAACGTGCTGGCGATTGCCGCAGCCTGTGCCTGTGCGGGCATCGTCGTCGGCGTGATCGACATCACCGGCCTTGGCCTGACCTTCTCGAACTTCGTGATCGAAGCGGCCCAAGACACGCTGGTCATCGCGCTCTTCCTGTCGATGATTGCGGGCATCATCCTTGGCATGGGGATGCCGACCACACCGGCCTATATCGTGCAGGTCGCCCTGCTGGTGCCGGCACTGGTGAAACTGGGCGTGCAGGTCGAAGCGGCGCATCTCTTCGTGTTCTACTTCGCCATCCTGTCGGCCATCACACCCCCCGTCGCCATGGCGGTCTATGCGGCCAACACCCTGTCCCACGCCAAAATCGTGGAGGCGAGCTGGGCCGCGGTGAAACTCGGGGCCACCGGCTTTATCGTGCCCTTCATGTTCGTCTATGAACCGGCGATCCTGATGCAGGGTTCGGCCACCCAGATCACCTTGGTCCTGTTGCAGGCCACCATTGGCGTCATCTTGCTGGCCGCCGCCCTGCAACGCTACTACTTTGGCAGACTGTCCAACGTGCTGTCGGTGGTGCTTTTCGCGGCGTCGCTCTTGCTGATCTATCCCGATCTGCGGCTCACCGCCTCGGGGCTGGTCATCGCGGGCGTTATCCTGGCCTTCCAAAAGGCCAGGAACCCCAGCCCCGAGAGCCAAGCGGCCACACATACTTAACTCTTTGAACGAACGAAACGGAGCCTTCTCCATGCTGCAAAAAACTTCCCTCAAGGCGCGGACCGGCGGACAGGTCCTTGTGGATCAGCTTTTGATCCACGGCGCCGACACCGCCTATTGCGTGCCCGGCGAAAGCTACCTTGAGGTGCTGGACGCGCTGCATGACGTGCAGGACCGTTTCAACCTGATCAACGCGCGGCACGAAGCCGGGGCCGCGAATATGGCCGAGACCTATGGCAAGCTCACCGGCAAGCCCGGCATCTGCATGGTCACCCGCGGCCCCGGCGCCTGCCACGCGGCCATCGGGGTGCATATCGCGCAGCAAGACAGCACGCCGATGATCCTGCTCGTGGGACAGATCGCCCGGGACACGACCGACCGCGAAGCCTTCCAGGAGGTCGATTACCGCGCCATGTTCGGCCCCATCGCCAAATGGGCCACCCAGATCGATGACCCGGCGCGGGTGCCGGAATATATGGCCCGCGCCTTCCGCGTGGCGACCTCGGGCCGCCCCGGCCCGGTGGTGATCTCCCTGCCCGAAGACATGCTGACCGAGGTGGTTTCCGTGGCCGATGCGCGGCCCTATACGGCCACCCATGCCGGCCTGTCGCCCGATAGCCTCGATATGCTCAAGACCGAGATCGCGCAGGCCGAACGGCCCCTCCTGCTGCTCGGCGGCTCCGGCTGGTCGGATGAGAGTGCGGCGGCCATCACCCGCTTTGCCGAAGCCAACAAGATCCCCGTTACCACCTCTTTCCGGCGGCAGGACATCGTGAACAACCTCTCGCCGGTCTATGCAGGCGATTTCGGCACCTCTACCGCGCCCAGCCTCTACGCACATCAACGTGAGGCGGATTTGCTCATTGTGATCGGTGCGCGTTTGGGTGAGATGACGACCAAGACCTATACCACCATGCAATCGCCCAACCCCGAGACCCGTCTGGTGCATCTCTATCCCGAGGCGGATGAGATTGGCCGCGTCTATTCGCCGGATTTGGGCATTGCGGCAGCGCCCGTCGCTGTGGCCGCTGCCTTGGACGGCGTCGATCTGGGCCGGGCAGAGGCATGGGGCGATTGGTGCGACAAGCTGCATGCCGACTACCTCACCGATACCGAAGCGCCCAATGGCGGGGAATGGGATCTCGACATGGGGGTGGCCCTTGCGCAACTGCGCGATGAGCTGCCCAACGACGTGGTGGTCACGCTCGACGCGGGCAACCACACCGGCTGGGCGCAGCGGTTCCTGCGCTTTGGGCGTCCGGGCCGAATCGTCGGCTCCACCTGTGGCGCGATGGGCTATTCCGTGCCTGCTGCCGTGGCCGCGTCGATTGCAGACCCTGAACGGCTGACGCTCTCCTTCGTCGGTGATGGCGGCTTTATGATGAGCGGCAACGAACTCGCCACCGCCGCGCAATATGGCGGGCGGCCCATCGTGTTGCTGTTCAACAACGGCATCTACGGCACCATCCGCATGCATCAGGAACGCGACCACCCCGAACGCATCTCGGGCACCACCTTGCAGAACCAAGACTTCGTGAAGATGGCCGAAGGTCTGGGCGCCCATGCCGAACGGGTGACCAAGACCGAGGATTTCGCCGCCGCCTTCACCCGCGCCCGCGAGAGTGGACGTCCCGCGCTGATCGAACTGGTAACCGACCCCGAGCAGATCTCGACCCGCACCACGATCAGCAAGCTGCGCGCGGCGGCCCAGAAAAAAGTCGACGCCGACCAGCGCTGAAGGATGACCCAGATGACGACCCTGACCGCGCCGCGCCGCGCAGATGATACGGACGCGCAAGACCACGCCGCCTTGCTCGATGCGCTGCGCGATGCCATCGGCCCTGCCCATGTGGTGACCGACGCCAAGGATTTCGACGCGCGGCTGATCGAAGACCGCGGGCTGCGGCGCGGCACGGCGCTGGCGCTGATCCGCCCCGGTTCAACCGAGGAGGTCGCTGCCTGCATGCGTCTGTGCCACGCAGCCGAAGTGCCGGTCACACCGCAAGGCGGCAACACCGGTCTTGCAGGCGGCGGCGTGCCCGATGGCGGCATTATCCTCACATCAGACCGGCTGAACCGTATCCGCGCGATCGATCCGACCAATGCCACGATGACGGTTGAGGCAGGCTGCATCCTCGCCAATATCCAAGCTGCGGCAGATGAGGTCGATGCGCTCTTCCCGCTCTCGCTCGCCTCTGAAGGGTCCTGCCAGATCGGCGGCAACCTTTCGACCAACGCGGGCGGGACGGCGGTGCTGCGCTATGGCAATACCCGTGACCTCGTGCTGGGGATCGAAGCGGTGCTGCCAGATGGCCGGGTGCTGAATGACCTGAACGGCCTGCGGAAAAACAACACCGGTTTTGACCTCAAACACCTCTTTATCGGCGCCGAAGGCACGCTTGGCATCATCACGGCGGCGGTGATCAAACTCTTTCCCAAACCCACCGCCCGGGCCACCGCGCTGGTGGCCTGCACCGGCCCCGATCCGGCGCTCGCGCTCTATGCGCGGATGCGCGGCCAGACCGCTGACACGCTTTCGACATTCGAGTATATCGACCGGCTGGGCCTGCAAATGGTGATCGACCACGCGCCCGGCTGTAGCGATCCGATGGCCGAGGCGCATCCCGCCTATTGCCTGATCGAACTCACCGGCAATGGCGCGCCGACAGACCTCGACGCCCGGCTGGAAACCGCATTGGAAGCGGCTTTCGAGGCGGAGGAGATCATCGACGCCGTGATCGGCGCCTCGGAGGCGCAGAAAGACGCGCTTTGGGCGCTGCGAGAGAACCTGTCAGAGGCCCAGAAACCCGAAGGCGCGTCGATCAAACATGACGTTTCGGTCCCGGTGTCGCGCGTGGCGGATTTCATCCGCGAGGCGACCCAAGCCTGTATGGATCACATGCCCGGGCTGCGCCCTTGCCCCTTTGGCCATTTCGGCGACGGCAACCTGCATTTCAACCTGTCGCGCCCGGTGGATATGGCGGATGCGGCGTTCCTTGCCGAATACGGGGCCTTCAACCGGATCGTGCATGATATCGTGCACCAGATGGGCGGCTCTTTCTCGGCGGAACATGGCATCGGCACCTTCAAACGCGCCGAGCTGCGCCGGTATAAGGACCCGGTCGCGCTGGAGTTAATGGCGCAGATTAAGGCCACCCTCGACCCGGGCCATTTGATGAACCCGGGCAAGGTGCTTTGACCATTTAACCGCGCCCCGCGAAGGGCATTTTAGTAGCCATCACGGTGACGAACATGGCGTTGGAGTCGAGCGACAGCTTCGCCATATATGACAGCGTTTCGGCCACGTCGTTCACATCCATGCGCGGCTCGGACATGCGGCTGCCGTTGGGTTGCAGAATGCCCTCCTTCATCCGCTCGGTCATCTCGCTCGCCGCGTTGCCGATGTCGATCTGCCCGCAGGCGATGTCATGCGCCCGCCCGTCGAGCGACAGCGCGCGGGTCAACCCGGTGATCGCGTGTTTCGTCGCCGTATAGGGCACCGACAGAGGGCGCGGCACATGAGCGCTGATTGAACCGTTGTTGATGATCCGCCCGCCCTTGGGGCTCTGCCGTTTCATCAGGGCGAAAGCCGCGCGGGCGCAGAGGAATGACCCGGTCAGATTGGTCGCGACGATGTCGTTCCACTCCGCCACGCTTAAGCCGTCTACCTCAACTGCCGAGCCATTGCGCCCGGCATTGTTGAACAGCAAATCCAGCCGCCCAAAGGTCGTCTCCACCCGCTCGAAAAGCGCATCGACCTCCGCCTCGATCCCAACATCGGCGGCCACGGCGATATGCCCCTGCCCGTCGAGCGTCGCGCAGGCCGCGTCGATCTTATCCTGCTGCCGCCCCGTCAGCACGAGGGTGAAACCGTCCTTCGCCAAACGCTGCGCACAGGCAAGGCCCACCCCGCTTCCGGCCCCTGTTATCAGAGCAATCTTTTGATCCATCTTCTCATTCCATCCCTGTCATCGCCCTCCGGGCCGTTGTGTGGAATCTAATATATATGATCGCGCAAGAATAGGTTTTTTCGCTATTTTCTGGTTTGGCGCCTCGTTCAACTTGGCTGTCTCACATTCGCGCGAGCGCACTAGACGACCGGTCTATTATTCCTTAGATGCCCCGGTATGACAGAGGCAAAGAAATCGGATCAGACGCGGCAACGCATTTTGGACATAGGGCGCAGCCTCGTGTTGCGGCACGGGTTCTCTGGCGTTGGCCTGTCGCGCATTCTGAGCGAAAGCGGCGTGCCCAAGGGCTCGTTCTACTATTACTTCGCGTCGAAAGAGGCTTTTGGCACCACGATGTTGGCAGATTACGTCGAGGCCTATCTCGACCGTGTCGATGCGCTGATCGCGGCCCCGGGAACGGCAGGCGATAAGCTCGACAGTTTCTGGGATGCATGGCTCAGCCAATCCAGCGCCCCGGGGATCGCCAGCGCCTGTTTGGTGGTGAAACTCGGATCCGAAGTTGCCGACCTGTCGGAAACGATGCGCGAAACGCTCGATCAGGGTGTCGATGCTTTGGTCGCCCGGATTGCCCAATTGCTGCGCCAAGGCGCAGAGGATGGGACCGTCCGGGTGCTCGAAGACCCCGAGACCACAGCCCGCATGCTCTATGCCAAATGGCTCGGCGCTGCGGTGCTGGCCAAACTGGCACGCAGCGATGCGCCCCTGCGCATGGCGCGCGCTGAAACCTCTGCCCAACTCTCCCTCACCGGGGGCCAATTCCCAACCTGAAAGGAAACAGCATGTTCGCTGCCATCCACGACACATTCGGCGAGCCCGCCGAGGTTCTGACCACCCGCGAAACCGACAAGCCCGCGCCCGCCGCAGGCGAAGCGCTGCTGCGCATGGTGCTCTCGCCCATCCACAACCACGACCTTTGGACCGTGCGCGGTAACTATGGCTACAAGCCCGAACTGCCCGGCGCCATCGGCGGCTCCGAAGCGCTTGGCATCGTCGAGGCCGTGGGCGAAGGCGTTGATGAGGCGCTGATCGGCAAACGCGTCACCGCGGCTGGCTTCCACGGCGCATGGGCCGAGTATTTCACCGCCCCTGCCGCGGGCCTGCTGCCCCTGCCCGAGGCGATCTCGGACGAAGCGGGCGCGCAGTTGATTGCCATGCCCTTCAGCGCCCTGTCTTTGTTGGAGACCCTCAAGGTCGGCGAAGGCGATTGGCTGATCCAAACCGCCGCCAATGGCGCGGTCGGCAAGATCATGGTCGGTCTGGCCAAGGCGCGCGGCGTCAACCTGCTGAACCTCGTCCGCCGCGAAGGCGCCGCCGAAGAGATGCGCGACACCGGCGCGGAACATGTCCTCTCCACCGAAGATGCGGATTGGCAAAGCAAAGCGCGTGAGTTGATCGGCAAAGACGGCGCGGTCTCGGCCATCGATTCCGTCGGCGGCGAGTTGGGCGGCCAACTGGTCGAACTGCTAGGCAAGGACGGTGAGCTGATCGTCTTCGGCACGGCGACGGGCCAGCCGCTCACCATGTCTTCGGGCGAATTGATCATGAAGCACATCACCGTCAAAGGCTTCTGGGGCTCGCGCGTGAGCGGCGAGATGGCGGCTGAGACGCGGGGCCGCCTGATTGGCGAATTGGTGCAACTGGCCGCGAAGGGCCAACTGCCCCTCGACACCGGCGGCATCTACCCGCTGGCCGAGGTGACCGAGGCGATGAAAGCCGCGCTGACCACGGGCCGTGGCGGCAAGGTCATGCTCCGCCCGTGATCGGGATTTGACGACAGCGGCGGCCCTCCCTCCCCGGGGCCGCCGCCCCATGCGCGGAATGCCCAAGTTTCGGACAGCACCGCGATTTGCCGCCCATTTTTCAAGCAAACCCGCCGCGCAGGCGGCTCTGAACCGCCTCGGCGATGACACTCCCCCGTCTCTATGGTGATTAAAAAATCATCAGACTTTACCGGGCGGAGCGTTCCTCATTCTCATCGACAGCAGCATAAACAGCCCCCAAGCGACCCCGGTGCAGCCACGCGCCCTTGGTGCTGCGATGGTCTCGGCCAAGGCTGCGCGGGGCGGGTCGACAATCGGCGAATTGCGCCAGTCGGGCGCGATGAAGCTGCTCTTCCCCCGCCCCGATCCCGCGCTGTTGCAGACCATCGTCATCAATACCGCAGGCGGCATCACCGGCGGCGATAGTTTTACCCTGAACGCCCGCGCCGAGGCGCAAGCGGCGCTCAGCCTCACCACGCAGGCCGCCGAACGCGCCTATCGCGCGCAACCGGGGCAAGTGGCGGCGCTGCGCAACACCCTTACCGTCGACTCCGGCGCGACGCTGCATTGGCTGCCGCAAGAGTCCATTCTCTACGACGGATGCGCCCTGCGGCGGCATCTGACGGTCGACCTGGCGCAAGACGCCTCTCTCCTGCTGGTGGAGCCGCTGGTCTTTGGCCGCGCCGCTATGGGTGAAGCGCTGCGTCATGCTTATTTCCGCGACCGGATCGAGGTCAACCGCGCGGGCCAGCCGCTTTTTCACGATGCGATGACACTCAGCGGCGATGTCACCGCCCATCTGGCGGCCCCTCATATCGCGGCGGGGGCCGGTGCCCTTGCCACGCTGATCTATGTGGCCCCCGATGCCGAAGCGCGGCTGCCCCGGCTCCGCGCCCAATTGCCCAACAGCGCCGGGGCCAGCCTCATCGGTCCTGACCTGCTGGTCGCCCGGATCCTCGCCGCAGATAGTTTCGACCTTCGCCAATCGCTCGTCCCGATCTTGGGCGCGTTGAGCGGTGACACCCTTCCCCGATCATGGATGACCTGACGTGCAACTGACCCCGCGAGAAAAAGACAAACTGCTGATCTCCATGGCCGCCGAGGTCGCCCGCAAGCGCCTTGCGCGGGGGGTCAAGCTGAACCACCCCGAGGCCATCGCCCTCATCACCGACACCGTGGTCGAAGGCGCGCGGGATGGCCGCAGCGTGGCCGATCTGATGCAGGCGGGCGCCCATGTCATCACCCGCGACGACTGTATGGAGGGGGTGGCCGAGATGATCTCCGAGGTGCAGGTCGAAGCCACTTTTCCCGACGGGACCAAATTGGTCACCGTGCACAACCCCATCAGATAGGATATCCCATGCCGCGTTTTTCCCCCCTTCTTGCCCTGCCGCTTATGTCGCTCGCCATGGCGGCCTTCGCCCATAGCGCGCCGCTCCCCCACAGCCATGGCGGAGAGGGCGACGGATCGCTCGCCGTCTACCTGATCGCCGCCGCGGCCTTTGCGCTGTCGGGGGGGATCCTCGTCCTGCGGCGTCTGAAGACCGCCAAAGCATGATCCCGGGAGAGATCATTCCGGCGGAGGGCCTGTTGACCCTCAATGCCGACAGCACGGCGATCACGCTGATGGTCGCCAATACCGGCGACCGCCCGGTGCAGGTCGGCAGCCACTACCATTTTGCCGAGAGCAACCCCGCGCTTGAGTTCGACCGCGCCGCCGCGCGGGGCCTGCGCCTCGACATCGCGGCGGGGACTGCGGTGCGTTTCGAGCCCGGCCAACGGCGCGAGGTCGCGCTCATCCCGATCGACGGGGCGCGGCGGGTCTTTGGCTTTAACAGCGCGGTGATGGGAGACCTCTGATGCCTGCACAGATCAAACGCGGTGACTATGCCGCCATGTTCGGCCCCACGGTGGGCGACCGGGTGCGGCTGGCCGATACGGACCTTATTATCGAAGTCGAACGTGACCTGACCACCGGCGAGGGCCGGGCCTATGGCGAAGAGGTCAAGTTCGGCGGCGGCAAGGTGATCCGCGACGGCATGGGCCAGTCGCAGGTCACCCGCGCGGGCGGGGCCGTCGACACGGTCATCACCAATGCGCTGATCGTCGATCATACCGGCATCTACAAGGCTGATGTCGGCCTGAAAGACGGGCGCATTGCCAAGATTGGCAAGGCAGGCAACCCCGACACGCAGCCGGGGGTCGATATCATCATCGGGCCGGGGACCGAGGTGATCGCGGGCGAGGGGCGCATCCTCACCGCCGGGGGGTTTGATAGCCATATCCATTTCATCTGCCCGCAACAGATCGAAGACGCGCTGCATTCGGGGCTGACCACCATGCTCGGCGGCGGCACTGGCCCTGCGCATGGCACTTTGGCCACCACCTGCACGCCGGGCGGCTGGCATATCGGGCGCATGATGCAGGCCGCCGACGCCTTTCCGATGAACCTTGCCTTCGCGGGGAAAGGCAACGCCTCGCAACCCGCAGCACTGGAAGAGCAGATCAACGCGGGCGCCTGCGCGCTGAAACTGCATGAGGATTGGGGCACCACCCCGGCGGCCATCGACTGCTGCCTTGGCGTGGCCGATGCGATGGACGTGCAGGTGATGATCCACACCGACACGCTGAACGAAAGCGGCTTTGTCGAACATACCGTAAAAGCCATGAAAGGCCGCACGATCCATGCCTTCCACACCGAAGGCGCGGGCGGGGGCCATGCGCCAGATATCATCAAGATCTGCGGCGAAGAGCATGTGCTGCCCTCCTCGACCAACCCCACGCGGCCCTTCACGGTCAACACGTTGGAAGAGCATCTGGATATGCTCATGGTGTGTCACCACCTCGACAAATCGATCCCCGAGGATGTGGCCTTTGCCGAAAGCCGCATCCGGCGAGAGACCATCGCCGCCGAAGACATCCTGCATGACATGGGGGCGTTCTCGATCATCGCCTCCGACAGTCAGGCCATGGGCCGGGTCGGAGAGGTCTTGATCCGCACATGGCAGACCGCTAACAAGATGAAAAAGCAGCGCGGGCGGCTGCCCGAGGAAACGGGCGACAACGACAATTTCCGTGTGCGCCGCTACATTGCGAAATACACCATCAACCCCGCCATCGCTCATGGCATCTCGACCCATATCGGCAGCATCGAAGAGGGCAAGCGCGCCGATCTGGTGCTCTGGAACCCCGCCTTTTTCGGGGTGAAGCCCGAGATGGTCTTGCTCGGCGGCAGCATCGTCTGCGCGCAGATGGGCGACCCCAACGCCTCGATCCCCACGCCGCAGCCGGTCTATTCGCGGCCCATGTTCGGCGCCTATGGCCGGGCGGTGGAAAATTCCGCCGTGGTCTTTGTCAGCGAAGCGGCGGAGGCCGCGGGAGTGGGCGGCAGCCTCGGCCTTGCCAAACAGACGCTTGCGGTGCGCAACACCCGTAAGATCGGCAAGCGCGATCTGAAGTTGAACGACGCGCTGCCTGAGGTCGAAGTCAACCCCGAGACCTATGAGGTGCGCGCGGATGGTGAATTGCTGACCTGTGAACCCGCCTCTGTGCTGCCGATGGCGCAGCGCTATTTCCTGTTTTGAAGAGACCGAGATGACCCCAATCCTTTGCCAAGAGATGCGCCGCGCCGGAGCGTGGTCCGATGCCAGTGATCGGGTCGAGCTGACCTATGACGGGCGCTTTCTGCGCCGCAAGGTGCTGACCACGGCGGACGGGCTGACGTTTCTGGTCGATCTGGCGCAGACCACCTCGCTCGACCACGGCGATGCTTTCGTGCTGGCCGACGGGCGTCTGGTCGAAGTTGTGGCTGCCGACGAAGCCCTGCTGGAGGTGACCGGCCCCGACCTGCCGCGCATCGCGTGGCACATCGGCAACCGCCACACCCCCTGTCAAATCGACGCCGACCGGCTGGTGATCCAGCGCGATCATGTGATCGCCAAGATGCTCGGCCAGATCGGTGCCACCGCGCGAGAGATCACCGGCCCCTTCCGCCCCGAAGGCGGTGCCTATGGCCATGGGCGCACCCATGGGCATGACCACGGCCATGTCCACCACGCTGTTCACAATCACGACCACCCGCATGACCATGCGCATGGCTGACACCCTACAGGCCGACGCGCTTCTGACCTTGGTGCAGTTGCTGTCGCCCTCCTACCCGGTGGGGGCCTTCGCCTATAGCCATGGGTTGGAATGGGCGGTGCAGAACGGGGATGTGACGGACCAAGAAACGTTGGACGGCTGGCTGCGCACGGTGTTGCGGCACGGGTCGGGTCAGGCGGATGCGCTGTTCCTCGCAGCCGCGTACCGCGCCAACGACCCATCGGAGATCGACGCGCAGGCCCGCGCCTTTGCCGCCTCTGCCGAGCGGTTGAAAGAGACCGTGCTACAGGGCGAAGCCTTTGCCCGCACCAGCGCCGCGATCTGGCAGCAGGACATGCCGCCGCTTTGCTATCCCGTGGCCGTCGGACGCGCCGCACGGCTGCAAGGGCTGCCGCTGCGCCAAACGCTTGAGATGTTCTTGCACGCCTTCACCACCAACCTCGCCACCGCGGGCATGCGCCTTATCCCCTTGGGGCAGACCGAGGGGCAGATCGTCATCCGCGACCTTGCGCCGCTCTGTCTTGAGATCGCCGCAGCGGCAGAGGACGGCACGCTCGACGATCTCTCCTCCACCGCCTTTCTCAGCGACATCGCTGCGATGAAACACGAAACCCAATATTCAAGGATTTTCCGCACATGAAACGCAACAACGGCCCTTTGCGCGTCGGCATCGGCGGCCCGGTGGGCGCGGGCAAGACCACTCTGACCGCCGCGCTCAGCCGCGCGCTGCGTGATCGGCTGTCGATCGGCGTGATCACCAATGACATCTACACCCAAGAGGATGCCGAGGCGCTGATGCGCATGCAGGTGCTGCCCCAAGACCGGATCATCGGGGTCGAGACCGGCGGCTGCCCGCATACGGCAATTCGCGAGGATGCCTCGATCAACCTTGCCGCCGTGGCGGAGATGGTTTCGCGGCACCCGGATGTGGAAGTGGTCTTGATCGAAAGCGGCGGCGACAACCTGTCGGCCACCTTCAGCCCTGAACTGGCGGATGTGACGCTCTATGTGATCGATGTGGCGGCGGGGGAGGAGATCCCCCGCAAGGGCGGTCCGGCGATCACCAAGTCCGACATTCTGGTCATCAACAAGACCGACCTTGCCCCCCATGTCGGCGCCTCGCTCAACGTCATGCAGCGCGACAGCGCGCGGATGCGCCCGGACCTGCCGACGGTCTTCTGTGCGTTGAAGTCCGGCGAGGGGATCGACACGCTGCTGGCGCATCTGGCGCAGGTCGGGGGGCTCGACCTCGCCCCAATGGACCCGGTGAGCGCGGCTTAACCGCGATAGACCTCGGCCATCCGGTCGCGGAAGGCGGGCAAAAGGCTGCCATCATAGCCCCGGTGCGGGACGCCATGCCAAAGCGCGTTGAGGATCGCCTCCTCAACCGCTTCGACCGCGGCGATAAAGAAGGCATCCATCCGGTCTTCGTTCAACCGCTCGCCGCTCTGCGTGTCGGCCCCCCCACGGGTGATGCGGTTGGCGGTTGAAAAGGCCAGCGCGATGTCGCCGCTTTGATGGCCGATGTGGCTGCCCAACCGGCCAAGGGCCGCGGCGCTGCGCCGGGCCATGCGGGTCAACTGCCGCGACCCCATCGGCGCGTCGGTCGCCAGTATGACGATGATCGAGCCCTTGTCGGGGGCATCGCCCTGCCCCGGCGGCGGCAGCTGTTGGCCAAAGACCCGCAGCGCGCTTTGCTGGCCGAAGTTCGACAGGACCAGCGCGCCAAGGTCGAAACCCGCGCCGCCCGGCAGGGTGACCTGTCGCGAGGCGGAGCCGAGGCCACCGGCATAGCCAAAGGTCTTCATCCCGCTGCCCGCCCCGACGGTGCCCTGCGCAAACGCTGGCCCGCAAGCCGCAATCGCCGCCTGCGCGTGATCCTCGGTCACCGCCAGCGCCTGAATGTCGTTCACCGTGCCGTCGTTGCATTCCAAAACCAGCGGGTTGACCGTGCAAAGGCCCCGCCCGATCTCGGGGTTTTCTGCAATCGCCCGCCGGATCAGTGCCGTGCTACAGGGGCCGACGCCAAAGGTGTTGGTGAGCAGGATCGGCGTCTCGATCTGACCCAGTTCGGCCAGTTGTATCAGGCCCGCGCTTTTGCCGAAACCGTTCAACACGGCGACGCCCGCAGGCACAGGATTGCGGAAAAGATCACCTTCATGCGGCAGAACCGCCGTCACACCGGAGCAAAGCCCCTCCCCGCGTAGGTCTTGGCTGCCCACGCGCACCCCCGCGACATCGCAGATGGTATTTTGTGGCGCCGTGGGCAGGGTCCACCAGTTCTTGCTGTCGATCGTATTGCGCATTTTGCCTTCGAGAGTTTGGGGTGCCGTTGGTGCGTCAATCCGCACCGAAAAGATCGCGGGTGAAGACCTTGTCGGGGACATCTGCCAGATCTGGGTGATTGCGGTTGGCCACGATCACATCCACGCGCGTCTTGAACGCCTCTAGATCGCGGGTGACTTCGGATCCGAAGAAGCGTTCCTCTTGCAATACGGGCTCATAAACGATCACCTCGATGCCCTTGGCCTTGAGCCGCTTCATGATGCCTTGGACCGAGCTTTGCCGGAAATTGTCCGACCCGGCCTTCATCACCAACCGGTAGATGCCCACCCGCTGAGGGCCAAGCGCCAGAATCTGCTCCGAGACGAAATCCTTGCGGGTGCGGTTTGCCTCGACCACGGCGTTGATCAGGTTTTGCGGGACGTCAGAGTAATTGGCCAGCAACTGCTTGGAATCCTTTGGCAAACAGTAACCGCCATAGCCGAAGGACGGGTTATTGTAATGCCCACCGATGCGCGGGTCGAGGCAGACACCGTCAATGATCTGCCGCGTGTCCAACCCATTGGTCAACGCGTAGCTGTCCAACTCATTGAAATAGGCCACCCGCATGGCAAGGAAGGTATTGGCGAAGAGCTTGACCGCCTCTGCCTCGGACGCACCGGTAAAGAGCATGGGAATGTCGTCGTCGATTGCCCCCTCGGCCAGCAATTCCGCAAAGCGCCGGGCCCGCGGGCTGTCTTCGCCGACGACGACGCGCGAGGGGTGGAGGTTGTCGTAGAGCGCGCGGCCCTCGCGCAGGAATTCCGGGCTGAAGATGACTTGGTCGCTGTTCACCTTGGCGGAGAGGCCCGCAGTATAGCCCACCGGGACGGTGGATTTGATGACGATGGTGGCCGTTTTCGTGACCGCCAAGACATCCCGCACCACCGCCTCAACACTGGAGGTGTCGAAGACATTGGTGCGTGGGTCATAGTTGGTCGGCGTGGCGATGAGCACATAATCAGCGTTGCGATATGCCGCCTCGGCATCGGTCGTGGCCCCGAGGGTGAGGGGCTTTTCCGCGAGATATTGCTCGATCTCAGGATCGACGATTGGCGCGCGGCGGGCATTCACCTGCGCCACCCGTTCTGCGTTCAAATCGACCGCCGTCACGTTGTTGTGCTGCGCCAGCAGCACCGCATTCGAAAGCCCGACGTAGCCGATACCGACAACGGCGATCTTGGTCTTGGACATAAGCGTGGGCCTTTCTTGCGCGGCGTGGCGTGATATTAAACTGCGGCTTTCGTTTTGAAAAGGCACCGCCTGACAGGGAGTTAGGGCGGTTTGGCGAAAGTGAAGGCCGCAGCGCGAACCTTTCGCCCGTGTCGTGCGATGTGGCAGAACCGCCGCTTGTTGCGCGTGGCCCGAACGGTGGGTTGTCAGGCTGGCAAGACTTCCTTCTCACAGTCTCAGGCGACCCATAACGCGGAGAGCCCCGATGCCCGACACCTCTGAGCGCCTATCCCTGCCCTATTTGATGCCCGCACAGGCGCAAAAACATGTGACCCATAACGAAGCGCTGCAACGGCTCGATCTTCTGGTGCAGCTTGCAGTCGAAGGCTTTGACGCCAACACGCCGCCCGCCCTGCCGCAGGCGGGGGAGATTTACGCCCTCGGTGATGCGCCGACAGAGGTTTGGGCGGGTCATCCCGGTGAACTCGCCGCGTGGGTCGGAGAGACCTGGCAGTTCACCGCCCCGCAAGACGGCTGGGTCGCCTTAGATAAATCGACCGGGATTCTGCACCGTTGGGGGGCTGGGGCTTGGACCGAGGTCGCGCCTCCCGAGCTGGCGAACCTCCCCGGGCTGGGGGTTAATACGGATCATGACAGTGGCAATCGCTTGTCGGTCTCCTCCCCGGCGAGCCTGTTTACCCACGAAGGGGCGGGGCATCAGCTAAAGCTCAACAAGGCCAGCGCCGCCGATACCGCGAGCCTGCTGTTCCAAACCGATTGGTCTGGCCGTGCCGAGATGGGCACGGCGGGGCAGGATGATTTCGCCATCAAGGTCAGCGCCGATGGCAGCAGTTGGACCACCGCACTGGCCTTTGACGCAGCGAGCGGCATCGCTTCAGGCGCGGCGCTGACACAGGGCGTGGGTGATGCGACCGTAGGCCGTTTGCTGCGGGTCGGGGATTTCGGCATCGGCGCTGACGCAGGGCCGCTGGTGACGGACCTCGACACGCATGATCTTTCTGGCAGTTTTTCAAGCTATGGCGGCGCCCATGCGCAGGCGCCTGCCGGGGCCAACCCTTTCCCGGCCCTGAATGGGGTCTTCGGCCTGCTCTGCGGCAATAGCACCTTAGGCGGGCAGAGCGCCTATCTGTGGCAGATCGCCTTGGGGATCGACACGCCGGGTCTGGCCTTTCGTGTCCGGGCGACGGGGACATGGGGCGCGTGGCAGCCCATTTGGTCCGGCGCGAATACGACCGTGGATGCCAATGGGTTCATCAAGGAAGCCAGCCCGATCGTGCGCCTGTTCCGCGATGGCAGTGAAGAGCCTGCGGTGCCTTTGGGTGCAGGGTTCGAACGGATCGGGCTTGGCCATTACCGATTGTCGAATGTGCCGCCGCTCGCCAGCCGCGGTTGGCAGATCGAAGCGCCGCAGGATGCGAATGGCAATCGGCTGGTTCATGTCGCGTGCAGCTATGATGCGGGGACGCTCGATATCCGCACCCGCGAGGTGATCTGGCAGGACGGCTGGGCGGGCGGCGCGCCGCGGGATATTCCCGAAGGCCGCTGGGTCGACCTGCGGTTCGACATGGACTGAGGGGAAATGGCCGGGTGGCCGTTAAATGATGCCGCGCAACTGCTCGACCTCATAATTGCCACCGCATAGCAGAACGACAGAGGTCTGGCCCGCGTAGTTCCGCGGCCCTGCCAGATAGGCCGCCAGCGCCAAAGCGGCGGCCCCTTCGACCAGCAAGTTCTCTTCCCAAGCCAACACTTTTAACGCTTCGGCGATCTGATCCTCGTCGCAATGGACGATCTCGTCAATCACCGCGCTTGCGAGCGGCAGGGTCATCGAGCCAGCATCGACCCCGCCCGCCACGCCATCGGCCAGCGTGTCGAGATGTTCCGTTTCGACGATCTTGCCCGCTTTGATCGACGCGGCCAGCGCGCAGCTATTCGCGGCACTCACACCGATCACGCGGGTCTGCGGCGAGAATTCCTTGATCACCGATCCCATGCCCGAGATCAGCCCACCGCCGCCCATCGAGACGAAGACATTGTCGATGCCTTCGATCTGGTCGAGCAGTTCCAGCGCGGCGGTGCCCTGCCCCGCGATTACCTCGGCATCGTTGTAGGGTGAGATATAGGTATAGCCCTCTCCCTCAGCCAAACTCTGCGCATGCAGCTCTGAGACCGAGGCATCGGCCCCATGGATCACGACCCTCGTGCCGTAGCTTTCGATGATCTTGCGTTTCTTGGCGACGACGGTTTCGGGCAGCACCACGATCAACTCATGCCCCGTGGTCTGGGCCGCAAGCGAACAGGCGATGCCGTGGTTGCCGGAGGATGCGGTGATGACAGGCCGGTCGAGCGGCACCGTCGTCAGCTTTGCACTGGCGCCGCGCAGTTTGAATGACCCGGTATGTTGGAAGTTCTCGGTCTTGTAGAACAGCCGCGAGCCCTCTGCCATTGGCAAGCGGGAGGCGATCACCGGGGTGCGGTAAACCGCGCCCGCGATCTTGCGATGAACCACGCAGGAACGCGCGGCGCTTTGGGCGATCAGGTCTGAGGCTGACGGCATGATGGGCTCCATCTAGCTTGACTGTGCTGCACCGTGACGCGCGAGGAAAGCGGAGACACGCGCCAATCCGTCGCGCAAGTCCGCCGTCGAATTGGCGAAACCGATGCGCAGCCAGCCCTCCATGTCCATGGCGCTGCCGGGGGTGAAGAGGACGCCCTCTTCCTCCAGTAGCTGCGTGCAGAAATCGCGGGAGGGCAGCGGCAGGTCGTATTTCAGCAGCGCCGTGGTGCCCGCTTGCGGCTTCACCCATGAGATCAACGGCTCGGCCTCGACCCAATCCGACAGGATCGCGAGGTTCTCGCGGGTGATCCGATGCGCGCGGTCGAGGATCTGGGCGCGGTTTTCGAGGGCGAGGGCCGCGAAATACTCATCAATCCGCCCAACGGAGATCGTGTTGTAATCGCGGTGGATCATGATGTCTTCCAGCAGGGCCTTCGGCCCCGCGACCCAGCCCACGCGCAGCCCGGCCAGCGAATAGGCCTTGGACATCCCCGCCGTGCTGATGCCCCGCTCGTACAAATCGCAGATCGAGGCGGTATAGCCGTTCCCCGCCTGATCGGTGCCGCGATAGACCTCATCGCAGAGCACCCATGCGCCGCTGCCGCGCGCGATCTCGGCAATCTCAGCCAGCATCGCGCGATCCATCAGCGCGCCGGTCGGGTTGTTGGGGTTGTTGGTGGCAATCATCCGCGTGTCGGGCCGCATCATCGCGCGCAGCTCGTCAAGGTCGGGCAGGAAGCCGTTCTCGGGGCGCAGATGCAGCAGTTCGACCTCGGCGCCGATGCTTTCGGGGATCGAGTAATGCTGCTGGTAGGTCGGCACGATGGCGATGACATGATCGCCGCGGCTAACCAGCGTCTGATGAACCAGCGCATTGGCCCCGATGGTGCCGTGGGTGGTCAGCACGTTCTCGCGGGACTGGGTCTCGTAGAGCCCCGTCACCGCGTCGCGCAGCCGGTCCGAGCCCTCGATCGCGCCATAGCCCATGCGCATGCCGCGCAACTCGCCCAGCACGGAATTGTCGACGCCCGCCATGTCGATCAGCTCACCCAAGGTGATCGAGTCCACGCAGGTCTCGGCGAGGTTGTAGCGGCAGTGGTTCTCGAATTCGTTCATCCACATCTCGACGCCGAAGGTCTTGATATGCATTGTTTTTCCTTTCGTGTCAGCTCTCAGTCAGCGCGGCGAAGAGCCGGCGGAGGAATTGCGGCGTGGCGGTCGGCGCGAGCCAGCGCATCACCGCGACGATTTCCTGCTCGGGCGCGATCCAGATCGTATGGCCGCCCGCGCCCTGCGCGCTGAAGGCGGTATCGGGCAGTTTCGGATCGGCTTCCGCCCCGCGGTTCAGCCACCACAGGAAGCCGTATTTGTCGAGCGTCGGCGTGGGCGTCAGGGACCGCTGCATCCAGTCCACGGGCAGAATTTGTTCGCCGTTCCACGCGCCGTTCTGGCAGATGAACTGGCCGAATTTTGCGTGATCCTCGGCAGAAATGAAAAGCCCGCCGCCCCAATGCCCGCCGCCGGTGACCGATTGCATCCGGGTGCCATCCACCTCGACCCATGAGGTCGAATAACCCTCCCATCGCCAGTCAGCGGAGGCCCCGATCGGATCAATGATCCTTTCGCGCAGCACCTCGGGCAAGGGCCGGCGGAAGCGCATCATCAGCGCATAGGCCAGCGCGTTCACCCGCACGTCGTTGTACTCATAGTGGCTGCCCGGTTCGCCGACCGCGCGCAGCTGCCCCTTGCGGCTGTTGTCGGCGCCGGGGCCGATTTGGCGGTAGTGGTCGACCTGATCGTCCTTGCCGAAAATCTCGCCCCGCCATTCGCTGTTCATCTGCAGCAGATGCCGCCAAGTGATGCGTCCGTTGTGATCGCCCGCGAAATGCGGCCCCGGCACGCTGTCGCCCACGGGCGCGTCGAGGTCATCGATCAGCCCGTCCTTCACCGCCAGCCCCGCCAGCACCGACAGGTAGCTCTTGGCGATGGAGAAGGTCATATCGGCGCGTGTCGTATCACCCCAATCGGCCACGCGCTGGCCGCGGTGCAGGATCACCCCGGCAGGGCCGCCGCGCGGTTTGACGGGGCCCACGATCTCGGTCCAAGGGCCGCTTTCGTTCCACTCGCGGTTGCCGACATAGGCTCCATCGGCATGGTACATCGAGCGGGGCCAGTCGGTCTCATGCGCTTGCGCATGGTCGACGACGGCTTGCAAGGCGGGGGTGGCGGCGAATGTCATGGGGGCTCCTCGGGGCTTCGGGCGAACATTTCCCAAGGGGGGCGGAATTGTAAACCGGTTAAATGTCTCCTGCGCCCTCAATCGCCGATGTCGGGATAGACCTGAGAGCGTTTGACCACGCCGTAGACAAAACTGGTGTCGATCGACCCGATGCCGCCGATGGGATGCAGCCGCGCGCGCACGAAGCGTTCATAGTCCTCGAGATCGCCCACCACGACGCGCAGCAGGTAGTCCGACAGCCCGCTCATCACGAAACATTCCAGCACCTCGGGGATCGCCTTGATCTGGTTCTCGAAGCGCTGCACCGTGCCCTCGTCGTGACCGTCCAGCGTCACGCGCACCATGACCGTCACCGGCAGCCCGTAGGCCTTGGCGTCGACCTCCACGCTGTAGCCGCGGATCGCGCCGTTTTTCTCCAGCGCGCGCAGACGCCGCAGGCAGGGCGAGGGCGACAGGCCAACTTCATCCGCCAGATCGAGGTTGGTCATCCGGCCATTGCGTTGCAGCGCGCGGATGATCCGGCGGTCGGTGGCGTCCAATCGGGGCGTTTGGGGCATGATATGCCAAATCTCCTTAAATTTGAGCATATATTAGCAACCAAATGCCTTTCAAGCCATCGGATCATGCCCTCAAATTCAGACAGGGGCCAGCCATGACCGAGAACCAGAAATCCTTTGCCACCCGCGCCATCCACCACGGCTATGACGCGCAGGACGAACAGGGCGCGCTGAACCCGCCCATCTACATGAGCTCGACCTTCACCTTCGAGACTGCCGAAGCCGGCGGCGACATGTTCGCGGGCGAGCGCGAAGGGCATTTCTACACCCGCATCAGCAACCCGACGCTGGACCATCTGGAAAAGCGCATCGCCAACCTCGAAGGGGCCGAGGCCGGGCTTGCCACCGCTTCGGGCATGGGGGCGATCACCTCGACGCTCTGGACCTTCCTGCAGGCGGGCGACGAGATCATCATCGACAAAACGCTTTATGGCTGCACCTTTGCTTTCATGACCCACGGGTTGCCGCGCTTTGGCGTCAAGGTGACGCTGGTCGACATGACCGAGCCTGCAAACCTCGCCGAGGTGATCAGCGACCAGACCAAGGTGGTCTATTTCGAGACCCCCGCGAACCCCAACAACCGGCTGGTGGACATCGCCGCCATCTCAGACATCGCGCATCGCGCGGGCGCCAAGGTGGTGGTCGACAACACCTATGCCACGCCGGTCATCACCCGGCCCATCGAACATGGCGCCGACATCGTGCTGCATTCGGCGACGAAGTTCCTTTCCGGCCATGGCGACGTGGTCGCGGGCCTCGTGGTGGGCAATGCCGAGGACATGATGCAGGTGCGGCTCGTGGGTCTGAAAGACATGACCGGCGCGGTGATGTCGCCGCTCACCGCCATGCTGCTGCTGCGCGGGATCAAGACGTTGGAGCTGCGCATGAAGCGTCACTGTGCCACCGCCGCCAAGGTCGCCGAGGCGCTGGAGCAGCACCCGGCGGTGCTGCATGTCGCCTACCCGGGGCTGGCAAGCTTCCCTCAGGCCGAGCTTGCGCGGCGGCAGATGGGCAACTTCGGCGGCATGATCCCCTTCGAGGTCAAGGGCGGCAAGGCGGGCGGCATCGCTTTCATGAACCGGCTGAACCTCATTCAGCGCGCGGTGAGCCTTGGCGATGCGGAGAGCCTGATCCAGCATCCCGCCAGCATGACCCATTCCACCTATTCCCCCGAGGAACGCGCCGAACACGGCATCGCCGAGGGGTTGGTGCGGCTTTCGGTCGGGCTGGAATCGGCGGAAGACATCATTGATGACCTTTACGCCGCGCTCGGGGCGCATAACATGCAAGCGGCCTGATCCGGCACGAACCGGACCAGTCGCGGGTGGTGTCGAGGAGGGCACCGCCCGAGGGATCCTCAGAATGAAAGACCTGCCATGACCGCTCTCGCCCCTGAACAGCTGAAGACCATCGAACAACGTCTCCTGTGGCTGTCGCACTGGATGATCCACAACGCGAACCACATTCGGCCCAAGGTCGACGGCATCAAAGTGGGCGGGCATCAGGCGTCTTCGGCCTCGATGGTGTCGATCATGACGGCGCTTTACTTCAGTGCCCTGCGGCCCGAGGACCGGGTGGCGGTAAAGCCGCATGCCTCGCCGATCTTCCATGCGATGCAATACCTGATGGGCAACCAGACCCGCGAGAAGATGGAGGATTTCCGCGGGTTCCAAGGCGTGCAGAGCTACCCCAGCCGCACCAAAGACGTGGATGACGTGGATTTCTCCACCGGGTCGGTCGGGCTTGGGGTGGCGGTGACCTCCTTCGCCTCGCTGGTGCAGGACTACATCACCGCGAAAGACTGGGGCGGGGACGTTGATCTGGGCCGCATGGTGGCGCTGGTCGGCGATGCCGAACTCGACGAGGGCAATATCTACGAGGCGCTGCAAGAGGGCTGGAAGAACGACCTGCGCAACACCTGGTGGATCATCGACTACAACCGCCAGTCGCTCGACGGGGTGGTGCGCGAGGGGCTGTTCAAACGCATCGAGCAGATTTTCGACGCCTTCGGCTGGGACGTGGTGAAGGTGAAATACGGCGCTTTGCAGCGCGCTGCCTTTGACGAGCCGGGCGGCGACAAGCTGCGCGACTGGATCGACAATTGCCCCAACCAGCTCTACTCGGCGCTGACCTATCAGGGTGGCGCGGTCTGGCGCGAGCGGCTGATGGAGGCGCTTGGCGATCAGGGTGATGTCACGGCGCTCATCGACGCGCGCAGCGATGACGAACTAGCCGAGCTGATGGAAAACCTCGGCGGCAACTGTGTTGAGACCATGGCCGAGACCTTCGCCGCCATCGACCACGACCGCCCGGTCTGCTTCCTCGCCTATACCATCAAGGGGTGGGGCACACCGATTGCGGGGCACAAGGACAACCACGGCGGTCTGATGACCAAAAGCCAGATGGCCGACTGGCAGAAACACATGGGCGTGGCCGAGGGGGAGGAATGGGAGCCTTTCGCCACCATCGAGAACCCGCAAGCGTTGCAAGCGGCACTCGACCGCGTGCCCTTCTTCGCCAAGGGCCGCCGCCGCTACAATGACACGACACTGCCGGTACCGCAGATCGAACTGTCGAGCGACCGCGAAATCTCCACGCAGATGGCCTTCGGCAAGATCCTCGACGATCTGTCGAAGGGCGACAGCGATCTCGCCTCCCGCATCGTGACCATGTCGCCGGACGTGACCGGCACCACGAACCTTGGGCCATGGGTGAACCGGCGCAAACTCTTCGCGCGCAGCGAACAGGCCGACACTTTCATCAACGAGAAGATCCCCTCCACCGCGAAATGGGAATTCACGCCCGAGGGCCAGCATATCGAGTTGGGCATCGCCGAAATGAACCTCTTTCTGCTTTTGGGCGCGGCGGGCCTGTCGCATTCGCTCTTCGGCAAACGGGTCATTCCCATCGGCACGGTCTACGACCCCTTCGTCGCGCGCGCCTTGGACGCGCTGAACTACGCCTGCTACCAAGACGCGCGCTTCATGATCGTCGGCACCCCCTCGGGCGTGACGTTGGCGCCCGAAGGCGGGGCGCATCAATCGATCGGCACGCCGCTCATCGGGATGAGCCAGGACGGGCTGGCGAGCTTTGAGCCGGCCTTCGCCGATGAGCTAGCCGTCATCATGCAATGGGCCTTCGACTACCTGCAACGCGACGGCGAAGGCGACCCGGACGAGCGCACTTGGCTGCGGGATGAGACCGGAGGTTCGGTCTATCTGAGGCTGACCACGAACCCCATCGAGCAGCCCGGCAAACGCGTCGACGAGGACTTCCGCCAAGGCGCCATCGACGGAGCCTATTGGTTGCGCAAGCCGGGGCCGAACTGCGATGTGGTGATCGCCTACCAAGGCGCCGTAGCACCCGAAGCGATCAAGGCCGCGGGTAGCATCGCCGAAGGCCGCCGCGACGTGGGTGTGTTGGCGGTGACCTCCGCCGACCGGCTGAATGCCGGCTGGACCGCGGCACAGCGCGCCCGGGCGCGCGGCAATCACGCGGCGCAGAGTCATATCGAAACGCTGTTAGGTCAGCTGCCGCGCGACTGCAAGCTGGTGACGGTGATCGACGGCCATCCGGCGACGCTGTCCTGGCTGGGCGCGGTCGTGGGCCATCAGACGGTGCCGCTCGGGGTCGAGCATTTTGGCCAGACCGGCACCATCGCCGACCTCTACCGGCATTTCGGCATCGACGCGCGCTCGATCGTGGAAAAGGTGCAGGGCCTGACCCCGGGCCGCCAGATGTTGCACCGGGTAGCGGGCTAAGGTTCGAAGGGGGGGGGGCAAACTGCCCCCCTCATCACCTGCCGAACTTGGCTTCCAGATAGGCCAGATAGGCCGTCGGGTCGTAGGCCCCGGCCCCGATCCCCGCGAGGATCTCGGCCCGGCTGCGCGACCGACCATGCTGCCAGACCAGATCGCCCAATGCCGCGTGAAGCGGCGCGTAGTCGCCCGCCGTCACGCCCGCGCGCACCTCGGGCTGCGTGGCATCCAGATGCGCCATGATCTGCGCGGCGGTCGAATTGCCCACGGTATAAGTCGGGAAGGAGCCGATGTAGCCGTGCGACCAATGCACGTCCTGCAGACAGCCCGCGCCGTTGTCCGGCACCTCCAGCCCCAGATCCTCGCGCATCGCCGCGTTCCACGCCTCGGGAACGTCGGCGACCTTCAGCGAGCCGTCCACCAGCGCCATCTCGATCTTCACCCGCAGCATGACATGCAGATCATAGGTCAGCTCGTCCGCCTCGACCCGGGTGAGGCCGGGGGAGACGCGGTTGATGGCGGCGACGAATTCCTCTTCGCTCACGTCGCCGAGCTGCTCGGGGAAGGTGTCGCGCAGGCGCCCGTAATGCACTGCCCAGAAGGCGGGCGACCGGCCGATGTGGTTTTCCAGCAGGCGCGACTGGCTTTCGTGCATCCCGAAACTGGTGCCCGCCACGGCATAGAGCCCGATCATGTCGGTCGCATGCGCCCCGCGCGTGAGCGCCGGATCGGCGCCCATCTCGTAGAGCGCATGGCCCGCCTCGTGGATCGTGCCGAAGATCGACATTGGCAGGTAGTTCGGGTTCCAGCGCGAGGTGATCCGCACGTCGTTGCGGGTCATGGAGATCTCGAAAGGATGCACCGCCGTATCGAGACGCCCGCGGTCCATGTCATAGCCCAGGGCCTCGGCGATATAGGCGCAGAAGGCCTGCTGGCCGGCGACGGGATAGTCGCGGAACAGGAAATCGCTGCGCGGCGCGGGCCGGGCAAACGCCGCGTCGAGGATCGGGCGGATGCCGTCGCGGAGCTGGTCGAAGAACCGGGTGAGCTGCACCGCGGTGGCGCCGGGCTCGAAAACATCGGCCATTGGATCGTAGGGGTGGCCGTCATGGCCGAGCGCCTCAGCCTTCTCGCGCGCCAGATCGACGATGCTTTGAAGATGCGGCTGGAACAGGGCGAAATCGCCGGTGCGGCGGGCCTCGGTCCAGGCGGCGCCGGCGGTGATCGATTGCTCGGCCTGTCGGCGCAGCAGGGCGGCGGGGATGCGGGCGTGATGGGTGCGCGCCTCCTGCACCGATTGCGCGGCGCGGCGCTCGATCTCGGGCGCGTCGCTCTTGAGCACGGCTTCGGCGGCCTTGCCCATCTCGGGGTCGAGGATCATCTCACGCGCGATGCCCATCAAGGTGGCGATCTGGTGGCCGCGCGTCTCGGCCCCGCCCTTGGGCATCATCACCCGCGCGTCCCAGTTCAGCAGGTTTACCGAGACGAGCACGTCGTTCAGCCGCCCCACGCGGTCGGTCAGGGTCAGGCTCATGCGGCGGCTCCTGTTTCGGCGCCGGTGCCCCCGTCATGCAGGTGGCAGGCGACGCTGCGGTTGTCTTTCGGGTTCACGAGGCGCGGCACCTCGGTTTTGCAGCGCGGCCCTGCAAGCGGGCAGCGCGGATGGAAAGCGCAGCCCTTGGGCGGGTTGATCGGCGAGGGGATCTCGCCTTTGATCGGGTGGAAGTGGGCGCGCCCGGTGCCGAGGGTCGGCACGGAGGCAAAGAGCGCCTCGGTATAAGGATGCAGCGGCTTGGCGTAGAGTTCATCCGCCGGCGCGGTCTCGACCACGCGGCCGAGGTACATGATCGCCACCCGGTCGCAAACGTGACGCACGACCGACAGGTCATGGCTGATGAACAGCGCCGTGAGGTCGAGCTCGCGCCGCAGCTTCATGAAGAGGTTCAACACCTGCGCCTGGATGGAGACGTCGAGCGAGGCCACGGCTTCGTCCAGCACCAGAAGCTCGGGCTGCATGGCGAGCGCGCGGGCGATGGCGACGCGCTGGCGCTGCCCGCCGGAGAACTGGTGCGGCAGGCGGTTGGCATAGGCGCCCTCCAGGCCGACCTGCTCCAGCAGGCTGCGCACCCGTTCCTGCACCTCACGCGCCGGGATCAGCCCGTGGATGCGCGGGCCTTCTGCGATTATTTCGCCCACCTTCATGCGGGGGTTGAGGCTCGCGAAAGGGTCCTGGTGGATCATCTGCACGCGGGTCGTGAGCTTGTCGACATTGCCGCGATGGTCGCGCGCCACCGGCTGGCCTTCGAGCGTCACCGTGCCCTCACTCGGCGCATAGATGCCCGAGACGACGCGCCCCAAGGTGGACTTGCCGCAGCCGCTCTCACCGACGATGCCCAGCACCTCGCCGCGCGGAACGCTTAAATTGACGTCGTTCACGGCATGGACGGTCTGGGTGGAGTCGCGCCCCGACAGGCGGTCCAGCCCCCGGACCACCAGCCCCGGCTTGCGGGTGAACCGTTTGGAGACGCCCTCGATTTTCAGAATGGGATCGGTCATGTCGCCTCGATCGGATGGTGGCACAGGACGGAATGTGCCTCGGTTCCAGTGTTGGGTGGGAGCGTCGCGCAGATGTCCGTGGCGCGCGGGCAGCGTGGGCGGAACGGGCAGCCCGAGGGCAGGTTCGCGAGCTGCGGGGTCGAGCCCGGGATCTGCGGCAGGTCGCGGCCCGGTTCGTGCAGGCCGGGGACCGAGTCGATCAACCCGCGCGTATAGGGGTGACGCGGGTGAGCGATAACCTCCTCCGCCGTGCCGCTTTCGACGATCCGACCCGCGTACATCACCGCGATATCGTCGGCGAGCGAAGAGACCACGGCGAGGTCATGGGTGACCCAGACGATGGCGGTGCCGGTCTCATCCGCCAGACGCCGCACTTCGGCAAGGATCTGACCTTGGATCGAGACGTCGAGCGCGGTGGTCGGCTCATCGGCGAGGATCACGGCAGGCCGGTGCAGCAGGGCCGTGGCAATCGCCACGCGCTGACGCATGCCGCCAGAGAGCTGGTGCGGATAGGCTTGCAGCCGCTCGGCGGGGGCCGGGATGCCGACGATCTCAAGCGCCTCGCGGGCCCGCTCCCATGCGGCGGCCTTGCTGACCTTGTCGTGCACGCGCACCGCCATGGCCATCTGGTCGCCCACCCGCAGCACCGGGTTGAGGGTCATCATCGGGTCCTGAAACACCATCGAGATGTTGCGGCCGCGCATTTGGCGTCGGCCCTCGGCGCTGAGGCTGCGCATATCGGTGCCCTGCACCAGAACCTCGCCTGCGGTGATCCGGCCGGGTGCGTGGATGAGCCCCATGATCGAAAACCCGGTGACGCTCTTGCCCGAGCCGCTTTCTCCCACCAGCCCGAGGATGCGCCCCGGCTGGACCGAAAAGCTCACGTCATTGACGGCGGTGACGGCCCCCTTGCGGGTGCTGAATTGCGTGGTCAGTCCCCTGACCTCCAGTGCGGCGCTCATCGGCTGTTCCTCGGGTCGAGCACCTTGCGGACCTGATCGCCCACGAGGTTGATTGCGACAACGGTCACCATCAGTGCCAATCCGGGATAGATCGACAGCCAGTAGCGGTCCGAATGGATGTATTTGAACCCGTTGGAGATCAGCGATCCCAACGAAGGTTCAGTGAGCGGCAGGCCCACGCCGAGGAAGGACAGCGTCGCCTCCAGCGCGATCGCGCTCGCCACCTGCACCGTCGCCACGACGATGAGCGGCGGCAGCACGTTGGGCAGCAGGTGCCGGAACAGCACCCGGCGGGTCGGCAGCGGGGTGGAGCGCGCGGCCTCGATATAGTCCTTGCCGCGTTCGACCTTGGCCGCGCCATGGGTGGTGCGCGCGAAATAGGCATATTGCGCGACAACGAGGGCGAGGATGATCTGACCGATCCCCTGCCCCAGCATCGCCACCAGCACCAATGCCAACAGGATCGCGGGCATCGACAGTTGCAGATCGACGATCCGCATCAAGAGCGCCTCGATCCGACCTCCGAAATAGGCCGCCGTGAGACCCACGGCGATGCCCACCAGCAGCGCCAGCGCTCCCGCCGACAGGCCGATCACGAAGCTGGTGCGCAGCCCGTAGAAGATGGCCGAGAGCATGTCGCGGCCCGCGTTGTCGGTGCCCAGCAGATGGACGTAGCCGCCCGATCCTTCGGTGCCCGGGCGCAGGAAGGCGTCGAGCCAATCGAGCGCGGCCATGTCATAGGGGTCCTGCGGCGAGACCAGCGGCGCGCCGAAGGAGAGGAACAGAAGCAAGGCAATCACGGTGAGCGCGCCCACGGCGACCCAGCTTTCGCGGAAGTCCGACCAGAAGTTGCGCAGCCGCTCGGCGCGCGTCTCCACCGGCGGGGCCGAGGGCACGGCCATGGTGTTTTCAGCGACGATCTCGGGCATCATGCGCCTCCTTTCAGGCGGACCCGCGGGTCCAGACGGGCGTAGACCAGATCAACCACGAGGTTGATGAGGACAAAGAGGATCACGACCATGATAAGGTAAGAGACCATCACCGGCCGGTCGAGTTGCAGGATCGAGTCGATGATCAGCTTGCCAACGCCGGGCCAGTTGAACACGCTCTCGGTCACCACCGCGAAGGCCAGCGTCGAGCCGAGCTCGAGCCCCAGCACCGTGACGATTGGGATCGAGATGTTGCGCAGGATGTGGCGGAATACGATCTGCCGGTCCGGCAGACCCTGCGCGCGGGCGAACTTGACGTAATCGGTGCCCATGGCCTCGACCATGCCGGCGCGGGTGAGGCGGATCATCAGGCCCATCTTGAACAGCGACAGGTTGATCGCGGGCATGATGACATGGCTCCAGCCATCGGGGGTGAAAAGCGAGGAGGTGATGCCGAAGACCGTCGCCTCGTCGCCGCGCCCGCCCGAGGGCAGCCAGCCAAGCTCGACGGCGAAGCCCATGATCAGCAACATGCCGATCCAGAAGGTCGGCACCGAGAAGCCCAGAACCGACAGCGCCATGATCATCTTGGCGCCAAGGCTCTCGGGACGGTAACCGGCCCAGAGACCGGCGGGAATGCCCACACCCACGGCGATCAGCACCGAGACAAGCACCAGCTCCAGCGTTGCCGGAAAGCGGGAGAACACAAGGTCGACGACAGGGATGTTATAGACCATCGAGTTGCCCAGATCGCCCTGGGCCACGTTCTGGAGGAAGGTCCAGTACTGCACGACCAGCGGTTGATCGAGCCCGTATTGCTCGATCAGCTTCTGGCGGATCTCGGCGGTGGCGCCCGGATCGATCATCACGTCGATCGGATTGCCGATGGCAAAGACGCCGACAAAGACGATCACCGACATGGCAAAGACCACGACAACCGCCTGTGCCAACCGGGTTACAAAATAGCTGAGCATTCGACCTCGCCCATCAGACTTGGAAAATAGAGGCGCCCGCCGGCAAGCAGCGGGCGCCCGGTGCGTTATGCCGCCTTATTCGACCGGGGTGATCGCATAGGCGCGGGTTTCCTGATCGACGCGGGGCGTCATCTCGATGGTGTCGGCATTAGCCGCCCAGACGGTCTGCAAGATCACCGTCGGGATCAGCGCGCGGTCTTCCATCGCGATGAAGGAGGCCTCTTCATAGAGCTTCTTGCGCGCTTCCGGGTCGAGGGTCTGGGCGCCTTCGCCGAAGACCTTGTCGAACTCGGGGTTGGAATAGCCCGCGCGGTTGAAGTTGCCGAAGCCCTTCTCGGGGTCCTTTGTGTGCACCAGCGCGCCGTAGGTATAGGCGGCCTCGCCGGTGAGCGTGCCCCAAGCGGACATGGTCATGGTGTATTCCTCACGCGCGGCGGCGGGGAAGAAGACGGTGCCGTTCAGCGCCTGTGCGTTCACCTTAAGACCCAGACGCGACCACATCTGTGCCAGCGCCTCGCAGACCACGGCATCGCCGGGCACGCGGTTATTGGTGCAGGTGAAATCGATCTCGAAACCCTCGGGGTAGCCGGCCTGGGCCAGCAGTTCCTTGGCTTTCTCGATGTCATATTCGCGCTCGCCCAGTTCCGGGCTGTAGCCAAAGAAACCTTCGGGCATCAGCTGGTTGGCGGGCGTGCCCAGACCTTCGAGCACCACGTTCACGAGCACGTCGCGGTTGATCGCCAGGTCCAGCGCCTTGCGCACGCGCAGATCCTGCAGCGGATTGCCCTCGACCTCTTCGCCGTTGACCTTGATCGGCTGCGGCTCTTCGTCCTTCACCGACGGTGCGATGTTGAGGATATAGACCGAGTCAGACACGAATGTTTCGATGTCGCCATCGTTCTTCATGGCGAGGTAGTCGGATGCGGGCACGTAGTTGATGAGGTCAACCTCACCCGAACGCAGTGCCGCAACGCGCGAAGTGTCCTCGGGGATCTCGCGACGGGTGACGGTTTCCCAAGCGGCCTGACCGCCCCAGTAGTCGTCGAAACGCTCGAGCACCAGATCGCCCTTGGGCTGCCAAGAGACGAAGGTGTAGGGACCGGTGCCGATCGCCTTCTCGCCCGAGTTGAACTCCTCGTTACCCGCTTCCATGCCAGTCTCAGAGGGCACGACGAAGAGACGGGTGAAGTCGTTCGGCAGCGAAGGCGCCATGCCCTTGGTCTTCACGCGCAGAGTATAGTCGTCGACCACTTCGACGCTGTCGACATACTTGGTGTAGAGGGTCATCGGCATCGGGCCGGTCACCTGCGGGATGCGCTCGATCGAGAATTTCGCGTCCTCGGCGGTGAAGTCGGTGCCATCATGGAATTTCACGCCTTCGCGCATCTTGAATTCCCATGTGGTGTCGTCGATCGGCTCCCAGCTGACGGCGAGGCCGGGCTTCAACTGCAGCTTCTCGTCGACGTCGACCAGCGTGTCGAAGACATGGCGCAGGGCTTCGGCTTGCGAGCCCAAGGTCGACCAATGCGGGTCAATCGAATCCGGGCCGGCGCGCAGGCCGATCACCAGATCGGCGGCCATCGCTGCTGGCGCGGCAGCGATCAGCGCCAGTGCGGCGACGGCGGATTTCAGGGTAAGCTTCTTCATTGGTCAAAACCTCCATGTGTTATATCTTGCAGTTACACTAGACAGCTATAATTGTGACGGTCAACACAAATATGTAACATTGCAATCTTTTCCTGCCGTATAAGCCCAATATATAAGCTTGTCGCGCCACGGCTTTTGAGGCAGTGTTACAAACATGAGTGACAAACAGGCAAAATTTGAACGGGCAATGGATCGAATCGTACAGGCGATGGATCGCAGCTCGTCCGTATCTCTTTCCGTTCAGCTCCGCGGAGCGCTGGAATTCGGGATTGCGTCGGGCGAATTGCCCTCCGACGCGCGCCTGCCCTCGGTCCGCGCTTTGGCCGCACGGATGAAGATTTCCCCGGTCACGGTCAGCAATGTCTACGCCGCGCTGCAATCCTCGGGGTTGGTCGAGGGGCGTGTCGGCTCGGGTACATTCGTCAGCGGCGGTGGCAGCCGCGCCCACGACGGGCGCTTTCGTCAGCTTGATCAACAGATCGCTGAACTGTTGAGCCTCGCGAAATCCTGTGGCGTCAGCGCGTCGGAACTGGCTGTGCGCATTTCCATGGCCAGCAGCGCCAGCCCGCGCCCGCTGCGCATTCTGATGGTCGGCAATTTCATCGACGCGACCCGCGCTTATGCCGATGAACTGCGCCAGCATCTGCCCGAGGGCGATGAGATCGACGCCGCCGTTCTGGATGAGATCTCACCCAATCCGCCCAAGGACATCGACCTGATTATCGCGCCCAAAACTCTGCTGTCCAAAACGCGAGAAATCTTGCCGAATGTCGAGGTGCTGGGCCTGACGCTCATCCCCAACGAGGCGACCCGCGTGGCGCTGGCTTCGATCCCGCCTGACGCCAAGACGCTCGCTTACTCCTATTTTCCCGGCTTCGTTACGATCATGAAAGCGGGCATCCTGCGGTTTGCCCCCCATGTCACGCAGTTGACCATGAAGGTTCGTGACGAGAATGGCCTGTCATCGGCCATGCGCGAGGCAGATGTGGTCATCTATGCCACCGGTGCCGACTACCTTCGTGGCGCGTTGCGCCCCGAGCAGACCGCTTTTGAATACCGTCACACCCCAGACGTGCACGCCATCCGTTCAGAAATCCTGCCCGCCATTGAGACATGCCGGGCCTCTCTCAAATCCGCAAAGGCCGCCGAAGAATGAAGATATCCGAAAGCAATTGGTTCGAGATCGAAGAATACCTCAAGACCGACGACCGCTGCGTCCTCCCCTTGGGCAGCACCGAGCAGCACGCCTACCTCAGCCTCTCGGTCGATTCGATCCTATCGGAAAAGGTCGCCGCCGATGCCGCCGAACCTCTGGGCGTGCCGGTGTTTCCGGCCGTGGCCTACGGTCTGACGCCCTATTTCATGGGTTTCCCCGGCTCGGTCTCGCTGAAGCTTTCGACCTATGCGGCGCTTTTGCGCGACATCCTCGACAGCCTCTATGCCACCGGCTTCCGCCGCGTGCTGATCGTCAACGGTCACGGCGGCAACAGCCCGGTCCAGCCCGTCACGATGGAGTGGATGGAGGCCAACGAAGGCGCCCGCTGCCGCTTCCACGACTGGTGGCGCGCGCCCGAGACGTGGAACTGCGTGCAGGAGATCGACCCCGTCGCCTCCCACGCCTCCTGGATGGAGAACTTCCCCTGGACCCGCCTGCCCGGCCGCGAACTGCCGGACGAGCAAAAACCCTTCGTCGACTTCGACCGCCTGCGCGACCGCAACGCTGCCGGCGTGCGTGCGCTCATCGGAGACGGCAACTACGGCGGCGTCTACCAGAAGCCGGACGCAGATACCGACCGGCTGTGGGAGATCGCCGTGCGCGAGACCCGCGCGCAGCTCGAGGGGGATTGGGCATGAGCGAGACCCCGATCCTGATCTGGGGCGCCGGTGCCATCGGCGGCATCCTCGGCGCCTATTTCGCCCGCGCGGGTCATGTCGTGCATATGGTCGATGTCGTGGAAGAGCATGTCGAAGCCATGCGCAGCAGCGGACTGCGCATTGAAGGCCCGGTCGAAGCATTTACTCAAGTCCTCCCGGCCAGCACGCCGGACGAACTGACTGGCCAATACGACCGCATTTTCCTCTGCGTGAAGGCGCACCACACCGCCGCCGCTTTGGAGATGCTTGCCCCCCATCTCGCGCCGGGCGGCTATGTCGTCTCGGCCCAGAACGGGCTCAACGAAAAGGTCATCGCCGCACGCATCGGGGCCGAGAACACGGTGGGCTGTTTCGTGAACTACGGCGCCGACTGGCTGGAGCCGGGCCGCATCCTCTTCGGCAACCGCGCCGCCGTAGCTGTGGGGGAACTCGACGGGCGCATGAGCGACCGCGTGGCCGAGGTGCATGGCCTTTTGCAACTGGTCGAACCCGAAGCCGTCGCCACCGACAACATCTGGGGCTACCTCTGGGGCAAGATGGGCTACGGCGCGTTGCTGTTCTGCACCGCCCTCACCCCCGACAGCATGTCCGACGCCATGGCCCGCGACGAACACCGCGCCGCCTACCGCGCGCTTGGCCACGAGGTGATGACACTGGCCGCGCATGAGGGCGTCTCCCCTCTCGGCTTCAACGGGTTCGACCCGGAAGCCTTCCGCACCAATGACACCGCCGCCATCGACGCCGCGATGCAGAAAATGATCGCCCACAACCGCAAGACCGCCAAGACCCACTCCGGCATCTGGCGCGACCTCGCGGTGCGCAAGCGCAAGACCGAGGTCGACGCGCAAATCGGGGTTATGGTCGACTTGGGCCGGGAGGCAGGCATCTCGGTGCCGACACTGGCGCGCATGGTGGACCTCATCCACGACATCGAGGACGGCAAGCGCGCCCAATCCGCCGACCTCGTCAATTTGCTGGTGGCGGCATGAAGATCGATCTGACCGGCAAGGTCTTTGCCGTAACGGGCGCAGCACAGGGCATCGGCGCCGCGATCCTATCCGAACTGCGCGCCGCCGGGGCCACCGTGGCCGCGATGGACATCGACGTCGCGGGCCTCGCCCCGCTGAAGGCCGAGGGCGTGACGCTGCATAGCGGCGATCTGGGCAACCGCGAAACAACCCTCGCGCTCTGCGCCGAGATCCTCGAACGTCACGGACGGATCGACGGGCTGGTGACTTCCGCCGGCGGCGTGCGCGGTCAGGTCGGCCGCCCGCTGGAGGAGATCGGCGAGGCCGACTGGCAGGCGATCTTTAAAGCCAATGTCGATGCCGCCATGTGGTGTGCGCAAGGTTTCGCGCCCGCGATGAAGAGCGCGGGGTCGGGCCGGATCGTCACCATCTCCTCCGGCGCGGGGCTGAAGCCCAGCCTCACCGGCATTCAGGCCTATGCGGCGGCGAAACACGCGCTGCTCGGCCTGACCAAGCAGCTCGCGCTGGAGCTTGGGCCGCAGGGCATCACCGTGAATTCCGTGGCCCCCGGCTTTGTCCTGTCGAACCCCTCGACGGAAAAGCAATGGGACGCCTTCGGCCCCGAGCGGCAGAAGCAGATCATCGGCGGCATCCACATGCGCCGTCTGGGCCGCGCGCAGGACATCGCCGACGCAGTCACCTTCCTCTGCTCCGACCGCGCCGGTTGGATCACGGGGCAAATCCTTTCCGTCGACGGAGGCCACGCATGAGCGAGCCGCATGAATGGGACGAGCCGCATTGGCGGGGGCTGGTCGAACAGGTCCGAGCAGGGCAAAACCTGTTGCCGAAATCCTGGCCCGGCGGCGCGCGCTGTGCCGTGGCGTTGAGTTTCGACAGCGATCACGAAACCAACGAGCTACGCGACGGCGGCACAAGCATTGCGCGCCTCGGCTGGGGCGAATACGGCGCACGGCGTGGCATCCCCCGCATCCGCCGCGTCCTTGACCGGCATGGGGTGAAGGCGAGCTTCTTCGTGCCCGCCGTCTCCGCCCTGCTGCACCCCGAGGAGCAGCGCAGCCTTGCCGAGGAGGGCCACGAGATCGGCCTTCACGGCTGGATCCACGAGCGCAACACGCAGGTGCCGCCGGAGGCCGAGCGCGATCTGATGCTGCGCGCCTCGGACACGCTGGAAAAGATCACCGGCATCCGCCCCGTCGGCATGCGCACGCCGTCCTGGGACTACAGTGCCCACACGCTCTCGATCGCCCGCGAGATGGGGCTTCTCTACGACAGCTCCCTGTTCTCGGACGACGACCCCTACGAAATCGTCGAGAAGGGCGAGGCGACCGGCATCGTCGAACTGCCGGTGGAGTGGATTCGCGACGACGCCGTCTATTTCATGATGAACCGTTTTGGCGCGCAGAGGCCCTATACGCCGCCCGCGGATGTGCTCGACATTTTCCGGCGCGAGTTCGACGGCGCTTATGACGAGGGCGGTCTGTTTCTCTTGACCATGCACCCGCATGTGACAGGCTACCGCTCGCGTATCTTCATCCTTGACGAGCTGATCGACCACATCAAATCCCGCGGCGATTGCTGGATCGCCACCCATGCCGAGATCGCAGCCTATTGCGCCGAACAGGCCGGATTGAAAGGACACACATGACCTATTCCCTTGCCATTCACGGCGGTGCCGGAACCATCCTCAAGGAAAACATGACGCCCGAAAAGGAGGCCGCCTACCACGACGGCCTCGCCCGGGCGCTGGAAGCAGGCGAAGCGGTGCTGCGCGACGGTGGCAGCGCGATGGACGCGGTGGTGGCCGCTGTCTGCGCGCTCGAAGACGAGCCGCTGTTCAACGCAGGGCGCGGCGCGGTCTATACTTCCGAGGGCCTGCAGGAGATGGACGCCGCCGTGATGGATGGCGCCGACCGGCGCGCAGGCTCGGTCGCCGGGGTCTTCGGGCCGAAGAACCCGGTGAAACTGGCGCGCGCCGTCATGGAACGGACCGAGCATGTCACCCTCATCGGCCCCAACGCGCTGGAGATCGCGCGGCAGGCGGGCCTCGAGTTCGCCGACCGTGACTACTTCTTCACCCAGTCCCGCTGGGATGCCTTGCAGGAGACGCTTGAGATGCGCGCCCGGGGCGAGGTTTCGGACGACCCGGCGCGGCGGCATGGCACCGTGGGGGCCGTGGCGCGCGACGCGGCGGGCAACATTGCCGCCGCCACCTCAACGGGGGGCATGACCGCCAAGGCCCCAGGCCGGGTTGGCGACACGCCGATGATCGGCGCGGGCACTTTCGCGGACAACGAGACCTGCGCCGTCTCCGCCACCGGGCATGGCGAGATTTTCATCCGCTGGAACGCCGCCGGGGAGATCGCCGCGCGGATGCGCCACGCGGGCGAGGATCTGGCCACCGCCGCCGAACATGTGGTGATGCAGGATCTGGCACCCAACGACGGCTCCGGCGGGATCATCGCGGTGGATGCGGCGGGCAATATCGCTATGCCCTTCAACTCGCAGGGCATGTACCGCGGCATGGTGCGTAAAGGCAGCGCGCCCGAGACCAGTATCTATTGAGCGGCGCGGCCCTTCGGTTGCCTTCCTGCCACGGGAAGGCGCCAAATGCAGCCGGGAAGAGCCGCCCGCCATCTAAATCTTGACATTTTGTCCCCTCCCTTTGATTGACGATCAAACGAACTTGACGGGAGAGGGGACAAGGTGCGTTTTTTAGCAGCAATTGCCAGGGTGATCTGCGCGGTGAATTTGGTCATCGGCAATCTCTTCTCATGGCTCGCACTCGGCATCGTGTTGGTCTGTTTCACCGTGGTCGTGCAGCGCTATGTCTTCGCGATCAGCTTCGTTTGGATGCAAGACCTTTATATCTGGCTCAACGGCGCGATGTTCACGGCCGTGGCCGGCTTTGCGCTGCTGCGCGATGACCATGTGCGCGTCGACATCTTCTACCGCCCCGCCACCATGGCCCGCCGCGCGCTCATTGACCTGATCGGTGTCATCGTCTTTCTGCTGCCCTTCTGCTGGATCGTCTACACCTATTCGATCCCCTTCGTGATCCGCGCTTGGGGCTATCAGGAAGGGTCGGCCAATGTGGGCGGCATGCCGGGGCTTTACATTCTCAAAGCCTTCATCATCGGCTTCGCATTTCTACTCGCAATTCAAGGGATTGCATGGATCATCCGCTCCATCCTCGTGCTTAGCGGCAATGCTGAGCTGGTGCCCAAATCCATGCAATACAGCCGGGACCAAATCCCCGCAGACCATCCGCAGGGAGCCGTTTGATGGATCCGATTTTCATTGGCGAGATGCTCGCCGCGCTCATGTTCTTTGGCGTGATCGGCTTTTTGCTGCTCGGCTTTCCGGTGGCTTTCACACTTGCGGGCGTGTCGCTGCTGTTTGGCGCCGTGGGCATGGGGTTCGGCGTTTTCGATCCCTCGAACTTCGGCTCGTTGCCGAACCGCTATATCGGCTTCATGACCAACGAAGTCTTGGTCGCCGTGCCGCTCTTTATCTTCATGGGGGTGATGCTGGAACGCAGCCAGATCGCCGAGCAGCTTTTGCTCACCATGGGCAAACTTTTCGGCAATATGCGCGGCGGTTTGGGGATTTCGGTGGTGCTTGTGGGCGCGATGCTCGCGGCATCCACGGGCGTCGTGGGGGCGACGGTTGTCACCATGGGCCTCATCTCGCTGCCCGCGATGTTGCGGGCGGGCTATGACCCCAAGCTTGCCACTGGGGTGATCTGCGCCAGCGGCACCTTGGGTCAGATCATTCCGCCCTCCACCGTGTTGATCTTCATGGGCGACATGCTTTCGGGCATTAACTCTCAGGTGCAGATGGCCAAGGGCAACTTTGCCCCCACGCCCGTCTCGGTCGGGGATCTTTTCGCCGGGGCGCTGCTGCCGGGGATTTTGCTGGTTTCACTTTACCTGAGCTACGTTCTGTTCAAAGCCGCGACCGCGCCAGCCTCCTGCCCCGCGACGCCAGTTCCGGCGGATGAGAAAAGCCAGCTGGTGCGAGATTTCTTTGTCGCCCTGATGCCGCCGCTCTTGCTGATCCTCGCCGTGCTGGGCTCGATCCTCGGCGGCATCGCCACCCCGACCGAGGCGGCCTCTGTCGGTGCTGTGGGGGCGATGGTGCTTGCGGCCATGCGCTGGCGTCTGTCCTTCCGCATCCTGCGGGAGACGATGATCGCCACGGCCACGATCACCAGCATGGTCTTTGTCATTCTGTTGGGGGCTTCGGTCTTTTCCATCGTGTTCCGCATGATGGGCGGCGACAATCTGGTGCATGAGTTCCTCAGCAACCTGCCCGGCGGCCCCTTGGCCGCAGTGGCGGTGGTGATGATCATCATGTTCTTCTTGGGCTTCATCCTCGATACCTTTGAGATCATCTTTATCGTGATCCCGATCACCGCGCCGGTGCTGTTGATGCTGGACATCGATCCGATCTGGCTGGGTGTCTTGGTCGGGGTGAACTTGCAGACATCCTTCCTGACGCCGCCCTTCGGCTTTGCGCTGTTCTATCTGCGCGGGGTGGCCCCGTCGGATCTGCCGACGAGCGCGATTTACAAAGGTATCCTGCCCTTCGTGATGTTGCAGGTGGTGGCGATTGCGATCTTGTTTGCCTTCCCGCAGATCGTGACTTGGTTGCCTAAGGTGATCGCAGGGTGAGATAGCCCCCCTCGACGTTCAAAGGCCCGGCAGCAACGCCGGGCCTTTTTTTGTTTTCCAAACATCCGCCAATGTCCCGCCCGGCGGCACGCCGGGCATCGCCCTCCCTCCCCCCGGAGGGCGATGCCCTTCGTGCTCAAACGAAAAAGGGCCCGGCGTTACCACCGGGCCCTTCCAATCAGCGCGAAGCTCAGTACTTCAGGAACTTCTGACGCGCCTGCACATAGGGGCTGTCGATGTTCTCGGTCCGGGTGCGGACGAGGTTCAGCGCTTCGACAAAGCTCTCGGCGGTCTTCTTGACCAGCGGGTCGTCGCTGTTGCGCAGTTCTTCGACCACTTCGACCGAGGCTTTGGCACCGGCTTCCATGATGTCGTCGGGGAAGTTGCGCACGGTCACGCCATGCTCTTCCTGCAGGGTCTTCAGCGCGCGCGGATCGTTCGCGTAGAAGTCCGCAGCGACTTGGTCGTATTCCGCTTGGCTGACGTCACGGATGATCGCCTGCAGGTTCTCGGGCAGTTCCTGATACTTCTTCTTGTCGACGACAAGCTCGGTCGCCAGACCCGATTCCACGAAGGACGGCATGTAGTAGTTCTTGGCCACCTGATGGAAGCCGAGCGCCAGATCGTTGTAGGGGCCGACGAATTCCGCAGCGTCGAGCGTGCCCGACTGAAGCGCTTGGAAGATCTCGCCCGCGGCCATGTTGGTCACGGTCGCGCCCAGTTTCTCCCACACGCGGCCACCAAGGCCCGGCGTCCGGAAGCGTACGCCTTTGACGTCGTCGAGGCTTTTCAGCTCATCGCGGAACCAGCCGCCGGTCTGCGTGCCGGTGTTGCCCGACAAGAAACCCTGAACGCCGAACTGGTCATAGATCTCGTCCCAGATTTCCTGACCGCCCATGTAGCGCATCCATGCGGTCAATTCCGGCGTCGTCATGCCGTAGGGCACGCCGGTGAAGAACGACAGCGCGGGGGATTTGTTCTGCCAGTAGTAGGCGGCGCCATGGCTCATCTCGGCGGTGCCGTCGATCACGGCGTCGAGCGATTGCAGCGGGGGCACCATCTCACCAGCCGAGAAGACCTGAATGGTCAGCTCGCCACCCGAGGCGGCGGTGATCCGGTCGGCCAGACGCTGCGCGCCGACACCCAGACCGGGGAAGTTCTTGGGCCATGTGGTGACCATGCGCCAGGTGATGTTGCCCTGCGCAATAGCGGGCGCTGCAAGTGTCGTGGCGGCGGCACCTGCCCCCATCACACCGGCTTTGCGGATAAATGAACGACGATCCATGTTTTTCCTCCCAAACGGATATTTGCTTAGCCTCCCCCGACGTCGACGCGGAGGGCCATGCGCAGCAGATAATCGTCGCTTTTCGAAAATGTCCATGGCTTAGGCAAATTGAAATCTCACCTTCTGGACAATCCCGCCCCAAGCCGCATACGTAGTGCTACTTAAAGCAGCATTATTAATGGTCTTTTGCCTTGTTTTCGGCAGAAAGGCCAATAATGTGCGAGCTGCCAGGGAGGGCTCAGATCTTGATAAAATTCATCGACCAGATGAACGAATTCGTCGGGCGCATCGTGTCGGTCGTCGCCGTCATTTTCGCCGCAATCATCATCTATGACGTCTTCATGCGCTATGCGCTGAATGACCCGACCCGCTGGGCCTTTGACGTCACGAAACAACTTTATGGCTTCTATTTCGTGATGCTGGGCGGCTATGCGCTGCGCCATCAGGCCCATGTGCGGGTCGATCTGATCACCGAAACTCTTGGCCCCAGCCTGCGCCGCTGGGTCGAAGCGGCGGGCTATGTGATCTTTTTCTTCCCCTTCGCCTGGATCTTCACCACCCGCTCTTATGAATTCGCCATGCGCTCCTATGCCCAAGGTGAGACGACATATGGCTCGGTCCAGCTGCCGGTCTATCCGCTCAAAATGGCCATGGCCCTCGCTGCCGGTCTTTTGCTGCTGCAAGGCGTAGCGGAATTTTTGAAACTCGTACTTAACCGTCAGGAACTGACCCGTGACGCCTGAACTCATTGCTCTCACCATGTTCGGCCTGCTTCTGCTGGGCCTTTTCATGGGCCACCCGCTGGCCTTCGTTCTGGGCGGCACCGCCGTTTTGGGCGCTGTCATCGCCGGCAAACCGATGGTGCTGGGCATCGTCATCAACCGGATTTTCGGCGATGTGCTGGACAACTTCACGCTGATCGCGATTCCGCTCTTTATCTTGATGGCACGGTTCCTGTCCGATTCGGGCGTGACGGATAAGATGTTCGAATCACTGCGACTTTTGATGTCGAACATTCGCGGCGGTCTGGCGCTGGCGGTGGTTTTTATTTCGATCCTGCTCGCCGCGACCACGGGTATCATCGGCGCCTCGATCACCGTGATGGGCGTGATGGCCCTGCGCCCGATGCTGCAATATGGCTATAGCCCGACCCTGACCACCGGGGTCATCGCCGCCTCGGGCTGTTTGGGCATTCTGATCCCGCCGTCGATCATGTTGATCCTCATGGCCTCTTATTCCCCCCTCTCGGTGGGAG
>NZ_JBIFGB010000004.1:0-221202 GCF_043558145.1 Sulfitobacter sp. 1A10359 | reverse complement strand
CATAAACCACGACGCATAACTGAGGGTGGGTCAAATCTCGGTGAAAATACCGGGTCAGTTCTCAGTGACAATCAACATTAGTCGACGGCAGGTGGAAATCTGGCCGAAAGGGGAGCCGGTTATGCTCTGAGACCGAAGCACTGCTGCAAAGGTGTGTAGCGGCTTACCTCCATCCGGACTCTCCGACTAAGCGCGCCGTGGTCGCCGATACTATTGAGAGTTTCAAGCGCGAAAACCGCGCGCGAGAAAGAGCGAGGCAGCCGCAGCTACCTATTCCGTCAAGAAATACTATTCGTGCGCGCCTCCGGGAGTTCACGCCATTCGAAGTGACCTTGCATCGAAAAGGTGAGGACGCTGCGAGGAAGGAATTCTTTCCTGTCGGCGCGGGGCTTCAACTCGGGCGTCCCCTCGAGCGGGTGGAAATGGACGGCTGGACCGTTGATTTGATGACAATCGCCAAGTCCACACGTCTATTAGAAAAATTGGCTCCAGAGCTTGTTCAGGAGATGGAGCTCGACGGTGGGAAGAAGCGCTGGCACTTGATCGGAGCAATCTGCTGCACGACCAGATGTTTGGTGGGTGTCACGTTGTCCAAGTCCGAAAACGTTTCGGCCGCGATCGACTGTTTGCAAATGATTATGCGCGATAAGGGGCATCACGCGGACGCGGTGGGCGCACTGTCGCCATGGCACATGCATGGCATTCCTGACCTGCTGGTAACTGACAACGGAAGCGCGTTCGCAAACTATCGATTTATTGCCGCTGCAACATTTGCTTCTTTGGACCTGATGCGCGCCCCGGCAGGGTTGCCACAGCTCAGGGGCACGATCGAGCGCGCGCTTGAAACAACCTCGACTAATCTGGTGGGCCGGCTTTCAGGTCGCACGTTTTCTGACGTTGTCCAGCGTGGGGATTACCCTTCCGAAGCGAGAGCGGTGAATACCGTGGAAGATTTTGCAACAATGCTGGTGCGCTGGGTTGTAGATGTTTACCACAATACTCCGCATGAGGGATTGGGCGGCGAAACACCCTTTGAATGTTGGGAACGGCTTTCCAATCTTTATGGAGTTCGACCGCGACCTGACTTGCGAACCCAACGTATCGCGTTTGGTGTCGAACTCGAACGGAAGATCGATAAATCCGGTCTCACTGTCTTAGGCGTTTCTTACAATAGTGAGCGACTGGGACGTCATTTCCGGCAAATGGGATCGTGTTCTCTGCAATTGCGTTGGTTGCCGGAAAACATCGGTGCGATCGAAGTGTCGCTCAATGATGAATGGGTGGCTGTGGAGGCGGTTTTGCCCGAGCTCCAGGGGCGGACTGCACGCGACTGGACCCTTTGCAGAAACCTGATCCGTCGGGGAGATCCAAATGCTCGCGAAATCGCCAGCTCAGTCGTTGCCACCGCTTTAGAGGAAATCGATCGCATGAACGCGGCAGCCGGCCGACAGGCGGGCATCCTTTCGGAGCAGTGGACCAAGGATGGGATAGCGCGCTTCGAACAAGATCTGGGGATTGGTTTCTATGCGGGAACGAGGAATGCCTCGCAGAAGACCGCTTCTCAATATGGAACCCTCATCGATGTCGGACCTCCAAGCGATCCAGGAATTGGGCGCCATAGGGCTGAACAGCTCGATGCCCTCTCCTCGAAGCCTAAGAAGAACGATTGGAAGTTTTGACCAATGACAACGCATGCAAGCATCGTCACGTTGGCGTCAATTGAGCGAGCTATACAGCAGCTATCCGCAATTCATGTCGAGACGCAGCGCGATGACCAAACTCGAACGGCGTTCAACCGGTTGTTTTTCGGCGAAGGAGCCGGTTTTTCCCCTCGGTTCTTTGCCGAAGGGCAAGAAACTCGGGGTGTCGCAATCGTAGGCGCGCCAGGCAGCGGTAAAACTGCACTCGTTAGTCATATTCTGTCAGAACACCCGAGTCTGCACTTTAAGGGTGAGCTCGGAGTCACGAAATGTCTTCAAGTTACTGTCCCCAGCCCAGCAACATTGAAAAGCGTTGGCCTGGAACTGCTCAAAGCACTGGGCTATCCGCAGGTATCCGAAAGAAGAGAACGGTGGGCGATCTGGGAAATGGTCAAGCACCGTCTCAGTGTTCTCGGAATAAAGGTGCTTTGGATCGACGAGGCGCACGATATTTATAATGCAGGGAATGTGCGAGAGAAGGAGGATCTGCTCAAGACACTCAAGTCTCTCATGCAAGGCCCGCAAGCGATCGTGGTGGTCCTGTGCGGCACAGAGCCTGTCGCCGAGCTGTTGAGATCTGATCATCAAGTTGCGAGGCGTTTCTCACAAGTCCGGCTGCCGCCGATCTCGTTTGCAAGCGATGGCGACGGTTTGATGAATCTGATTAGGTCCTACGCCGGTCGCGTTGAACTCGGAGTCGAGATTGATCCAGACCTCACTCAATGCCTTCTGCATGCTGCCCGCGATCAGTTTGGCATGGCTATCGAGATCGCAATTGGCGCTATTGAAACTGCACTAAGGTCTCGTCGACCTTCGCTTACTCGGCAGGACTTCATCGACTATTGGTTTATGCAAGAGAGTTGTCCACTCGACGAGAATGTCTTCGCAACAGGAAACTATTCAGCGTGGGAAGATCGGGAGGTCCGTGCCAATAGGGCCAACTCAGGCAAGGGGAGGCGGCAATGAGTGGTATCCTTGTGCCGCAGGTGCCTTTGCAAGAAGACGAGAGCTCTGTGTCCTGGGCAATTCGCACTGCGCGACACCATGTGGACCTCAACCTTCCGGAGTTTCTCCACGATCTGCAGCTTCCGCTGCCAGATTTGCTCGCTGGTAAGCGATCAGCAATGTCGAAACTTGCTGCGCTTACCGGCATTGCATTCGAAGCCTTGGTCGCTCACCAACCTGAACGCCTACAGGCCCGTCAATATCGATTTCGCGGGCATGAGTTCTCGAGCAGTTTTTTGGGCGGAAATCGAACAGCCTATTGTCCTCATTGCCTTCTTGAAGACGAGGGGCAGGGGGATGGACAGCGAGTTGCGCGTTGGCCCTGGCTCTTTAAGGCGGTGAGGACGTGTGAAGTTCACGGCTGTGCGCTTCAATCCGCCGCTAAAACTGCGTGGTCTGATCAAATGCGCAATTTGCAGACCTTGGCTCCTGATGCGCGAGAACTGCATCGTCTTGTGGACCAAAGCGACTTACGGCCGCCGTCTCCATTGCAAACCTATGTGCTTCGGCGACTGCGTGGCAAACATACATCGGCGCTGTGGCTCAACAGTCAAGATATCGAGCAAGCGTTCCGTGCGTCCGAAATGGTCGGTGTTCTCGCGGGGTGGGGCGCAAAGCAGAGATTGGGCGGGTTTAATGACCAAGACTGGGAAGATGCGGGGCGGTTGGGTTTCGATGTGACCGGGGAAGGTGAAACTGGTATTCGAGCACTTTTCTTTGACGTTCTTCGTAACGTTGAGCTTCGCCATGGGAAGGCTGGATCGCACACTATATTTGGCTTTTTCTATGAATGGTTACAGTTCGACAAAACAGGGCGCGATCCAGGGCCGATCCGGACCATCTTGCGAGAATTCATTCTTGAGAACATGGCCGTATCGCCAGGAACAGACCTCCTTGGTGAGGAGGTCGTTAAGACGCGCCGCCACCATGCACATTCCGTTGCGGTGAAATTTAATCTTCACCCCAAGACAGTCCATCGTGCCTTCGTGTCCCGAGGGCTGATCTCGTCCGAAGACCCCGATCGGATGACCGGCATGGACACATGTGAGGCAGATGCGGCTGAAGAACTGGCAGGAGAGCTTCAACGGGCGGTTCCTGTAGCGAAGTTGCCAACTCGCATGAACGCTACACGACCCCAAGTGGAAATGTTGCTTCGAGAGGGCTTCTTGAAGCCACTTGATAGCGGCTACCGCATCCTCACTCAGGTCTTACGGGGGGTAGATGCCCGCGAAGTAGATCGGCTACTGGCACGCCTCACTAAGCGAGCAACATATGTCTCACGAGCGACACCGGGGCAGGTTCCAATACCCCAAGCGGCTCAAGAAGCGAAGAGATACTCAGGGGAGATCATGTGTTCCTTGCTTGCAGGTGACTTGCACAATGTTGAGATTGTCGATGGCACGAAGGGCTATCTTGCGCTCCTGTTGGATCCCTCCGAAGTTCAATCGGTTCTGCCGCGTGATACTTCGCATTTGCCTTTGACCAAAAAGGCCGCGGCCGAGCAGCTGGGGGTGTCTCTGACTGCATTGGATCTTCTGCTCGGACTTAAAGGTAATACACCGTTAATCGAGTGGGTGGAGGATCGGCTGCCAGGGCCAATCAAGGTCCGAATTGAGCAGGCGGAAGTGAATAGTTTCAAGCGACAATATGTGACACTTGGCGAACTGATCCAACGCGACGGAACCAACCATTGGGTTGTTATTGGCAAGCTCAGAGCTGCCGGTATCGACCCAGTTCAAGATCCAAAAGAGATAGGTGTCTATTTGTATGATCGACTGCGGGCCATTTCAGTTCCGCCTTGATGATTACTATAGGATCCGAAGGAAAAGCCGCGCTGATGCGCGGCTTTTTTTGTTCCGTTGTCGGGTGAGTTGCAACTTTATAGTGGTCGCAGTTGCAAGGTGCGTTAGCCTTTTCTGGTAATGTCTTGCGTAAGTTATTGATCTTATTCTGTCCGCCTTCGAGCAATTGCAGACTCTTGTTGGTTTTCACATGTGTTCTGACCACCAATAAATAGCCATTGGCCGGGTTGAAATGTCCATTTCGCAAGCAAAATAAGTCAATCGGGCGGAAACGCCCGATTTTGGCGTTCTGGGCCCCCTTATGTGAAAAATGGAGGGCCGCCCCTGTTGATTGTCACTGAGAACTGATGGGGTGGATACCCCCTCCCGACGGCATCGCAATGTGCCAAGGTGATGTGGGTCACATCACTGATAGGAGGAAGCATCCATGGATCAACTTGGACCTGCATATCACCGAATGGAACATACGCACGCGGGACTATGATGAGGTAGGCATAAGGTCCGCCTCGACCATTCAGGAGCAGTTTGAAAACATGCTGGAAACAGGGGTCGACCGCGCCTTCGTTTGGCCCGTTCAGCACAATACGGACAGCGACCTTGCGGGCGGCCCCAAGGAAAGCCCGGTTCTCGATCCCGACGGGCGGCTGACCAACTCGGTCACGGGGGCATCTTTGATCTGATGAGCGAGAGCCTGCCCGGGCTTGAATTGGTCGCGACCGAGTTCGAGGGCGACGATGGCAGTTTCGAGATCAACGCCTATCAGTCCGAAGATAAGACCGTGATCTATGTCTCCTCCCGCTCGATGGAGGTTTTGAACCTCGATGTCGATTTCGCCGGATTGGTGCCCGAGGGGGCGACCGCGACCGGCATTCAAATCGGCATGGATCAATCCGCGCAAAGTTCCGACGGGTTCCATTGGCGCAGCGATGGCGGCCATACCCCTTCGGCCTCTGTTCAGGTGGATGGGCGGGCCTATTTCTACGATGAACATGACGTGCGCGCGCAATTCACCGACAGCCGCTTTGACAGCCCACAGGTCGAGCTGCGGTTGAAACCCTTCGAAGTGATCGAGATCACCTTCGACGCCGGGCCGACAGCGGGCGGGGAAAAGATCGACGGCAGCGGCGCGGCGGACGATCTGACCGGCACGGATGGAAACGACACGATCGGCGGCTTTGGTCAGGACGACACACTGCACGGCGGGGATGGCGACGACGTGATCAATGGCCATGGCGGTGACGACAGTCTCACTGGCGGGCGCGGTGACGACGACCTGCGCGGCGCACCGGGGGAGGACACGCTCCACGGCTGGGGCGGAGACGACACCCTGCGCGGCTTCGACGATGATGACCTATTGGTCGGCCAGCAGGGGGATGACCATCTGCTGGGCAACCGGGGCGACGATCAGCGTTCCGGCAGGGAGGGGCAAGACCAGCTAAACGGCGGCATCGGGCATGACACGGTCGTCGGCGGGGCGGGGTCAGACACCGTCACGGGATGGACCGGCGACGACGTTTTCGGCTTTTCTGAGGGCGAAGTGGCCACGGGCGATATCATCACCGACTTCGCCCCCGGCGTCGACGTGATCCAGCTCTCACTGTCTGGCATCAGGGGGCTCAATGATCTTGAAATCACGGCGCGAGAGGGCGGTGTTGCGGTCGGCCTCGGCGCGCATGGGGTGATCTTTCTGCAAGGCGACCTGACGGAAAGCGCGGTGGCTCAGAATCGGAACTTCGTAGTCTAACCGGCCACGCGCAGCCCGCCATCAATAGGTCGCGGGCGGATCGCTGGCGGGGAAGGACTCGTCGACCGTCTCGTCCACGATATTCCATTTGCGGGGTGGGTCGATCATCTCGCGCGGGCCCGCGACGCGGACGTGGTCTTGCGCCCGGTCATATGCCACCGCCCTTTGGGCGCGGGACTGGCGGTTCATCAGATAGGCGAGGCTCGCGGCACCGGCGCCGAAGATCAGCAATGCGCTCATTCGCATGGGTATACTCCTTTTCAAGCTTACCTGAAAAACCATGGGGCTGATGCTTGGTTCCTTGGCCCGCTGGTGATTGGCGGGGGCTTGCCACCGCTGGAAGGGGGGCGACGCGGAAAGGCGACCGGCCCCTGCGCGCAACACCCGTGATGCGCGAAATTTCTCTCATCCCGCTGCCGCGCTGAAACCAGACCGGCAAAGCGATCATTGCCCCTTTGTAACCCTAGTTTTTTGAACGCCCCGCCCGCGTGGGGCCACAACAGATAGGAATGCACCATGACAGGTCAGAATTTTGATGCCCTCAACACCCCGCAAAGCCAGCCCGGGCGGGAGCATAAGATGGACCCCGCGCCCGATTACACCCCGCGCTACCCCGGTTCCGACCGGCTCAAGGGTAAGGTGGCGCTGATCACCGGGGGCGACAGCGGGATCGGCCGCGCCACCGCGCTGCTCTATGCGCGCGAGGGGGCGGATGTCGCCATCGTCTACCGCAACGAAAGCCGCGACGCGGAAGAGACCAAGCGATTGGTGGAGGCCGAGGGCCGCCGGGCGTTGTTGCTGGAAGGCGATGTCGGTGAGAAAGCCTTTTGCAAAGATGCCGTAAGCCGCACGATGGAGAGCTTTGGCAAGATTGACATTCTCGTCAATGATGCGGGCGAACAGCACGCGCAGGAAAGCCTCGAAGACATCGAAGAAGCGCAGATCGAACGCACGTTCCGCACCAATATCATCGGCATGATCCTGATGACGCAGGCAACGCTGCCGCATCTGAAAAAGGGCGCGCGGATCATCTGTGTCACCTCGATCACCGCCTATAAGGGTCAGGACCTGTTGCTCGACTATGCATCGACCAAAGGGGCGATCCTGTCCTTCCTGCGGGCGATGGCGAGCAAGCTGGCGCCCAAGGGTATTTTGGTCAACGGCGTGGCCCCGGGGCCGATTTGGACGCCGCTGATCCCGGCTTCCTTCCCGGCGGATAAGCTTGAGGAATTCGGCGAAAATACCCCCCTTGGCCGCCCCGGTCAGCCGAATGAGGTGGCCCCGTCGCTGCTGTTCCTCGCCTGCGAGGATTCGTCTTATATGAGCGGGCAGGTGTTGCACCCGAACGGCGGCACGTTGGTCGGCGGATAAGCCAGATGAATGTTGCCCCGCGTGCGATGGCGCGGGGCAAACGCAATCCGGGGGCGTGTCTGTAGGTCAGGTTTATTTTGGACGCGATGCGCCCCCGGTCACCCCACCGGACGCCGCCGGGCGCCGGACCGCAGCGGCAGAGTGCCGTCATCCGCCCCTTCAATCGTGACCGACTCTGCAATCTCAGTCCGTGGCATGATCGAGATGTCGTGAATGCGCCAATGCAGGTCGAGCAGTTCGGCCTCCGCCGCCTCGACCCTCTCGGGCGTAGCACCGTTTTCATGCGCCACGACATAGATCGTGCCGGTCAGAAAGCGCCCTTCTTCGCGCAGGCGCAGGCGGCTTTCGCCGACCCATGGCAGCGCGTTGAAAGTATTTTGCACCTCTTCGATCAGCGGGTCGAACTCTTTATCCTCTATCGTGCGCGGCATCTCATCGCTGAGGTCCCGGATTGCCGCGCCGGTGTGTTTGAAACCGTCGTGCAGCACGTCCAAGGCGATCACGATGGCCGCGACCGCATCGGCCCACCACCAGCCCATCCCGATCCCAAGGATGCCCACGATCCCGGCAAGCCCTGTCATCCAATCTGCCTTGTTCATCATGGCATCGGCATAGAGCGTCTTGTCATGGAGCATCTTGGCGGGCTTCATTTTCAGGTGGCCGAAAATGACCGGCATCACGACGCTATAGGCCAGCGCCGCGATCATCACCCAGCCGAACCAAATGGTGGTGCCGAAAAGCTCGACACTGCCGATGGTGGGGTGCTCCTGTTTGATGAGCGCGATGGACGAGTCGACGATAAGAAAAATCCCGACCCCGCCGAGCGACACGGCGCTGATCAGGTAAGCGATTGATGTGACGCGGATATAGCCCAGTGGGAAACGGCGGTTGGGCTTCCATCCTTCGATCCACGAGCCAACCAGAAAGGCAATGGGCGGCACGAAGCTGAGCAGGTCTTCGATCCACGCGGTTTTCATCGCTTGGCTGCTACCCACTGCAAAATAGATCGCCGCCACGATCGACCCCAAGACCGCAATCCAGATGACCTCAAGCCAGCGCGCGCGGTGCAGCGCCTTCTTCTGCGCCTCGGGCATGGTGCGGATGGAGCGGGTCATGGGGCGGATGCGCGCAAACGCGCCCCGATGGTTCCGGCCTCATCTCGAAGAAAGCCTTCGATCTCCATCAGCCAAGCGTTTTCGCCCTGCTGCACGGCAACGACATGCTGCGCCCGCTGTAGCGTGGTTTCGGTGGCGGTAAGGTCTTTCTCATCAAGTTGCCAATGGGGGACGGCGGCGAGGTTGAGACCTTCCGCCCATTGATCCACCGGAATGCCACCTTCCTTTTCAACCAGCGCGGCAAGGGGCAGGTGGGGCGGTACGAAAACGCGTTGGCCTTCGATGTCATGGGGCAGGGCGTCTGGCCCCCGGCTGCCGATGACAAAGGACTCCTCGAAATAGGGGTAACTCGGCGCGGCACCTTTTACCGGGGTCACGTCCTTGCGGGTGAAACCCCCGATGGCGAGGTCGATGTCGCCCTTCTCCAACCCCTCCAACGCTGCGAAGGCGCCGAGGTGTTTCCACTCGATGGCCACCCCCAAGGTTTCGGCGAAGGCACGGGTCAGTTCGGCTTCGACCCCCTGCGGCGGCTGGCCGTCTGCCAGCACGACCCATGGTGGGTTTTCGGATACCGCCACGGTCATTTTCTGGTCGGAGAGAACGGTTTCGAGGGTGTCTTCCACATCCCGAGGGAACCGCAGGTCGTCGCAAGCGGCGAGCAGGCTTAGGGCAGCGAGGGGGATCAAGATTTTCAAAACAATTGAATTGTCCACGCCTTTGGCACCATGGGGCGTAGTTTCGCGGGGCGTCATTACATTATTCCTTTGGGCCGGATCGCAGGGGACCAACGGGCGGTTTCCCGAAAGGTTCCTGTTACTGGCAGCGCGCCCCCCGTGCGCGATCGGTTGATTTCCGCCGGAGCCGCGCTTTGGAGCCACTTCTTCGGAACACCTGCTGCGACCCTCGCGTTCCAGTTGAAACACTCGGTCTGCCATATTCAGCAACAGGAGGTTTCTTGATGACATCTTATCCTTACGACCAACGCAGCGCCGCTGAGGGCGCGCGGGACGCGCTGACAGAGCGGCAAAGCTCTCTGTTCTGGGGGCTCGGCGTCGGTGCGCTTGCCGGGGCGTCTGCCTATGCGCTCTACGCCGCGCGGCGGGATCGTGACGGGCTGAGCCATCGGCCAGCAGATTCCGCGCCCGGGCGCAGTGCGAAACAGGCGCGTTTCGGGGATTATGCCGTTGTCGGACGCACGGTGACGATCGACCGTCCGCGTGACGAACTCTACCGCCACTGGCGCGACTTCACAAGTCTCTCAGAGTTCATGGAGAACGTGAAGGCGGTCGAGCCGATCGACGCCGCGAAGGGTCAGTTCCGTTGGATGATCGCAGGCCCGGCGGGGACAGACCTGCGGGTCGAGACCGAGGTGGTCAGTGACAAACCGGGGGAAGAGATCGCGTGGCGCGCCCTCGACAGTTCGCAGATTGATACCGAGGGCAAAGTCTCGTTCCGCGACGCGCCGGGCGACCGGGGCACCGAGGTGGAGGCGATCATCGCCTATAACCCGCCCGCCGGGGAGCTGGGGCGCTGGATCGCCAAGCTGTTTCAGGCCGAACCCGCGCTTCAGGGGCGGCGGGATTTGAAGCGGTTCAAAATGCTGATGGAGACAGGCGAAATCGCCACCTCCGCCAATCGCAAATCGGACAAGTGAGGAGAGAGACATGCGCGCATTGACATGGCAAGGCAAGCACGACGTGCGGGTCGATACGGTCCCCGACCCGGAAATCGTCAACCCCCGCGACGCCATTATCGAGGTCACCTCGACCGCGATCTGTGGCTCTGACCTGCACCTTTATGATGGCGTGATCCCCGGCGTCATGGCGGGCGATATTCTGGGCCATGAGTTCATGGGCCGGGTGGTCGAGACCGGCCCCAAGAGCACCCTTAAGAAAGACCAGCGGGTGGTGGTGCCTTTCACCATTTCCTGCGGCTCCTGCTTTCACTGTAAAAAGACCCAGTATTCGGCCTGCGACAACTCCAACCCGGCGGACAAACAGGATTTGACCGAAAAGCAATTCGGCCATGCGGTCGGCGGGTTGTTTGGCTATTCTCATCTGACCGGCGGCTATCCCGGCGGACAGGCAGAATATGTGCGGGTGCCTTTCTCTGATGTGGGGCCGATCGTCATTCCCGAAGGGTTCGACGATGACGATGTGCTGTTCCTGTCGGATATCCTGCCGACCGGCTGGATGGCCGCCGAAAACGCCGACATCGAAGAGGGCGACACCGTCGCCGTCTGGGGCTGCGGCCCGGTGGGGCTTTTCGCCGTGCAAAGCGCGCTCAAGATGGGGGCCGCGCAGGTCATCGCGATCGACCACTACCCGAACCGGCTGAACCTCGCGCGGCAGATGGGGGCGAAGGTCATCGACTACACCCAGACCCATGTGCTGGAGGCGCTGATGGAGATGTCGGGCGGTCACGGCCCCGATGCGGTGATTGATGCGGTCGGCATGGAAAGCCACGGTTTCGCGCCCGATACGATGATGGACAACGTCAAACAAGCGGTCGGCGTCGGTGCCGATGGGGGCCATGTGCTGCGTGAAGCGATCATGGCCTGCCGCAAGGGCGGTCGCGTCTCGGTGCCCGGTGTCTATGGCGGCTTCCTCGACAAGTTCCCCTTGGGCGCGATGATGGAGAAAGGTCTGCAAATCCGCACCGGCCAGACCCATGTGCAGCGCTACACCAAGGAGCTGTTGCACCGCATCGCCGAGGGCGAGATCGACACCCGCTTCATGATCAGCCACCGCCTGCCGCTGGAGCAGGCCGCCAAGGGCTATCACAACTTCCGCTTCGATCAGAACGACTGGACCAAAGTGGTCCTCAAACCCGGCATGCAGGCCGCTGCATAGCAAAAAAGGAGAGTGACATGCCAAACGAGCCAGATCACGCCAAAGAGAAACGCCCGCCCCATCGTGAGCGCCACAATGCGCAGGACGACCACGAGGGCGCGGCGCACCGCCCCGAGGAGTTCGACCCAAAGAACCCGCAAAAGGTGGTGAAGCAAGAGAAGTGAACGGCAAAGCAGCGCGAGAAAATCGCGCTGCTTTTTCGTATCGCCCGGGCATTTTCCGGGCGCCATCTCACGCACGCAGAAGGGGCAGATTAGACCCCGCGAATATTGACCGATTTCATAGAAAGGCAGAAAAGGATGCCACAGTTTCACAAAACCCTATCGCTCATATGCCTTCTGGCCCCCGCTGGGGCCTTGGCGCAAACGGTGGATCAGACAACCACCACAGCCCCAGAGATGGAGCGGAACACCTCCGCCTCGGATTGGAGCCTAGAGGTGGGCGTCACGCCGAAATTCTTTTACCGTCTCAACGATGGCCCCGGTGCCGCCGAAAGCGCGGAGATCGAGGCTTTTGCGGAGGTCGCCTATGGCCCGGCCTATTTCCATGCCCTCGTTCTATCGCTGGACGACCCAAGGGATGACGCGCAATTCGAACTGACGCTGGGCCACCGTGGCGATCTCACGGAGAAACTGGCCTATGACGCCTATTACACCCGCTTTCTGCGCGATGAGACGGGCGATGTGCGCGGCGAGTTGCATGGCAAATTCGACTATAGCGTGAGCGAAGAGTGGCGGGCCACCGTCGATCTGGGGGTCGAGCCGGAGTGGGGCGATTGGGTCTATAAGCTCGAAGGCGGCTATACGTTCAACGACCGCGTTGATGCCTATGCCTTTGTCGAGCGGGACGATATTCTGGATTATACGGGCTATGAGGTCGGGGTGAACTACGATCTCGACGAGGGCAACGCGCCGCTCGATGCGTCATTGCTCAGCTACGTGAACCACACCGAAGGCGGCGACACTGTTTTCGCGGTTCAGATCACGCTGTCACGTTTTCTGTTGGGCGATTGATGCGGGGGGAAACAGTTATGACAACTGACAAGAATTTGGTTCTGCTCGGCGGGGCGCATGTGCATCTGTCCGACCATCTGGCGCATATCGAACAGCGCGGCTGGCGCGTCTCGCATGTTTTCGACCGGGATGAGGCCCGCCAAGAGGCGCTTTGTGGCCAGTTCAAGGCCAGCGGGGTGGCCTTGTCTGACCTTGCCCGATTGGATATGCGCGGCGCAATTGTGTGCAGCGAAACGGTGTTTCATGAGGAGGACATCACCGCCGCTCTGAACGCCGGTCTGCCGGTTTTTGTCGAAAAGCCGATGGCGGGCAGCGCCGAAGCGGCGCGCCGCTGCGCTGACTTGGCCTGCGAAAAGGGCTTGGTCTTGGCGACGGGGTATTTCCTGCGCAAATCCGCTGCGCTCAACCAGCTGCACGAGAGTATCGCGCGGGGCGCATTGGGCCGGGTGTTAGAGGCCCGCGGACGCTTTTCCCATGACGGCGGCTATGCCGATTGGCTCGACCTCGATTGCTGGATGACCGACCCGGCGCGCGCCTGCTATGGCGGGTTCGTGGATGAGGCGGTGCATGTCATCGACCTTTTGCAATGGCTCGTCGGCCCCATCGCCTCGGGCCATGCGGTCACGGGCAACGCGCTTGGTTGGCCGGTGGATGACCACGGCGCGGCCCTGATCCATTTCGCGACCCCACCCGCCACCGGCGTGGTTGAGGCAGGCTGGACGGATAGCGAAATGCGCCTTGAGTTGGACATCGTGGGCGAGGCCGGTTGGGCGCGGTTGCGGGCGGGCGTGCTGGATTTCGGTCGCAGAGGCCAGCAGAAACCGGTCGAGAGCATAGAGCTTCCCCCGCTTGATGCGGGCGAGGGGGTGGAGCCTTTTTTGGACACCTTGGAAGGCAAAGATGCGACCGGCCTCGTGCCGCCGCAGGACGCCGCGCAGGTCAATGTCCTGCTTGATGCAATGAAACTCAAGCGCGGCGGATCGTGATTTTTCCGACCTTCTTGGAACAATGACCAACGGCGGGCGTTCTTTCGTTAATTGGTCAAAAAATTTACCTGAAATAGGAGCGGTCTTTATGTCCCACCCCTCCAACGTCCGGCCCCCATCACGGCGCGATCTTTTGAAAATGATCGGTCTGGCCGCTGGTTCCTCCACCATGCTGCACGCCATGTCCTCCCTCGGGCATGCCCGGCAAAGCCCTTACAAAGGCCCCATCGAACTTTCCGGCGCGCCTCAGGGGCGCAAGGTTGTTGTGCTGGGGGCGGGTCTTGCGGGCATGTGCGCCGCGCTGGAACTGCGCAACGCGGGCTACGAAGTCAGCATCCTAGAGTATCAAAAGCGCGCCGGGGGCCGCTGTTGGACCCTCAAAGGCGGCGATGAATTCGAAGAATTGGGCGGCTATAAGCAAAAGGTCGAATTCTCCAAAGGGCAATATATCAACATCGGCCCGTGGCGCATTCCGCATCACCATCTGGCGCTCTTGGACTATTGCCACCGGTTGAACGTGCCGCTGGAAGTATTCGTTCAGGAAAACCAAAACGCCTATCTCCATTCGCAAACGGCATTCGACGGCAGACCAATTCGCTATGGCCATGCTTGGGCGGATTACGTGGGCCAGATCACGGAATTGCTGGCCAAATCGGTCGATAAAGGGCGGCTTGATAGCGCGCTGACCAAAGAGGACACTGAGATCCTTTTGGAATCCCTGAAATCCTTTGGCATCCTGAACAATGATTACAGCTATGAGGCCAGTCTCGATACCGCTGAATACCGCGGCTATCCTGAGAATGGCGCGCCGGGCGGGGGGCTTTACAACGCCGCGCCTGAACCTTCTGAGCCGATTGCCTTGGAAGACCTGCTGAAATCCCGCTTTTGGGAGAAGATGCGCAACCACACGACCTACCGCCACCATGCGCCGATGTTCCAGCCCGTGGGCGGCATGGAAGAGATCGCCCATGCCTTTGCCCGTGAGGTGGAGGATACGATCACCTATAACGCCAAGGTTGACCGGATCCGGCAGACCGAAAGCGGGGTCGAGGTGGAGTATTCCAGCGCCGATGGCGAAGGCGAGGGCGGGGTTGAAACGGCGGATTACTGTATCTGCACCATCCCCTTCACCGTGCTCAGCCAGCTTGATGTCGATGTCTCTGCCGACATGCGCCGCGTCATGCGGGCGCTGCATTACCATGAGGCGGTGAAAGCCGGACTTGAGATGAAGCGCCGCTTTTGGGAACGGGATGAGCAAATTTACGGCGGCATCACCCTGACCGACCTGCCGATTGCCGAGATCAGCTATCCTTCGGCTGAGATGCATTCCGATGGGCCGGGCGTGCTGCTGGGCTGCTATGCCTATGGGCCCCATGCCTATGCCTTCAACTCGATGTCGCCCGAAGAGCGGCTGGAAACCGTCTTGGAGCAGGGCGCGCGGATCCACCCGCAGTACCGCGATGAGTTTAGCAGCGGTGTGGTGCTGAGCTGGCACCGGGTGCCGTGGATGCTGGGCTGTTACTCCGATTGGGATGACCGGGGCCGCGATTATGAGATCGCCGCGACCATGGACAACCGTTTCGTCTGCGCGGGGGAGCATATCAGCTATCTGCCGGGGTGGCAGGAAGGCTCTCTGCTCTCTGCGCTGGATGCGGTGCGACAGGTCCATGACCGCGCGGTGAAGGAGGGTTGAACCATGCGTTATCTGATCTTTCCCCTGCTCATGGCGCTCGCCACGCCGAGCCTTGCGCAGGAGGACAATTCTCAGGTCGATGCCGGTCGGCGTGATCTAGGCTCCACCACAGAGAAATTCACCGATAGCGAGGGGTCCGATCTTTACCGCCGCGCCTGTTCGGGCTGTCACGGGCCAGAGGGCGAGGGGGCATATGGCGCCGGGAAATACCCCGCTTTGGCCGCCAACCCACGGCTGGGGCACAAGCGCTATCCGGTCAACCTGATCCTTGAAGGCAATGGCGCCATGCCAGCCTTTGCCGATTGGCTGGATGATGAACAGGTCGCCGCCATCGTGTCCTACATCCAAACCAACTTGGGCAATGACTACGAAGGCGATGTCACCGCCGAAGAGGTCAAGCGTATGCGGGCCGAGTTCGCCGATCTGGAGGAGGGGTAGACCATGCGACTTTCAATTCTTGTTCCCTTTGCCACCTTCGTCGCCTGTGCTGCCGCGGCGCAGTCTCCGCCACCGCTCTTCGACGACGCCGATGATGGCGGCGTGGAACGTGCCCCGGATACCGCTTTGGGCCGCACCGTCGCCTCGGGCGGCGCGCAGCAGGGCGGCGTCGGCATGAAATGCATGGCCTGCCACGGGCTGGATGACGCAGGCGCAGGCTTGGGCGAAATGCCCGGTCTGGCCGGGCTGCCTGCCGATTATATCGAAGCGCAGCTTCAGGCCTTCATGGCGGGTGAACGGTTTTCCCCGATCATGGTGCCCATCGCCACGCAGTTGACCGAAGAAGAGCGTTTGGCCGTGGCGGATTACTACGCCTCCGTCGCGCCGAAACTGTCCAAGTTCGATCACGGGGCCCCGCCGGATGTGGTGCAACAGGGCGGCGCGCTTGCGGCCTCGGGCAGTGACAGCGTGCCAGCCTGCAACCAATGTCACGGTGGCAGCGACACAAGCGGCGCGGCGATCCCGCGTTTGGCGGGGCAATCGGCGCAGTATATCGCCGATCAACTGGTGGCTTGGCAGAACGGCGACCGGGCGAATGGGCCGCTTAACGTCATGGAAGACATCGCCAAATCGCTTAGCGATGAGGAAATCCGCGCGGTTGCCCTATACTACCAACAGACGCCGCCTGATGCGGAATAAAGCTACACCACTACGGATACAGATGGCCCCAAGCTGATGGCAATTCGCCCGGCCTCTTTCTTCCGGTCGGGATCCTCGACCGTGATGACCGTCGCGCGGCCGCGTGTAATTGCGCTGACCCTCGGCAAACACGCGCCGATCTTTGGCGCGTTGTGCCTGCCGCCCGGTGCTTGGGCCTTGGCCGAGGGGGACTTGCCGCTAGCGCTGGTCTTGCTCGCGCCGGTTGTCCTCTCGGGCATGGTGCATGTCACGGTGCGGTCGCGCCCGCTGCCCGATGATCTGCGCGGGATGGAGGCGATGATGACCGTGGCTTTGGTCTTTCTCATCGCCGCGCTGTTGACCACACCCGCTTTCGTTGCCCTTGGCATGCCCCCCATAGATGCGTTTTTCGAGGCGGTGAGCGGCATCACCACCACCGGCCTTACCGTCGCGCAGGAGGCGGAAAGCTGGCCTTTCGCGGGCCATGTCCTGCGCGGCTGGATGCAGTGGTGCGGCGGTCTGGTGATCGCTACGGCGGTGCTGGCCCTACTGCTGCCGCGGGGCCGCCCGGCGCGGCGTCTGGGGCGGGTCGATATCCAGCAGGGGGATCGCATTTCATCGACCCGAGAGCAGGCGCGGCAGCTTCTGACTGTCTATAGCGCGCTGACCTTGGTCATGGTGCTGCTCACCATGCTGGTGATCCCCGATTGGCGTGAGGCATTGGTGTTGACCCTCGCCGCGATTTCGACCGCAGGATTTTCGCCCCGCCCCGACAGTCTGGCCAGCTATTCTCCGCTGGGGCAGGGCATGGTCATCCTGTCCTGCGTCTTGGGCGCGATATCGCTGCTGGTCTTTGTCTTTGTCGGCCAGGGGCGGCACCGTGAGGCTTGGAAGCTCGGCTCGGTCCAGCGGGTGCTGGTGGCGATTGCGGTGGCCTTGGTCATTTACCTCGCCGCGGTGCTGACCACCTCCCAAGATCGCGAGCTCAGCCTCTACGCCCATGCGCTGAACCTGATTTCGGGGCTGACGACGGCGGGGTTTTCCACGGGCCCGGTCTATGATGCCGGTCCTGCCTTGCTGATCCTGTTGCTGGCGATGCTCTGGGGCGGCGATGCCGGATCGACGGCGGGGGGGCTAAAGCTCAGCCGTCTGCATGTCTGTATCGGGGCAGTGGTCCATGCGGTGCAGCATGTGCGGCTGACGGAACATGCCATCGCCCCCCTGCGCCACAGTGGCCGGCCCGTGTCGACCGAAGCGGTCGTGTCACTTTTGGCGCTGGTGCTCATCTACTTCAGCTTTGCAGGGCTCTTGTGGTTTCACTTCGTGGCCCATGGCTATGCCCCGTTGCCCGCCTTGTTCGACACGATTTCAGCGCTTTCGACCGTGGGCCTCTCAACCGGGGCGGTGGGGGCGGACATGCCCGGCGATCTGAAACTCTCGGTCGCCTTCGCCATGTGGCTGGGCCGATTGGAATTCATCGCGGTGCTGGCGCTTTTGCTGCCACGCAGTTGGACCCGCCCGAGTTAGGAGATTACCCATGCGTATCGTCATCATCGGCGCGTCGAGCTTTGGCCTCGCCATTGCGGAGGAGTTGATCGAAACCGACCGCGAGGTCGTGTTGATCGACAAGTCGCGCGAGTTGTTGGAACAAGCGGCAGAGCGGATCGACTGCGGCATGATAGAGGGTGACGGCAGCAACCCCGATGTGCTGCGCGAGGCGTTCCGCGACGAAGATGACGTGTGCATCGCCGTGACCAATGCCTCCGAGATCAACATCCTCGCGGCGCTCATTGGTCGGTCCATCGGCTATGGCCGCGTGATCCCGCAGATCACCTCGAACGCGCTGCTGCGGGTCTGTTGCGAGTTGGGCTTGGACGACGTGATCAACCCCCATGCCAAGGTCGCCGAAGACATCGTGGATATGCTGACCGGCGATGACGAGGCAATGAAAGAGCCGCTGCTACAGGATGATCTGCTGCTGACCCGCGTCACCGTGCCCGAGCGTTTGGCCGGGGAGCGGTTGGACCTGCCGGGCCAAGGCCGCGTTGTGGCCCTGATCCGGGATGGGGAAGAGCAATTGCCGGGGCGGGATGTCACCATGCAAACGGGCGACGTGCTGATCGTGGTTCTGCCGCGCGACAGGCAGGAAGACCTGACCAAAGCCTTCGCGGCAGGCTAACCCGCTCAGCCCGCGCTTTGGGCCAAGCTGTCGTGCCGCAGCAGTTGCCGCACTTGAAGCGCCACCAGCACCATGAACAGCCCGCCGCCTGCGACCCACATCAACGCGCCCGCCAGTTGCTGGTCAGCCAAGGCGGAAAGCCCATAGGGCAGGGCGGTCAGCTCGTGCCAGCCATGCCACGCCGTGGGGGCGAGGGTGAGGGTCACCGCAAAAGCGGTCAACTGTGCTGCGGTAAAGACCGCAGGCACCGCCGCCTGCGCCCCGGCACCGCGAAACCCCATGAAAAGCGCAATCGCGCAGCCCGTCAGCGACAGATGCATCGCCCAATAGACAAGGTCGGACTGCAAGGTCGCCGCATAGGGCGTCGGGCTGTGCCACCCCCAAAACAGCAGGGCAAAGACCAAGGCGAGGGGCCAGAGCGGCAGCCGTACTTTCGGCAGTGCCGCCGCGATCAGCGGTGCGGCGATGAGGGTGAGCAGAATATGTTGCCCCACCCGGGCCGAGAACAGCGCCATTGAGGCCGCGCAGAGCGGTGAGATGAACAAGAAGGCCACCAGCGCCGCACCGCTCAGCGCTTGGCCCCGCCGCTCGGCCCGCGTCCAGAGCAGGGCCGCAAATGCCACCAGCCCGACCAGCAGAAAGGGGTCGAGGGTCCAGCGGGTCAAAAGCTCTCCGGGGAGGGGCGGTGTGCCGCAGAATGGGGTATAGGCGTCCTGTTGCATGAGGGGTCTCCTCTCTCTCTATCCGTGGCAGCCGGGCAGGATCAGCACCGGGGTTAGATTGGCCAGCGTGGCGATGAGCGAGATCAGCCCGGTCCACCATCCCGCGCGCAGAAGGGCGGTCTCATCCCGGTTCAGGTCCGACCGCCGACCGCTATGTGCGCCCCGCCACATCCAAAAGATTTGCACCATCGCCATGGCAAGCGTCAGCACGACGGCGATGATCAGCAGGTGGTCCTGCCCCAGCAGTGCGCGCGGCGCGCAGGCGGCTGAGATCAGCGCGTAGATCAGCGTGAAATGCAGCGCCCAGAGCAGGGCCGGTTTGGCGATGCCTTTGGTCAGACCTCTCATATCGCGCCTCCTGCCAGCAGATAGGCCGCCGCCGTGACCCCGCCCATGATGGCCACCACCTTGGCGAATGTGGCGATGAGCAGGTTGGGCAGCATCTGCCCCGGCTGGACCGCGCCCACGGCTTTGCGCAGCGCATTGATGAGCGACCAGTAGAGCACCACGGCAAGGTATCCCGCGACGAAGGCGAAAAGCGCCCAGCCCACGGCGGCATAGGCCGACCCATAGGGATCGACCTCTTGGATCGACAGGAACAACAGCGCGCCCAGGGCGATGGCGCCCACGGCCAGTCCCAGATCGACGGCGATGACCGATTTGACCTTGGCCCCATAGGCCGCCCGGCGGCTGGCCCAACTGAACAGCAGCAGGCCCAGAGCGGCGAGGGCTGCCAGACCCGCCATGAGCGGATCAGCGGCGGGTGTCGTCTCGGCCCAATGGGGCTGGGTGTTCCACAGGTAAAGCCCGGCAAAGAGCAAGGAGGCGAAGAGTGCGGCGGAGATCAGCATCGTGCCCACCACCGCCAAATGCAGGTGACTGCGCGGATCGACGATATTAACCGGCAGGCGCAGTTTGCCCAAGCCGCTGTCGCGCAGCACGCCGCTGTCCGACGGCTCCCAAATCCACGCGGTGATCCCCGCCAGCGCGATGGCGAAACCGACCGCCACCAGCCAATAGGCCGAAGCCAGCGTCGCGCCAAAGCCAAGCGCCAGCCCGAAGGCCGTGATCAGCGGCACCCATGTTGGATGGGGCAGGCGCACGATCTGCATCGGCGCGCCGGTCACTGGGTCATTGCCCATAGTCTCGCGCCGGTGGTCGGTGGTGGGGCGCAGCGCGCCTTCGACCTTATGGGCCGGGCGGTCCAGCAACTCGGGCTGATCCCAAAGCGGCTCACGCGAGCGGACGGGGGGAATGGCGTGGAAGTTGAACCCCGGCGGGATTGGCGGATAGAGCCATTCGAGCGTGCCCGCGCCCCAAGGATTGCGCCGCGCGCGCAGCCCGTGACGCTGGTGCCAAAAGAAGTCGAAGACAAAAAGCACCACGCCCGCGGCGAGAATGTAGGAGCCGATCGACGACAGCATGTTAAGCCGGTCCCAGCCCAGCCCTTCGGGGTAGCTGGCGATCCGCCGCGGCATGCCGCGCATGCCCGTGAGATGCATCATGAAGAAGGTTACGTTGAAGCCGATGAACATCAGCCAAAAGACCCAGCGGCCCAGCGTGTCCGACATCATCCGCCCGGTGAAATGCGGCATCCAGTAGTAGAGCGCGCCGAACATCGGGAAGACGAAGCCGCCGATCAGCACGTAGTGCAGATGCGCCACCACGAAGTAGCTGTCATGGGCCTGCAGGTTGAAGGGCACCGCGGCCACCATCACGCCGGTGAGGCCGCCCAACACGAAGATGAACAGGAAGCCGAGGATGAAGAGCATCGGCACCTCCATCCGCGGCTTTCCCTGCGCCAGCGTGGCGAGGAAGCAGAAGATCTGCACCCCCGTCGGGATTGCCACCATCGTCGAGGCGGCCGAGAACAGCGTCAGCGACATCACCGGCAGGCCCGTGGCGAACATGTGGTGCGCCCAGAGGCCGAAGCTGAGGAAACCCATCGTCACCACCGCGGCCACGGCAAACCCGTAGCCGAAAAGCGGCTTGCCCACGAAGGTCGGCAGCATCGTCGCCACCATGCCCGCGGCGGGCAGGAAGATGATGTAGACCTCGGGGTGGCCAAAGAGCCAGAACAGGTGCTGCCAGAGCAGGGGATCGCCGCCAAGCGCGATGTCGAAGAAGGGCAGGCCCAGAAGGCGCTCGGCCTCCAGAAGGATCGAGCCGATGATCAGCGGCGGGAAGCCCACGGCGATCATGAAGGCGGTGATCAGCAGATACCACATCAGGATCGGCATCTTGGTGAGGCTCATCCCCGGCGCGCGGGTGCAGAGGATCGCGGCGATGATCTCCACCGCCGCGGTCACGCTGGCGATCTCGGCGAAAGTGATGCCGATGAGCCAGAAATCCGCCGAGAGGTCCTGCGTATAGGCGCTGGTCGAGAGCGGCACATACATGAACCAGCCCCCCGCGGGGGCGGCGTCGAAGACGAAGGACGACAGCACGATGATGCCGCCAAACAGGTAGCAGTAATAGCCAAAGGCCCCGAGCCGCGGAAACACAAGGTCGCGCGCGCCCACCATGAGCGGGATGAGATGCACCGCGAACCCCTCAAGCATGGGGATCGCGAAGAGGAACATCATGATCGTGCCATGCATCGTGAAGACCTGATTGTAGGTCTCGGAATCGAGGAAGGTGTTGTCCGGCACGATGAGTTGGGTGCGCACCAGCAGGGCGAGGAAACCAGCGATCAGGAAAAAGACGAAGCCAGTGACGAGGAAGCGTTTGCCCACCACCCGGTGGCTGACCGAGGACAGATAGCGGATGCCCGGCGGGTAATCCCAAATCTGCTCGAACCCCTTGTCAGGCGCGCCCTTGGCGCTGCCGGAATAGGTCTGATCCTCGGGCAGATCCACGACATATGCTTTACGGTCCGTCATTTAAGGCTCGCCAGATAGGCCGAGAGCGCGCGCAGGTCGGGCCCCGGCAGATGATTGTAAGAAGGCATCTTGGCCCCCGGTTTCATCGCGGTCGGATCCGCGATCCAACCCGCGAGCGTGCCTTGGTTCATGCGGTACATCCCCGCGCCAAGGCTGCCGCGCGCGCCCACGCGGGTCAGGTCGGGCCCAAGCGTTCCGGTCTCAGCCACGCCGCGGATGGTATGGCAGGCGGGGCATCCCGCCTCGACAAAGACATCGCGCCCGCGGGTCAACTCCGTGGTGGCCGCGTCTCGCGCCTCGCCACTGCCGCGTTGCATCCAAGCGTCGAAGTCTTCGGGCTCCATCACGACGACCTCAAAGGCCATCTTGGGGTGCGACAGCCCGCAGAACTCAGCACATTGCCCGCGAAAGCGCCCCGTCTCGGTCGCCATGACGGGCAGGCTGTTCACCCGCCCCGGGATCATGTCCATCTTGCCGGTGAGCTTTGGCACCCAAAAGGAATGGATCACGTCGCTGGATTTCAGCCGAAAGGTGACAGGGCGGCCCTTGGGGATGACGATCTCGTTGGCACCGCGCATGGCCCAGCCTTCGGGGTCATAGACCACGTCCCACCAGAACTGCTTGCCGGTCACTTCGATAACCAGCGCTTCGGGGTCTTCCGAGGTGATGCGTTGCAGGATGACGGTAGAGAAACCCATCAGGATCAGCACCGAGACCAACGGCAATGCGATGCCGCCTGCCCAAATCCACCATTTTTGCGGGGCGAGCCTTCCAGCGAGGACACCCCAGACGAAAAGCAGCAGCAACACGAAGACCACGCCAAAGGCCACGGTCATGCCGATGGTCAGCCCGTTGATCGCCGTGGCACCGACCCCCTCTGGCGCGAGGGCGGATTGCACGCCGTATTCGCCAAGCGTGGACTGTGCGGTCTCGCTCATTCGCGCACCTCCGATCCCAGAAGATAGGCGGCAATGTCGCGCGCTTCGTCACGTTTCAGGCCTAGGTTCGGCATGGCGGTCTCAGGGCTATGGGCGGGTGGGTTCATCAACCAACGGGTCAGATCGCCGGGGCGGTTCGGCAGAACGCCCGCGACATAGGATTGTTGGGCGAAGTCATGCAGATCAGGGCCAACGGTACCTTGGGCATCGCGCAGCCCCGGCACGCGGTGGCAAGCGCCGCAGCCATGAAGCCGGATCAGGGCAACCCCGCGCTGCGGGTCGGCATCCAGAAACCGGCGCGAGGCGGCTTCGTAATCCGGGGTCTTTTCCACCAGTCCTTGGCGAATGTTGATCCGGGCCCAGTCCGACACCTGCCGCGAGGCTTCTCGGATCGGTCCTGACACAGCGGCGGCAAGGCTGCTTTGCGGCGGCAGGGCCGACCAGACCATCGCGAGGCCGGTCAGCAGCAGAACCGATATGACGGTGAAGACGCGCATGCCTCAGCTCACTGCGTCGGCGCCGTGGAAGGCTCCAACAGCGGTGACGTCTCGGGCGGCAGCGGCTGCGTCGGGCGGACACGGTTGTAATAGGCGCTGACGGCTTCGATATCTTTCTGGGTCATCTTTTTGGCGATGGCGGACATGACGTTGTCCACGTCATTGTCGCGCTTGCCCTCTTTCCACATCTGCAATTGATGCGCCATGTAGCTGGCATATTGCCCGGCAAGGTAGGGCACCGAGGGCGGGTTGCCGAGGCCGCTTGGCCCGTGACAATTTACACAAGCGGGCACGCCGCGCTCAGCCGAGCCGACAGCGCCAAGCTGGCCGCCCCATTGCAATGTCATGCCATCCACATCGCCCAAGGGCGGGGTATAGGGGGCCGCGATCGTGGCGTAATAGGCAGCAACAGCCTCCATCTCTTCTTCGGTCAACTTCTTGGCGATGCCCGACATGACGCGGTTCTGCCGGTCGCCCGAGGCATAGTCCTTGAGCTGCTTATAGGTGTACCACCCGGCCTGACCGGCCAGCCGTGGGAAGGCGCCCGAGCCGTCGCCCGCGCCATCGCCGCCGTGGCAGGTGATGCAGGCCATGCCGCTGTCGCCCGCCTCGGATCCGCCCATGGCGACCAGCCGACCCAGCTCCAGCACATCGTCGTCGACCTCGGTGTTCACTGTCGCGTTGAAGCGCAGAACGTTGTCTTGCAAACGTTGCTCCATCGCCGAGATGCCGGGGGCGGCCTCGTAATTCTGGGCGCGGATGAAACCGGCGGAAATGCCGAGAACGGCGATCGCGCTACAGGTCGTCAGAACGGTACGGAATGTCATGGGGCGGTCCTTTCGATCTGTCTTAGGCATCCATCAAGGGGCCGGGGTTCGGCAGGTAGTCGCGTTTCATGTGTTCAAGCGTCCAATAGGCGAGGCCCATCAGCGGCCCGGTGGGGTTGTAGCCAAGGTTCTGCGGGAACAGGCAGGCACCGAAAACAAAGACGTTGTGATGGTCCCACATCTGGCCATAGCGGTTGACCACGCTGGTCTCGGGGTCGGTGCCGATCACCGCGCCGCCGACGTTATGGGTGGTCTGATAGGGGACGATGTCATAGTGGCTGTCGATCGCCGCGTTGTTGCTGCCGCTGACGGAAGTCACATTGTCCATCTCGCGGGCGACCTCCATCGCGCGCTGCATCACATAGTCTGACATCTTGCGGTCATTCTCGGGGAAATCGAAGGTCATGCGCAGCAGCGGGCGGCCATAGGCATCGGTCCATGTCGGATCAAGGTCGAGGTAATTCTCGGGCGTCGAGACCGAAGAGCCATGCACCACAAGATCGGCGTGATGATTGTAGTTCTCGCGCACCGCGCGTTTCCACTCCGCGCCCCATTTCGGCGTGCCTTCGGGCACCGGCTGATAGCCGATGGGCCGGCCATGGTATTGTTTGCAGGCGATATAGCCGCCGCCGACGAAGCCCAGATCGCTATGGTCGAAATTGTCGCCGTTGTAATCGTCGATCACCACGCCGAGCGCGCCCGCGCCCATATAGGGGTCGGTTTTCACACTGTCGTCGAAGAAGGCATCGACCCCGGCCACGGTTTGATAGCTGTAGTTGCGCCCAACGACGCCGGTGCGGGTCTCGGGGTCATAGGGTTTGCCAAGGCCGGAGACGAGCATCAGATGCACGTTCCACAGCGCATAGGCGTTCATGCAGATCGTGTCGGCGGGCTGAAAGACCTCTTCGCCGTTCTCATCAAGATAGATCGCCCCGGTGGCGGTCTTGCCGTCTTCGCTCTTCTCGATGCGCAACACCTGTGCGTTCAGGCGGATCTCGAAATTCTCGTGGTCCTTGATCCGGTCATAGACGCAGATGATCGGGTCGGCCTTGGCATAGTAGCCGCAGCCGAAACGCTCGCAAAAGCCGCAATAGGTGCAGGGGTGCAGCTGCGCGCCATAGGGGTTTACATAGGCTTTGGTCACATTGGCCGAGGGCATGGGGAAGGGGTTCAACCCCATCCGCTCGGCCGCCTTGCCAAAGAGCGTGTTGGAGATGGGCTGGCGCATCGGCGGGTTGGGGTAATCCGCGCTGCGCGGCCCCTCAAAGACGTTCCCCCCGGCAAGTGCGTCGCCGTTTAGGTTGCCAGCTTGCCCGGCGGCTCCGCAAATCCGTTCGAAAAAGTCGAGATGTGGTTCAAGCTCATCATAGGTGACGCCCCAGTCCTGAATGCTAAGCTCGGGGCCGATGAAATCCTTGCCGTAGCGCTCTTCGTAATGGCTGCGCATTTCAAGGTCAGAGGGCAGGGGCCGCCAAAGCTGGCCGTTCCAATGGATGCCTGCACCGCCCAAGCCCGATCCGGGCAGGAAAGACCCCAGCCGCCGCATCGGCAGCGCTCGTTGGTCACGGTTGTTGCGAAAGGTCAGCGTCTCTTTCTTGACGTCGACCATATGCTCGTAACGGTGGGCGTATTTAAGCTCGTCATGCTCCTCGGGCGCGCCGAAGGATGTGGCGGTATGGCGTTGTTTGCCCCGCTCCAGCACGACGCAGCGCTGTCCGGCATGGGCCAATTCGTAGGCGGCAGTCAGGCCGGTCCAGCCACCGCCGATAATCAAGACATCCGTTTTGGGAAGCGTTCTGGGTGTCATCAGTCAGACCCTCCGCCAATCGCGCGGGGCGGATAGGGGGAGCCGCCACGATCATGGGCAATGCCACGCGGCGGCGGCGTGACCGAGCGTTCGTGTTCGTCCACCCGCTCAGTGTAATAGGCATGCGCCCCCGGGAACCCGACCATGCGCCAGCCGGCGTAATCGTGATTACCCAGATAGATCGGATCGGCGAAATACCCCTGCCGGGTCAGCTTCCACAGTTCCGCGATCAGCGTGCCGATAAAATCATCCCGGTTCGATAGTTCTTCGACATGATCGGCGCGGGCAGTGGCATCCATCGTGGCAAAATCCCCCAATTGGCGCGCCTGCTCTATTCCTTGGCGGAGGAGTTGGGCCGGTGTGAATTCAAGCTGATATCCCTGTTCCGCCACAGCCCCATCGGGAAAAGGCGGTTCAAGGTAGAGCCCTTTCCCCGCGCCATAGGCCGTGGCCATCTGGTAATCGATAAAGTCGACCACACCGGCTTGCGAGGCCGAGGGAAACTCGTCTTGGGGAATGAAAACATCGACCACGGCGGCCATCCACCGCGCTTCGTCATTCGTGAAAAACGCCCAAGGCCGGTCATCGCGGGCGGCAAAGGCGTGTTGCACCGGCAATCCGACTGTCGCGGCACCTGTACCAAGTGCGATTTGGGCTAAAATAGCTCGCCGTGAAAAGAGCTTTGCCATAAATTGCGGCTCCGCTTAAAAAATAGGTCTGCATCACAACAACGGTAAACTTCCCGTGGGGTTCCGGAACTTTGTGAACTTTTTCACTAATTCGCGAACGGATCGCCCCCTCGCGCGTTGACCGGGCATGTTTGCAAGCCTTTCCACCCCGATCCTCTTCGCTCTTGGCGGCCTCGCCGGGCTTATCATTCTCGTGACCGGCTACCGTATGACGGGGCTCAGCGACCAGATCGCGGACCGGACCGGCTGGGGGGAGGCGCTGGTTGGCGCGGCTTTGCTCGGCGCGGCCACTTCCATGTCTGGCACCGTCGTCTCACTGACCTCGGCGCTGGACGGGCGGGCCTCATTGGCCTTTTCGAACGGCATCGGGGGGATCGCGGCGCAGACGGCCTTTCTGGCCTTAGCGGATATGATTTACCGTAGGGCCAACCTCGAACATGCGGCAGCTGATCTGGCGAATGTCTTTCAAGCGGGGCTGCTGCTGCTTCTGCTGACGGTGCCGCTGATGGCCTTCACCGCGCCGGAGGTGGCGTTCTGGGGTGTCCATCCCGCCAGTGTCGCGCTGTTCGCGCTCTACGCCTATGGCATGCGGGCCACCGCCCGGCTGCGGGAAGAGCCGATGTGGCATCCGGTATCCACCTCGGACACCCGCGCGGATGAGCCGGAGGACGACGAAGAGGCCGAGAAACCCGTGGGCGCATTGGTCGTGCCCTTTCTGATTTTGCTGGTGCTCATGGGTCTTTCCGGCTTCGCCGTGGCGCGGATTGCGGCGGAAATCTCGGACCGGTTCGACCTGTCGGATACCGTGGTGGGGGCCACGATGACGGCGGTGCTCACCTCTCTGCCCGAGCTTGTCACCACCCTCGTCGCAGTGCGGCGCGGGGCGCTGCAATTGGCCGTGGGCGGGATCATCGGCGGCAATACGTTCGACACGCTGTTCCTGACCCTGTCGGACATCGGGTATCGGGACGGCTCGCTCTATCACGCGATCACGGCGGATGACCTGTTCTGGCTCACCGTGGCGATGATGATGACGGCGGTTCTGATCCTTGGCCTGATCTTTCGCCAGCGCAAGGGGATCGGTTGGGAGAGCATCGGCTTGTTGGTGATCTACGCAGGCGCGCTGGCGGTGCAGGTCTTGTAAATTCACGTAACAAGGGAACTATCTCATCAAGTTACCGTTATCCCCATGATGCTACCGGCCTCGCCCGCCCGAATTTTCAGCAGGAGATAGTCATGAGAAATGCGCCGCTTCTAGCAATTACGCTGATTGGCAGCCTCGCCGCGACGGCACTGCGATCCGAGACTGAGACACCGCAATTCATTCCCCAAGACACGATGATCGCCCTGTCGAGCCTGAATGGCCACAAGATGTTTCTGCCCGCCAAGGATGCGCCGCTGGCCGATATCGACCTCGAAGAATTGAAAGAGCCGATGGAAGGCTGGACCATGGCCGGGCAGGTGTCCGAAGTGGTCATCACCCGCGACGGAACACTGCGCGGCATCATCGTCGATGCGGGCGGATTTCTGGGCAAAGGGGCGACGCGGGTGTTGTCCCTTGATGATCTGCGTTTCCTGCCGGACGCGGATGAAGAGAACGAGTTCTTTCTGCTCTATACCGGCCAGAAAGAAGATCTGAAAGCCGCCCCTGAATACAACGAAGACGACGTGCGCCTGCGCGCTGCCGATATGCGTGAGGGCGGTGAGAAGATCGAGATCGTTAAATTGAGCGATCTGGATTCCGAAGAATTCCTCGGGCTCGCGGTCTTTGGCCAGAACGACAATTGGATCGGTGAAATTTCGCAGGTCACTTTTAGCGAAGATGGCCAGATCAAAATGGTGATCCTCGACATCGGCGGCTTCCTTGGCTTGGGCGAAACGCAGGTCGCTGTGCCGCTGGATATGATCGAGTTGCGCCGTTTGGGCGGGGACGATCTGCGGGCCTATGTCTCGGCGACCGAGAAGCAATTGCAGGAAATGGAGCCTTGGGAAGAGGACAACTGAGCCACTGGCCGCGCGGGCCAACCTCGGAATTAGGCGCAAAGAATATTTTAGGAGAGCATGATGGAGAGCGCGAAATTTGATCTACACCTGATCGACTATGCGATTGTGGTGGCTTATTTTATCGGTGTCGTCGCCCATGGCATTTACGTTTCGCGCAAACAATCCGGCGGGTCCGAGGATTATTTCCTCGCCGGTCGGTCGCTGCCTTGGTATCTGATCGGTTTCTCGCTTTTTGCCTCCAACATGTCCGGCTCCAGCTTTGTGGGGCTAATGGGCGGGGCCTATGCGAATGGCGTCGTGATCTTCAACTACGAATGGACTGCGGCGCTGGTCTTGATCCTATTCGCGATCTTCATTCTGCCGTCTTACCTGCGGGCCAAGATCTCGACCGTGCCGGGATTTCTGGAAGAGCGCTATGACGTCCGCTCACGTCGGGCGTTTTCGCTTTTCACCATCCTTGCCATCATGTTCATCGACACCGCCGGGGCGCTTTATGCGGGCGGCTTGGTCATCTCCAACGTCACCGGCTACCTGAACCTTTGGGCTGCCGTCGCGGTGCTGGCCTTGGTCGCAGGCATCTACACCATTCTGGGCGGGCTTTCCGCGGTGGTTGTCACTGACACGGTACAGGCGATCTTGCTCATCATCGGGGCCGCGGCCCTGTTCTGGATCGGCCTTGATGAGATCGGCGGCTGGGAGGAACTGTTCACCGGCACGCCCGAAGATATGACCCATATGATCCTGCCCGCGGACGATGATTTCCTGCCGTGGACGGGGCTTTTGGGCGTTATCTTGCTCGGCTTTTACTATTGGACGATCAACCAGTTCGTCGTTCAGCGGACATTGGGAGCAAAGGACCTAAAGGAAGGGCAGATCGGGGCCATTTTCGCCGGTTTCCTGAAACTGCCGAACATCTTTTTGATGGTGCTGCCGGGGGTGATTGCGCTCAAGCTCTACCCCGATCTTGAAACGCCTGACCTTGCTTTCCCCACGCTGGCGTTTGAGTTGATGCCGATTGGCGTGCGCGGGCTGATCATGGCGGCGCTGATTGCGGCGATCATGTCCTCGCTCGACTCCGCCTTGAACTCCGCCTCGACCTTGGTGGTAAAGGACTTTGCCGAGCCGATGTTCAACGTGAGCGAAGAACGTCAGGTCTGGATGGGCAAGCTGGTCACCGCGGGCGTCATGGTCTTTGGTGCGATCTATGCCCCGATGATTGCCGGGTTTGAAAGCCTGTTCAGCTATTTCCAATCCTCGCTGTCCTATATTGTGCCGACCATCGTGGTGGTCTATATCCTCGGCCTGATGTTCAAACGGTTGAACGGCAACGGCGCGTTTTGGACGATCATGTTTGGCCTCATCATCGGCATTCCGCTTTTCGTGTTGAAAGAGGTGACGAATTACTGGGCCTATATGGGGCTGCCGGAAATCCACTATACGGTGATGTCCTCGATCATGATGACCATCGGGATCATCCTGCATTTCGGTATTTCCTACGCCACCTCGCCGAAGGAAAAAGAGAATATCGAAGACCTTGTCTGGCAGGGGGAAGAGGCCAAGGAGATCTTTACCCAATGGGAGAAACCGCTGTGGCAGGATCGCACCCTCTGGGCCGGGCTGCTTGTTGTGGCCACGCTGGCGATGGTGGTTTGGTGGGCCTAAGCGATGGAGACGCTGGACCGCATAGCGACAGGTGTTGCGACGCAGCTTGAAGCCGCGCCCGATTTCGTTAGCCCCTTGCTTGCCGTGCTTCTGGCCTGCGCGGCGGGGCTGGCGGCGCATTGGATCGGATCCAGCATTCTCGACCGCGTAATCTCGGAAAAGAACATCACTGGGCGGTCCTTGCTGCGCCGGGCCCGCAGACCGCTGCGCCTTGCTGCCGTGGTCGCGGCGCTCGCTTGGGTGCTGCCGAATGTACGGCTCTATGGCTGGCAGGACGGTGCGGCGCATCTGTTTCTGGTCTTGCTGATCATCCTCGTGGGCTGGACGCTGATCCTGCTGACCAATCATTTCGCCGAACGCGCCGTGCGGCGGCATCGGTTGGATGTCGAAGACAATCTTTCGGCCCGCAAGTTCGTGACCCAAGCGCGGGTGCTGCGCCGGACCGTCACCATCATTTTGGGGATTTTCACCGCCGCTGGGGTGCTGTTGACCTTTGAAAGCGTGCAGAAATACGGGGCCGGGCTTTTCGCCTCGGCCGGGGCGGCGGGGCTGGTGGTTGGGCTGGCGGCCCGCCCGGTGCTGACCAATCTGATCGCGGGGCTTCAGATCGCCATCACTCAGCCGATCAGGCTCGAAGATGTGGTGATCGTCGAAGACGAATGGGGCTGGGTGGAAGAGATCTTCGCCACCTATGTCGTCGTGCGCCTGTGGGATTGGCGGCGCATGGTGGTGCCGCTGTCCTATTTTATCGAAAAGCCGTTTCAGAATTGGACCCGCGAAAGCGCGTCGATCATCGGGACGGTGTTTTGGTATCTCGATTACACGGTGCCGATTGGCGAAATGCGCGCGAAGCTTGAGGAACTGGCCAAAGCCTCCCCCCTATGGGACGGGCAGGTGGTCAACCTTCAGGTTTCTGAGACCGAGAAAGACAGTATCGCCGTGCGCGGTCTTGTCAGCGCACGGACCTCACCACAGGCATGGGATCTGCGCTGTGAAATCCGCGAGAAGATGATCGACTGGCTGCAAAAAGAGCATCCCCAAGCTCTGCCACGTCTGCGAGGGAATATGGAGATCCGCAGCCGTGATGAGCCGGACATGTCATCGAAAGGCGAGGCTCCGGTGATGCCCTAAAGGGGGCGCAGGGCCGACCAAGGAAACGAACAACAAAGGAAAAAATAGGTGGAAAATCTCGCACGGCGTCTTGGCCTGAAAACAGACCCGGTCATCTTTTTCATTTCAGCCGGGCTCGCCGCGCTTTTCGTTCTGCTGTTGATCGCGGTGCCCGAACCCATCGGAGACATCTTCGCCGTGGGTCGGGCTTGGGTCGTGACCAATCTTGGCTGGTTCTTCATTCTTGGCGTGAATGTCTGGCTGGGTTTTCTGATTTGGGCCGCCGCGTCGCGCCACGGCCATATCCGATTGGGGCCGAAAGGCTCTGAGCCGGAGTATTCGAACCTGTCGTGGTTCACCATGCTTTTCGCCGGGGGCATCGGCACCGTGCTCATGTTCTGGGGCGTGGCCGAACCGATCAGCCATTTCCAGAAACCGCCATTGCCGGGGGTGGAACCCTATTCGGAACAGGCGGCGAAAGATGCGATTTCAATCGCGATCTATCACCTTGGGCTGCACACTTGGGCGATTTTCACGCTGCCGGGTCTGGCCTTTGCCTATTTCATCAACCGCTATGATCTGCCGGTGCGCGTCAGCTCGGTTTTCTATCCCCTACTGCGTGAGGGTATTCACGGGCCGGTGGGCAAAGCCATTGATATCGTGGCCATCTTGGGCACGATCTTCGGCGTGGCGGTGTCCCTCGGTCTCGGCTCTTCGCAGATCGCGGCGGGCCTGTCCGAGCTTTTCGGCTGGGATGCTTCGACCTTTTTGAAGATCATGATCCTCGCCGTGCTGACCATGGTCGCCGTCGGCTCGATCGTGGCGGGGCTCGACAGCGGGGTGAAGCTCTTGTCGAATATCAACATCGGCATGGCAGTTCTGCTGATGATCTTCGTGCTGGTGACCGGATCGACCCTGTTTCTTTTGCGCGGCATTGTCGAAACCGCGGGGCTTTATCTGCAAAACCTGCCGCGGCTGGCCTTTTGGAATGATATGTTGGCCAATCGGAACCCGTCGAACGGGGATTGGGGCTGGCAGGGGGATTGGACCGTCTTTTACTGGGCGTGGACCGTGACCTGGTCGCCCTTCATCGGGCTGTTCGTGGCGCGGATTTCGCGCGGCAGGACCATTCGCGAATTTGTCTTTGGCGTTCTGCTTGCGCCGACGGCCTTCACGCTGATCTGGTTCTCGATCTTCGGTTGGCAGGCCATCGGCTTTGACGGCATCGGCACGGCGGCGCGGGAAGCGATGGGCGATCAGGCGGGCGAGATCAGCCGGGCGGTGGCAGAGAGCATCCCCCTCGCGCTTTTCGTCTTTCTTGAGCATTTCCCCTTCACGCTCTTCGTCCAAGGCGTGGCGATCATCATCGTCGCGATTTTCTTTGCCACCTCGTCGGACTCCGCTTCACTGGTCGTCGATATGCTTTGCACCGGCCATGCCAAACCCGGCCCCGTGCGCCAGCGGGTTTTTTGGGGTCTTGCCGAAGGGCTGGTGGCGGCGATGCTGATCCTGTTGACGGGCGACACTGGGCTGACCGCCTTGCAGCAGGTGATCACCGTGGTGGGGCTGCCGATCTTTGTGCTGGTCTGCATGATGATACCGTCCTTGGTACGCGGCTTTAAGCTTGAGGATATCGACAATGTTTCGGTCAACGGGCGGCCAAAGCTAAGGGATTTCTAAGGCGGTTTGTAGCCCCGACTGACCGCCGGTTTGCAGCGGTCGCAGGAGGGGGCGGCGGGGGAGGTCTCCCACCCGCCAACCCTCAACATCTTGATCTTCCCGTAAAACATCACTAGCCGTAACGTAACTTCGCGACAGGCGACCGGGGTATCTATACCCCGGCGTCGGAACCGGCTATGCCTATGGCCAAGATCGTTGCGGCGGGCGAAATGCCGCGACGGATCGCAGCGCAGAGGGGCGCGCGCCATCCTTTGGCCGCGTGTTTCGACCGCGCCTGCGGCTGGGCAAAGCGCCCACGCCAGTGCGAGGGCGGCGGCCAATGACGCGGCACCGCAGCAAGACGCCGAGCGCTTTGTCAGAGCGTTCGAGCAAGAAAACAAACAAAGGGGGATACAATGACCAATTTCACAAACCGTCAAACCGGCCCGAGCCGTCGCAGCTTTCTAGCCGGGACCGCCGCCGCCGTGGGGGCAGGGCTGATCCTGCCACGCGGAGCGCGGGCACAGGCGCAACCCAAGAAGGGCGGCACCCTGCGGGTGGGCTTTACCCAAGGCTCGACCTCCGACAGCCTTGATCCTGCGACCTTCAACAACGACTTCATGTTCGCCAGCGGCTATGCGGTCTTCAACACATTGACTGAGATCGCCCCCGACGGCACCGCCCAGCCCGACCTTGCAGAGAGCTTTGAGGCCAGCAGCGATGCGGCCACATGGACCTTCCGCCTGCGCGACAATGCGCAATTCTCGGACGGCAAGGCGGCCACGGCGAATGACGTGATCGCTTCGATCCGTCACCACATGGGGCCCGAGTCCAAATCCGGTATCAAACCGCTGCTTGAGCAGATCACCGATATCCGCGCCGATGGCGATAAGGTCGTGATCTTTGAACTGGCCGCCGGCAACGCGGATTTCCCGTTCATCTTCAATGATTACCACCTCGGCATTCGCCAAGACACCGGCGATGGCACGATCGACCCCAACAGCCGCATCGGCACCGGCGGCTATGTGATCGATGTCTTCGAGCCGGGCGTGCGGGTCGAACTCTCGCGCCGCGATGACTACTGGAAAGAAGGCCGCGCGCATTTCGACAAGGTCGTGATCCTGAAAGTCGGCGACCCGGCGGCCCGGATGAACGCGCTGATGACCGGTGAGGTCGACCTGATCGACCGGCCCGACCTCAAAACCATCAACCTTCTGGGCCGCGCGCCCAACGTGAAGATCCACACCCAGGACGGCACCCTGCATTACATCATGCCAATGCAGACCAACACGGCGCCCTTCGATGATCTGAACGTGCGCATGGCGCTGAAATACGGCATCAACCGCGAAGACATGATCGAAAAGGTTCTGCGCGGCTATGGCACCGTGGGCAATGACCAACCGATCTCGCGCTCCATGCCCTATTACAACGACGATCTGGAACAGATCACCTATGATCCGGAGCGGGCGAAGTACCATCTGAAACAGGCGGGGCTGGAAAGCCTCGACGTGACGCTTTCGACTTCGGATGCGGCGTTCAACGGGGCCGTGGATGCCTCCGTGCTCTTCGCCGAAAGCGCGCGGCCTGCTGGCTTGAACATCGAAGTGAAGCGCGAGCCGGATGACGGCTATTGGTCGAACGTCTGGCTGCAAAAGCCCTTCTGCTGTTCCTATTGGGGTGGCCGTCCGACGCCTGACCTCATGTTCTCGACCGGCTATGCCGCCGATGCGGAGTGGAACGAGACCAAATGGGACAACGAGCGCTTCAATGAGCTGCTGTTGCAGGCCCGGCCCGAGCTGGACCAGACCCGCCGCGCCGAGATGTACGGCGAGATGCAGAAGATCGTGAAAGAGCAGGGCGGCGCGCTGATCCCGGCCTTTGGTCAATATGTCTCGGCCATGAGCGAGAGCGTTCAGATGCCCGAGGAAGTGTCCGAGATGTGGGATCTCGACAGCCAGCGCTTCATCGAACGCTGGTGGATGTCCTAAGCCACAGCTTCACGCGGGCGGCCCCCAAGGGCCGTCCGTTTCCCGCACCAATGGCCCGCCCCGGGCCGGAGAAAACCTTAAAATGTCCCGGCTTCAGAAGCTTGTTATCGGCCGAGTGTCCCTCGGCATTCTGACCCTCTTTGTCGTATCCGCCCTCATGTTCGTTGGCATCGAACTTTTGCCCGGTGATCTGGCGCAGCAAATCCTTGGCCAATCGGCGACTGAATCGACCCTCGCGGCCTTTCGCGCCGAACTCGGCCTCGATCAACCAGCGCATCTTCGGTATTTTGATTGGCTTGGCGGCGTGCTGCACGGTGATTTCGGCACCTCTCTGGCCTCGGGGCGCGAGGTGTCTGAGCTGTTGGGGCCGCGGCTTGCCAATACCATGTTTCTGGCCGTCTATGCCGCCGTCATTGCCGCCCCGCTGGCGGTGATCCTTGGGCTGCTGGCGGCGCTGTGGCGCAACACGCTGTTTGACCGCGGCGTCAACCTGACCGCGCTTTCCGCCATCTCCATGCCCGAGTTTTTCGTGGGCTATGTCCTGATCCTGATTTTGTCGATCAAAGCAGGCGTCTTTCCGACGCTGGCACGGATCGACAGCGCCACGGGGCTTTGGGACGCGCTCTATCGCAGCTTTCTGCCCGCGCTGACGCTTATTCTGGTGGTCGTGGCGCATATGATGCGGATGACGCGGGCGGCCATCATCAACGTGCTGGCCTCGCCCTATATCGAGATGGCCCGCCTCAAGGGCGTGCCGCGCTGGCGCATCATTCTGCAACACGCGCTGCCCAACGCGCTGGCGCCGATCGTCAATGTGGTGGCGCTGAACCTTGCCTATCTGGTGGTCGGCGTGGTGGTGGTTGAGGTCGTCTTTTCCTACCCCGGTTTGGGCCAGTTGTTGGTCGATGCCGTCTCCAGCCGGGATTTCCCGGTGGTGCAGGCCGTGGGGCTGTTCTTCGCCGCTGTCTATATCACGCTGAACGTTCTGGCCGACATCATCTCGATCATGTCGAACCCGCGTCTGCGGCACGGGAGATAACGATGAAATCTTTGCTGAAATCCGCGCCCCCTTCGGCGATCTTTGGCATGGTGGTGCTGGTCCTGGTGGCGATTACCGGGCTTTTCGCCCCGTGGATCGCGCCCTATGGCGAGACGGAAGTGGTGGGCGACGCCTATCTGCCGTGGAGTGGTGCGCATCCGCTTGGCACCGACAATCTGGGCCGCGATATGCTGTCACGCATGATCTTTGGCGCGCGCAATACGGTCGGGCTGGCGCTGCTGACCACGGCCATTTCCTTTTCGGTCGGGGCCACGCTGGGGATGCTGGCCGCGCTTAAAGGGGGTTGGCTGGACGAAGTCCTGTCGCGGCTCGTCGACGTGTTGATGGCCGTGCCGCCGCTGATCTTGGCGCTGATGCTCTTGGCCATTGTCGGCCCCTCGATCCCCAATATGGTCGGGGTGATCGCGGTGATCTATGTGGCGCCGGTCTACCGCCTGTCGCGCGCGGCGGCGATGAATGTCGTCGGCCTTGATTTCGTCGAGGCCGCCAAGCTGCGCGGAGAGCGCACGCCGTGGCTGCTGCGGCGCGAGATTCTGCCCAACATCTGGTCCACCCTGATCGCTGAATTCGGCGTGCGCTTTTGCTTTGTGTTTCTCTTCATCGCGGCGCTGTCCTTTCTTGGCATCGGGATTCAGCCGCCTACGGCGGATTGGGGATCGATGGTGAAAGAGAACGCCACCTTGATCAGCTTTGGCGATATCACGCCGCTGATCCCGGCGGCTGCCATCGCTTTGTTGACCGTTGCGATCAACCTGATCGTCGATTGGATGCTGCACCGCGCCAGCGGTCTGAAAAGTTAACCAAGCAGGGGCCAAGCATATGGGAAATCTTCTGAACATTCGCGGTCTCCGGCTTGAGGCAGGCAGCCGCGCGCGGCCCAATGTAATCATCAAGGGGCTCGATCTGGAGCTTGACCGGGGTGAGGTGTTGGGCCTTGTCGGCGAAAGCGGGGCGGGCAAAAGCTCCGCCGGGCTGGCGGCGATGGGCTATGTCCGCGACGGGGTGCGCTTTGCCGGGGGCAGCGTCGAATTCGACGGCACCGAGTTGATCGGCATGGGGCGCGGGCAATTGCGCCGGTTGCACGGCAAACGCATCGCCTATGTCGCCCAGTCCGCGGCGGCAAGCTTTAACCCCGCCAAGACGCTGATCGACCAATATACCGAAGCGCCGCGTTTGCACGGTGTCTCGGGCCGCACGGCGGCAGAGCAGGACGCCGTCGCGCTCTACCGTCAGATGCAATTGCCCAACCCCGAAGAGATCGGCTTTCGCTACCCGCACCAAGTGTCGGGCGGTCAGTTGCAGCGGGCGATGACGGCGATGGCCATGGCCTGCCGCCCCGACCTGATCATCTTTGACGAGCCGACGACCGCCCTAGACGTCACCACCCAGATCGAAGTGCTGGGCGCGATCCGCGATATTGTGGAGCAATATGACACGGCGGCGATCTATATCACCCATGATCTGGCGGTGGTGAGCCAGATGGCCGACCGCATCTGCGTGATGAAGGATGGCGCGGCGGTGGAGACCGCGCCGACCAAGACCATGCTCGACGCCCCGCAAGAGGATTATACCCGCTCGCTCTGGGCCGTGCGGTCGTTTCGCCGCCCCGATGCAGAGGCGGGGGAGGCTCCGGCGCTGATCCGCTGCGAGGGGGTTTCGGCGGCCTATGGGCCGATGACGGTTCTGGACAACCTCAACTTCACCTTTCCGCGCGGCCAGACCACTGCCGTCGTCGGGGAAAGCGGGTCGGGTAAATCTACCCTCGCCCGGGTCATCGCGGGGCTGTTGCCCCCCGTCGCCGGGCAGTTTTTCTGGAACGATGCGCCGCTTGAGCCGCAACTGGCCAAACGCGGGGCCGAGACGCTGCGCAATATCCAGATGATCTATCAATCGGCGGATACCTCGCTGAACCCGCGCCACAGTATCCGCGAGATTTTGGCCCGCCCGGTGCGCAAGTTCACGGGCCGCAGGGGGCAAGAGCTTCAGGCGCGGGTGGCGGAACTGATGGATTTGGTCGACCTCGACCGCGCTTTCCTTGACCGCAAACCCAGCGAACTCTCGGGCGGGCAGAAGCAGCGCGTGGGCATCGCACGGGCGCTGGCAGCCGAGCCGGAGTTCATCATCTGTGACGAGGTCACCAGCGCGCTGGACCAATTGGTGGCCGAAGGGATCCTGCGGCTTTTGGTGCGGTTGCAGACCGAGCTGGACCTGACCTTCATGTTCATCACCCATGACTTGGCCACGGTAGAGGCGATTGCCCATAAGGTGATCGTTCTCAAGAATGGCCAGATCGTGGAGCAGGGCGGGCGTGACGAGATCTTCGGCGATCCAAAGCAGGCCTATACTAAGCGGCTGCTGACATCGGTGCCGCAGATGGACCCGGAATGGCTGACCGAGGCCCGCGCGCGGGAGCGGTCCCTGCGCGAGGCGCAGTAGGGCCGCAGGGTTAAACCCCCTCGGCCCGCGCGGCGGCGAAGGCGGCTTCGGTCGCCTCTAGAAACAGCGTCGCCTCGGCCTGCTGCAAGACAAGCGGCGGGCGGATTTTCAGCACGTTGGCCCCCGGCCCGGTGGCGCTGATCAAGACGCCATTCTGGCGCAGATGGTTGACCACGAATTTGGCGCGGGCGGCATCGGGGGCGTTGGTCTCGCGCGCGGTGACGCATTCGACCGCCAGAAACAGCCCCGCGCCGCGCACATGGCCGATCTCAGAGTAGCGGGTGGCGATGTCTTGCAAACCGCTCTTGAGAAAACCGCCGACGGCTGTGGCATTGTCCTGCAATCCTTCATCCGCGATCACGTCGAGCACCGCCATGCCTGCGGCGGCGGCCACGGGGTTGCCACCAAAGGTGTTGAAATAGCGTGCCCTTTCGCCAAATTCTTGCACCAGTTTTGGCCGCATCGCGGTGCCGGAAAGGGGGAAGCCATTGCCCATCGGCTTGCCCATCGTGACCATGTCAGGCACCAGACCGTGGCGCTGGAACCCCCAGAAGGCATCGCCGGTGCGGGCAAAGCCGGGTTGCACTTCGTCAGCGATGAAAAGCCCCCCCTCGGCGCGGATCAGATCGACCGACGGTTGCAGGAACCCCGCCGGATCGGGGTGCAGCCCGTCGCTGGAAAAGATCGTATCGACGATGAAGGCCGCAGGCTCGATCCCATCGGCGCGCATCTCGGCAATCGCTTGGGCCAGATCGGCGGCGAGTTTTGCGCCTTGCAGGGCTGCCGGAATGCGCAGTGTGTCGGGGGCGTCGATCAGCCGGATGCGCGAACTGCGCGGGGTGAAGTCGCCCAAGGAGGGAGAAAGTTCGGCCACCGCCTCGGTCAGCCCGTGATAGGCAAGGCGGGTGACGATGACGCCCTCGCGCCGAGTATAGCTGCGGGCGATGCGCAGGGCGATGTCATTCGCCTCGGACCCGGTGCAGGTGAACATGACATGACCAAGCGCTTCGGGCATGGTGGCGAGCAGCCGTTCGGCGTAAGTGACAACGTTTTCATGCAGATAGCGGGTGTGAGTGTTCAGCACGCCCAACTGCTGGGTGATCGCCTCGACCACGCGGGGGTGGCAATGGCCGACCGATGCGACGTTGTTATAAGCATCGAGATATCTGCGCCCGTCCTTATCCCAAAGCCAGACACCCTCGCTGCGCGTGATATGCAGCGGCTGGTCGTAGAACAGCCGATAGGCGGGGCCAAGCGCCTTGGCGCGGCGGTCGATCAGGGCGCGGTCTGCGGGGCTAAGGGCCTCGGCCTGGGCGCTGTCATAGGCGTTGATCATGGTCATCGGTCACTCCGTTCCCGCAGCATGGTGCAGGGCTTTGATCGCGGCGGCGTCGCCGACATGGTCGAGCGCGGCAAGCCCGCGTTGCGAGGCGGCGGCGTTGCGCAGGATATAGGGGGCATTCTCAGGATAGCGCCGCGCGCGGGAGGCGCCGATCGCCAAGGTGGTGGCATGGCGCAGGCGGATCAGACTGGGCAGAAGCGCGACCTCTTCGGCCTCCAGCGGCAGCCGTGCGGCGAAGCCCGCGACCATCTCGCAAATGGCGCCCAGCGGGTCTGTGCCTTGGCCGAGTTGATAGGAGCAGGCCACCGCCAGATCGCAGGCCAGCGGCGTATGCACCATGTCACCGAAGTCGATCAGCCCGACGGGGTACTGCGCCTGTGGCGCGTCGACCAGAATGTTATGGGGGTTGAAGTCATTATGCACGATCTGCGCCCGCAGATGCGGCAATCGAGGGGCGGTTTCCGCGTCGAACTGGTCAAGCCTATGCTGCAACTGCTGGCGCAGCGCGGCGTCCCGCACATCCGCCAGAAGGGGGCGCAGATGGCCCGCTTGTTTGATGTCCCATTGCAGAAAATGCCCGCCCGCGGGGTGAAAGAACCCGCGCAGCCCAAGGGTGACCCGTGCGTGAAAATCGCCCAAGGCGCGGTAGAGGCCGGGCTGCGGGGTCGCATTGCTGAGCACGGTGCCGCCGAGGAAGGACATCAGGCGAACGACATGGGGCTGCCCATCGGCGGCGGTGGCGACCTCGGCAGCTTTGCCGTTCAGGCTGGCGCAGATGCGTTGCACGGGCAGTTCGGGATCGGCGGCGGCCAGATGCATCAGCGCCGCGGTCTGCATGTCGGTCACCGCCCGGTCTTCGGCGGCATTGGTGATCTTTAGCAGGGCCTTTTCGCCCGTGGTCAGGGTGATGAGAAAATTCGCATCTTTTTCAGCGGCTAGCGGTTCGATCTCTCCCGAGATCCCATAGCAGCGCAGCGCGACCTCTGCTGCGCGGGCCGCGTCAAAGGCGGGCGGGTCTTGCGCCAGCAGGTCGGTCTGGGCCCCGGTCTCTTCGACCAGCACGCCGCTGAGGAAGGGGGGCAGGCCGCCATGGGGCGTGATCCCGGCCTCGGTCATGGGGCGGTGCCTTCGGTCCCGCACCATTCAGCGATGAAAAGCGCCATGGCTTGGGTGATCTTCTTGACCGAACTGAGGCTAACGGATTCGTTGATCCCGTGAATGTTGCGCGATTTCGGCCCGTAGCAGAGCGCGGGGATCTGGTTGTACAGCGCATAGACCCGCGTATCGAGGTAGCCCGCCGTCATGAAGGATTGCAGCGGCGCGCCGATGGCCTCTTCATGGGCGCGTTCCAAGACGGCTTCGGCCTCGCTGCCCGGCTCCAGCACATAGCCTTCGGCGTGGAAACCGTTGAAGACCACCTGGGGCGGGTTGTTCGACAGGAAGTTGTCGCTTTGGGCGAAGGCCTTGACCCGCTCGGTGATCTCGCGCGCGGCATCCTCGGCGCTGCGGCCCGGGTAGATGGAAACGCGGCAATCGATGTTGCACCATGACGGCACCGATGACGCCCAATCGCCGCCTTCGATCTTGCCGATGTTAAGGTTGATCGGATGGGCCTCGCCTTCGAAATGCGGGTGCTCGCCCTTCTCGGCGTTCCAATCCTCCTCCATCTCGTGCAGGGCTGTGATGACGCGGGTGGCGGCATCAATGGCATTGGCCCCTTCGCCCATTTCGCGCACATGGACCGGCACGCCGCGCAACTGCACCTGAAACCAGATGACGCCGGTGTTGGCGCGGACCAGCATTTCCTCTTCGGGTTCGGGGATGAAAACCGCATCGGCGGTGTAGCCTTGCAGGAAAGTCTGCAAAGCGCCGTTGCCGGTGGATTCCTCCTCGACCACGGATTGCACATAGACGGTTGCCGCCGGTTGCAGCCCGATGCGGCGCAGCGCGTCGAGCGCAAAGATATTCGCGGCCGCCCCCGCCTTCATATCGCCCGCGCCCCGGCCATACATCCAATCGCCGTCGATCTTGGCCGAATAGGGCGGATCGTCCCACATGTCGTGCAAGCCTTCGGGCACCACGTCGAGATGCGATTGCAGAATCAGCGAGCGGCCTCGCTCATCGCGCGGGCGGTGGATGCCCACGACGATGGGCGCGTCGGAATGATCGTCGGAGTATTTCGACCCGCCGGGATGCGCCTCGATCGCGGCGCGGTCCATCTTGAAGCGGTCCATCGCGTAGCCACGGCTTTGCAGGCTGCGAAACAACAGGTCTTGGATCGCATGTTCATGGCCGCGCAAGGAGGGCATTTGCACGAGCTTTTGGGTAAAGCTCACCTGTTCGGCAAATCCGTCTTCGACAGCCTGAAGGATGCGAGACTTGAGGTCTGGATCAAGGGGCATGGCGTGTCCTTTCGGGGTTACAGCATCGCTTCGATGAGGAAGGGACCGGGCTCTTTCGCGGCCTCTTCGATGGTGCGCATCAACTCGGCAATGTCTTCGACCCGTTTGCCGGGCACGCCCATGCCCTTGGCCATGGCCACGAAATCCAATTGCGGGCGGTCGAGGTTCAGCATGCTCAGCGCGTCGGGGCCGGGTTGGGCGCCGACGTTGTGCAATTCGCCCTTGAGGATCTCATAGGACTGGTTGGCCAGAATGATGGTGGTGACGTTGGAATTCTCGCGCGCTTGGGTCCAGAGCGCCTGAATGGTGTACATGGCCGAGCCATCGGCTTGCAGCGTGATCACCGGGCGGTCGGGGCAGGCGATGGCGGCCCCGGCGGAAAGGGGGATGCCAATGCCGATCGACCCGCCGGTCAGCGCGAGCCAAGTGTTCGGCGCGGCACTGTCGCCCGCCGGGAAAGTGGCCCCGCCGGAGGAGACCGCCTCATCCACCACGATTGCGTCTTCGGGCAGCGCATTGGCCAAGGCCGCGCCGAGGTTTTGCAGGCTGATGCCGCCCGCCTGAGGTGCCGCGGGCCGCGCGTGGTCGCGCGGGGTGGCGGGTTTTGCACCGATACGGTCCGCCAGAGCGGCCAGCGCGGTGGCGCCATCGGCATCGACGGGAGCGAGCGTCACGTTGTGGCAATCGACAGGCAACAGCAGGCTCGGCTTGCCGGGGTAGGCGAAAAAGGCGACCGGCGGCGGGGTCTCGATCAGGATCGCGCGGCTGTAGGGGGCAAGGCATTCGAGCGCCGCGTTGATCGGATAGGGGATTTTGTTGACGGCAAACCGCCCCTGTCCGCGCTCCAACCGGCGGTTCGAGGTCGGGGCGAGGATGTCGGCCCCGGTCTTTTCCGCGATACCATGCAGCAAGGCCATCGCCTCTTGGTTTTCCAGCACACCGCTGCCGACCAAAAGCACGGTCTTCTCACCGCTTTCCAAGGCTTTGACCGCGGCATCAAGCGCGGCTTCGTCCAGCGGGGCAGGGGCCGCGGGGGGCACGACCTCGGCCTTCTGGCCGCCCGCGTCCCAGCCGATGTCGGCGGGTGCGATCAGCGTGGCGACCTTGCCCGGCTTGCCTTGGGCGACCGCGAGGGCGGTCATCGCATCTGCGGCAAAGCTGTCCGCGTCACGACCCGAACGCACCCAGTCGCTGAAGGGCGCGCAGGCACCTTCGACATCCGCCGACAGAGGCGCGTCGTATTTCTGGTGCCGCAGCGCGTGATCGCCCACAAGGTTGACCATGGGCACCCGCGCCTTGCGGGCGTTGTGCAGGTTGGCGGCGGCATTGGCGAAACCGGGGGCAAGGTGCAGCAGGGTCACCGCCGGTTTGCCCGCCATGCGCGCATAGCCATCGGCGGCGCCGGTCACCACCCCCTCGAACAGGCCCAGAACGCAGCGCATCAGTTTGGTGCGGTCCAGCGCGTCGACGAATTGCATCTCGGAGGTGCCGGGATTGGCGAAACAGACCTCCACCCCGCCCGCATGCAGGCTGCGCACAACGCTTTCCGCGCCGTTCATTTCTTTGGGGGTCTTGCTCATGCTGTGGCCTCGCGGAATGTTGTGAGAAATGATTTTGCGTTATCGGCAAGGGAGGGGCCAAGGTAGCCGCCCTCTTGGATCAATGCAGTGGGAAGGTTCAGCGCCGCCAAGCGCCGCGCCATTTCGGCAAAGCCGTCGGGGTAGACCTTCACGGCGGCCAGCGGATCGTCGGCGGCCATGTCGAAGCCCAGCGAGACGACCAGCGCCTCGGCTCCGAAATCGCGGATCGCGGCGATGCCCTTGTCGAGCAGGGCCAGCACCTCATCTTGGTGCGCGCCCTGCTCCAGCAGCAGGTTTAGTGATTTGCCCGCCCCGTCGCCTTCGCCCGTCTCATCGGCATGGCCAAGGTAGAAGGTGGGGTAGGTGGCCGGATCGGGATGCAGCGAGCAAAAGAAGATGTCGCCGCGTTCATAGAGGATATCGAGCGAGCCATTGCCGGTGTGCACGTCGATGTCGATCAGTGCGACTTTCTTATAGGTCTGGGTCAGGTGCTCTGCCGCGATACAGGCGTTGTTGAAAAAGCAAAAACCGTTCGCGCAATCGCGCATCGCATGGTGGCCGGGCGGACGGCAGAGCGCATAGGCCGCGCGGGCACCCGTCGCCACCGTTTGGGCCGTCTCAATGGCGGTTTGGGCGGACCAATAGGCCGCGTCCCATGACCCTTCGGTCAGCGGGGTCGAGGTGTCAGTCATCCACCAGCCCAATTGACCGTGAATGTCCTTGGGCTCTTTCCCGCGCCGCACGCCGGGGTGCATGGTGGGGATGGCCAGCGCATCCGGCCCCGCGCTTTCGACGAAACGGGAATGGGCATCGGGCAGGAAATCGACGTAGTCAGGGTTATGTACGGCTTTAATGGGTGCAAGCCCGTGGTCCTGGGGTTTGGTGATCTCAAACCCTTCGCCGATTAACATATCGCGTAGAATTTCAGCACGTTGTGGCTGTTCTTGATGCGGCATCGCCGCGCCGCGCCGAAAGTAATGTGTCGGCGCATGGCCAAGCTGGCGTTCGTCGAAAAAGACTTTCATCACATTCCCTGTGGTCTGATGTCGTTGTGGCGGAGCATCGCAGTTTTAATTTGCAGGCTCAATAGAAATGATGCATCATGCATCAAAACTGGCAGCAAGTCGGCCAGTAAGGATGAGGGTGCGATGGCCGAGATCAATCAAGTTTCATTGGGCGATGCGATCTATGATCGGGTCTGTCAGGACTTGGTGGAAGGCAGGCTTCGCCCGAATGAAAAGGTCACCATTCGCGGCTTGGCAGAGCGGTTGGGCACCAGTTCGACCCCGGTGCGCGACGCGGTGCAGCGGCTCTTGCGGGATGAGGCTTTGGTCCAGCGTAGCGTGCGCGATGTGCGCGTGCCGGTGCTGACAGAGGCGCAGTATCTAGAAATCGCGAGCATCCGGCGCGAGCTGGAGGGCTTTGCCGCCGGTCGCGCCGCTGAGATGGTCGGCCCCAAGGAAATCCGCCGCTTGAAAAAGATCGTGGAGCGGAACGAGGCCGCAGCGGTGGCCGGGCGCTGGCCGCAGGCGGTGAAGTATAATCAAGAGTTCCATTTCGCGCTGGTCGAGGCGGCGGAGATGCCGATCCTGCTGGCCATCCTGAGCGGGCTATGGCTCCGCATGGGGCCGCTAATCGCCGGGTACTATGCGCAAGAGCAGATGGGGCTGGTTCGACATCATCAGGCAATTATTGCAGCCTGTGAGAATCGCGATCCCGCAGCCGCAGCTGCGGAAATGCGCGCAGACATCGATGACGCAAAGGAGGGGATCATAAGATACATCCAATCATTCACCACAGGTGAATGAGCCACCAAGACGCCGCCTATCTCGCGGCGACCACCCAAGCGACTGCAAAAAGCCGACGTCAGATCGGACGCTGCCCTTGGGCGAGTTTCAGCAAAACCAATGGGGATTTACATGCTAAAAACCACTAAATTAACCGCAACCGTTCTGGCGCTGGCGATGGCCGGGCCTTTGGCCGCGCAGGATGGTGAGCCGAAGTCCGGCGGCACGCTTAACGTCGTGATCCAGCCCGAGCCGCCCAGCCTGATGATCGGCCTTGTGCAGAACGGCCCGACACAGATGGTCGGCGGCGATATATACGAAAGCCTGCTGCGCTATGATTTCGACCTCCAGCCCGAAGGGCAGTTGGCTGAATCATGGGAGATTTCCGAAGACGGCAAGACCTATACCTTCAAGCTGCGCGAGGGCGTGGTGTTCCATGACGGTGAGCCCTTCACCTCGGAGGATGTCGAATTCTCCATGGACAAGTTCCTGCGCGAGAGCCACTCGCGGATGCGCACCTATATGGAACATGTCGAAAGCATCGAGACGCCCGACGATCACACGGTGGTCTTCAACCTCAAGCAGCCCTTCGGCCCCTTCATCGGTATTTTCGAGCCGGGCACCGCGCCGATGATCCCAAAGCACATCTATGAAGGCACGGATTTCGCCAATAACGAGGCGAACAATACGCCCATCGGCACCGGCCCCTTCAAGTTCGACAAATGGGAAAAAGGCAGCTTCATCCATCTGGTGAAGAACGAAGACTACTATATGGAGGGGAAACCCTACGTTGACGAAGTCTATTACCATGTGATCCCCGACGCCGCCTCCCGCGCCGTGGCCTATGAGACCGGCAAGGTCGACGTGCTGCCCGGCGGCTCGGTCGAGAATTTCGACGTGGCGCGCATTCAGGCGATGGAGAATACCTGCATCACCGACAAGGGCTGGGAATATTTCGGTCCGCTGTCTTGGATGTGGGTGAACAACGACAACAAGCCGCTCGACGATGTGAAGGTGCGCAAGGCGATCATGCATGGCGTCGACCGCCAGTTCGCCAAGGACGCGCTGTGGAACGGTCTGGGCAAGGTTTCGACCGGCCCGCTGTCGTCCTCCACGCGTTTCTATGACGGCGACACGCCGGATATCTCCTATGATCCGGAAAAGGCCAAAGCCCTGCTGGAAGAGAGCAGCTATGACGGCGAAACCATCCGCATCTTGGGCCTGCCTTACGGTGAGACTTGGCAGCGCTGGGCCGAGGCGGTCAAACAGAACCTGAGCGAGATCGGCATGAAGTCCGAGATCGTGCCCTCGGATGTGGCGGGCTGGAACCAGAAGGTTGCCGACCGCGACTTCGACCTCGCCTTTACCTATCTCTACCAATACGGCGATCCGGCGCTTGGCGTTTCGCGGACCTATATGGGCGACAATGCCGCCCCCGGTTCGCCTTGGAACAACGTGGCAAACTATCAAAACCCCGAGACCGACAAGCTCTTTGCCGAAGCGGCCCTGATGGCCAGCCCGGAGGGGCGCAAGGCCGCCTATAAGGAGATCCAAGACGCGATCGTCGAGGATGTGCCGAACATCTGGCTTCTGGAACTGGGCTTCCCCACCATCTACCGCTGCGATGTGAAGAACCCGGTCAACACCGCCTTTGGCGTGAACGACGGTTTCCGCGACGTATGGCTCGATAAGTAACAAGAGCGACAATGCTCATGGCCCAAGCCGCCACGGCGGCTCGGGCATCTAACAGAACAACACGGGGCGGATAGCGTGATACGTTTCATATTGGGCAGGTTGGTCAAGGCAGTGTTTATCCTGCTGGCGATCCTTGTCTTCAATTTCCTGCTGATCCATGCGGCACCGGGTGACCCTGCGGCGGTCATGGCGGGCGAAGCCGGGGCGGCGGACGAGAAATTTCTTGCAGACCTGCGGGCGCGTTTCGGCTTGGATCAGCCGCTCTACATGCAGTTGTGGATTTACATCAAAGGCGCGGTGCAGCTCGACCTTGGCTATTCCTTCCGCCAGCAGATGCCAGTGGCCGAGATGATCGGCGACCGCCTGCCCGCGACGCTTTTGCTGACCGGCGTGGCCTTCGTGCTGTCGCTGGTGCTGGGCGTGACCGCCGGTGTTGCGGCCTCTGCCCGGCAGGGGCGGTGGGGTGACACGATCATCTCGACCTTCGCGCTGCTGTTCTATGCAACTCCGCTCTTTTGGGTGGCGCTGATGGCGACGCTGGTGTTCTCGGTCTGGCTCGAATGGTTGCCGGGCTTTGGCTATTCCACCATCGGTGCGGGTTATACGGGCCTCGCCCATGTGTTGGATGTGGCGAAACATCTGATCTTGCCGGCCTCGACGCTGGGGCTGTTTTTCACGGCGATCTACATGCGCATGACGCGGGCCTCGATGCTCGAAGTCTCGCGGCTGGATTTCGTGAAAACCGCCCGCGCCAAGGGGCTGAACCGCGGCGTGATCCAGCGGCGGCATATCCTGCGCAATGCGCTTTTGCCGGTGATCACGCTGGCCGGGCTTCAGGCCGGGCAAATCTTTGGCGGGGCCATCCTGACCGAGACCGTCTTTGCATGGCCCGGCATCGGGCGGCTGATGTTCGAGGCGATCAACCAGCGGGATTACAACGTGATCCTCGGGGTCTTCTACATCTCGGCGGCCATGGTGCTGCTGTTCAACCTGATCACGGATGTCATCTATGTCATTGTTGATCCGCGGATAAGGCTGACGACATGATGAGTTTTTGGAAACGTTTCAGCTATAACCGTGGCGCGGTGATCGGCTTGGTCATCCTGACCTTCGTCATAGCCGCCGCCATCCTTGCGCCCATCCTCTTTCCGCAGAGCCCGTGGAAAATGGTGCAGCGCCCCTTCCTGCCGCCTTTCACCCAAGACGGGCTGCTTCTGGGCACCGATGCGCTTGGCCGCGATGTCATGGCGGGGCTGGCCCATGGCGCTTATGTGAGCCTGCTGGTGGGTCTGGTCTCGACCATTGTGGCGCTGGCCATCGGCGTGCCGGTGGGGGCCGCGGCGGGGTATTTCGCAGGCCGGATCGACGACGCGCTCATGCGCTTTACCGAGTTCTTTCAGACCATCCCGAGCTTTGCGCTCGCCATCGTGCTCTTGGCGATCTTCCAGCCCAGCCTGACCTTTGTGATCATCGCGATTTCCATCGTGTCATGGCCCCCGGTCGCGCGTCTGGTGCGGGGCGAGGTGCTGTCGCTCAGAACGCGTGAGTTCGTCGAGGCGGCGAGCCTGTCGGGCCTCGGCAATCTTCAGATCATTACCCGCCACATCCTGCCCAATGCGTTGCCGCCGATCATCGTGCTGGCCTCGCTCATGGTGGCGCAGGCGATCCTGCTGGAAAGCTCGCTGTCCTTTCTGGGGCTGGGCGATCCGAACATCATGTCCTGGGGCTATATGATCGGGGCCGCGCGCACCGTGATCCGCACCGCTTGGTGGCTGTCCTTCCTGCCCGGCATGGCGATCCTTTTGACCGTGCTGGCGCTGAACCTGATCGGCGAGGGGCTGAACGACGCGCTGAACCCGCGCTTGACGAGGAAATCCGAATGACCCTGCTTAGCATCCGTGACCTTTCCATTGCTCTGCCGGTCGGGGCCGACAGGCTCTATGCCGCGAAGGACATCAATTTTGACCTCGCCCCGGGGGAGATCCTCTGCATCGTCGGCGAAAGCGGGTCGGGCAAATCCATGTCGGCCAATGCGGTGATGGGGCTGTTGCCGCAGGGGGTTCTGCCCGACAAGGGCAGCATCACCTTTGACGGGCAGTCGATCCTTGGGTTGTCTGAGAAAGAGATGCTGAGACTGCGCGGCAGCCGCATTTCGATGATTTTTCAAGAACCCCTGAGCGCGCTGAACCCGCTGATGCGCATCGGCGCGCAAATCGCCGAGGTGTTCGAGGCCCACGGCGCGCTCACCGGGGCCGAACGCCGCGCGCGGGCGCTCAAGCTGTTGGAGGAGGTCGGTATTCCCGACCCCGAAGCAACGATCCGGGCCTATCCCTTCCAGCTTTCGGGCGGGCAGCGGCAGCGGGTGATGATCGCGATGGCCTTGGCGCTGGAGCCTGACATCCTGATCGCGGATGAGCCGACCACCGCGCTTGATGTGACCACGCAGGCGCAGATCCTCAAGCTGATCGAAGACCTGCGGCGCAAGCGTGGCATGGCGGTGATCTTCATCACCCATGACTTTGGCGTGGTGGCCGATATCGCCGACCGGGTGATCGTCATGAAAAAGGGGGAGATCGTCGAGGCTGGCCCGGCCCAAGAGGTGCTGCTGAAGCCCCAGCACCCCTATACCCGCGCCCTCATCGACGCGATCCCCCGGCTGACCAAGACCGAAGCCGCGGCAGAAGTCGAACGTAGCCCGCTTTTGAAGGTTGAGGGCCTGCAAAAGACCTTCTCCACCGGCTCTGGCACGCTTTTTGGCAAGCGTCGGGTGGTGAAGGCCGTGCAGGATGTGAGTTTCGAGCTTTATGCCGGCGAAACCATCGGCATCGTGGGGGAGTCCGGCTCGGGCAAATCCACCGTCGGGCGCTGTCTGGTGCGGCTGCTCGACCCGGACGGGGGCCGCGTCCTGATGGACGGCGTCGACATTGCAGAGATGTCGGGGCCAGAACTGCGGGCGCAACGGCGCAAGTTGCAGATGATCTTTCAAGACCCGTTTTCATCACTCAACCCCCGCGCGCGGGTGTCGCGCATCCTGACCGAGGGGCTGGTTGCCTATGGCACCCCGGATAAGGAGGCCAAGGCCAAGGCGCGCGAGTTGCTGGAACTGGTCGGGCTGGACGAAAGCGCGATGAAACGTTTCCCGCATGAGTTCTCGGGCGGGCAACGGCAGCGGATCGGCATCGCCCGCGCATTGGCGCTGGACCCGTCGATCATCATCGCGGATGAGGCCGTCTCGGCCCTCGACGTCTCCATTCAGGCGCAGGTGCTCGACCTGCTGGCCGAGTTGAAAACCCGGCTCCATCTGTCGATGCTTTTCATCACCCACGACCTGCGCGTCGCGGCGCGGATTTGCGACCGGATCATCGTGATGCAAAAGGGCCAGATCGTTGAGGCGGGGCCGGTCAGCAAAGTGCTGCACGACCCCGATACCGCCTATACGCGCAGCCTGCTCGACGCTATTCCGGGGCAGGACTATGAACGCGCGCTGGCGGCGGCCGATTAGGGCGCTACCTCAGCCGCTGCGCCCAAGATGGATCAGACGATGAAACCTGCGGATCACGACCAAAAGACACTGCTGCTGACCGGTGCCAGCCGGGGCATTGGCCATGCCACGGCCAAGGCTTTCGCCGACAAGGGCTGGCGGGTGATCGGCTGTTCGCGGCAGGCGTTCTCGCCCGAATGCCCTTGGCCGGGCGGGGCGCAGGACCATGTGCAGGTCGATCTGAGTGACCCGAACCAGACGATAGAGGCGGTCGCGCAGGTCAAAAGGCTTTTGGGGGGCAACCCTTTGCATGCTCTGGTGAACAACGCGGGCGTCTCGCCCAAGGGCGAGGATGGCGCGCGGCTCAGCACGCTCGACACCGATCTGCGGACATGGGGCGAGGTGTTTCATGTGAACTTCTTCGCCTCCGTGGTGCTGGCGCGCGGGCTTCAGGATGAGCTTTCTGCCGGGCGTGGATCGGTGGTGAATGTCACCTCCATCGCCGGGTCGCGGGTGCATCCCTTTGCCGGGGCGGCCTATGCCACCTCCAAAGCAGCTCTGGCGGCGCTGACGCGCGAGATGGCCCATGATTTCGGCCCCCTCGGCGTGCGGGTCAACGCAATCGCCCCGGGCGAGGTTGAGACGGCGATCCTCAGCGAAGGCACCGATAAGATCGTGCGCGACATCCCCATGCGCCGCCTCGGCCAGCCTGATGAGGTCGCGCGGGCGATCTATTTCCTGTGCAGCGCGGAAAGCTCCTATGTCTCGGGGACCGAGATCGAGGTGAACGGCGGGCAGCACGTCTGACCGCGCGGCGCGCGACCATTCTGACAATCGCGTGATCAGCGCAGTCTTGCGCTGTCATCCCCGGCCATTAGACCTATGTACAGCCGCTCAATCAGGGCAGCTATACGCGCGCTCCCCTCAGGCAAAGCATACCCCAAGGGACACCACTTCATGATAAAATTCGAATTGAACGGGCGGCAGATCTCTGTCGACGCAGACCCGGACATGCCCCTACTGTGGGCGATCCGCGATGAAATCGGTCTTACCGGCACCAAGTTTGGCTGCGGCATCGGCGCATGCGGCGCTTGCACCGTGCATATCGACGGCACCGCGACACGGTCTTGCATCACCTATCTGGGGGACGTCGAGGGCCTGTCGGTCACCACGATTGAAGGGCTGGACGAAGAGGGCAAGCACCCGGTTCAAGAAGCATGGCGCAACCTGCGCGTACCGCAATGCGGTTACTGCCAGTCGGGCCAGATCATGCAGGCGGCGTCTTTGTTGAAAGACACGCCCAACCCCAGCGACGAAGACATCGACGCGGTGATGACCGGCAACCTCTGCCGCTGCATGACCTATCCGCGCATCCGCCAAGCCGTGCGCGACGCCGCAACCGCAATGGGAGGCTCCGACAATGGCTAATCTGATGTCCCGCCTGAAAGGCTCCGACGCGCAACCGCAGATGACCCGCCGCGGGTTTCTGGTGTCGATGACCGCCGCTGGCGTTGCCTTTGGCTTCCCGCAGGCGTCGAATGCCGCGATGAACCCTGCCGTGCCCGATGGCACGCCGATCGCGCCCAATGGCCAGCCCTTTGAGCCGTCGATGTGGTACTGGATCGACGCCGAAGGTCAGGTCAACGTCAACATCATTCGCGCCGAGATGGGCCAGCACGTCGGCACTGCCATCGCGCGTATTTTGGCGGATGAGCTGGAAGTGGCATGGGAAGATGTTCACATCACCCACGTCGATACGGCTGAGAAATGGGGCCTGATGGTCACCGGCGGAAGCTGGTCGATCTGGCAAAGCTGGCCGATCTACCGTCAGGCGGGTGCCGCCGGGCGCACCGCGCTGATCGAAGCGGCGGCGGCCAAATGGGGCGTCGATCCCGCCGGTCTGACCGCGCGCGACGGGGCCGTGACCGATGGCACGCAGAGCATCAGCTATGGCGATCTGGTGGCCGAAGGGCTTGACCGCAGCTTTACCGAAGACGAACTGGCGGCCCTGCCGCTGAAACCCCATGCCGATCTGCGGCTCGTGGGGCAGGACGTGCATCCGCTTGATCTGGACACGAAAACCACCGGTCAGGCGATCTATGGTCTGGATGCCAAGGTCGATGGCATGGTCTACGGCGTGCCGATGCTGCCGCCGACGCGCTATGGCTCTAAGGTCAATTCCGTCGATGACAGCGCCGCGAAAGAGGTCAAAGGCTATCTTGAGACCGTGGTGCTGGACGATCCCTCGGGCACCGTGCCGGGCTGGGTCGTGGTGCTGGGCAAAACGCTCCACGCCGCGCGGATGGCCACCTATGAGATCAGCGTCGATTGGACGGCGGGCGAGACGGCGGATGTCTCCGAAGACGATATCCAAGCCCGCTCACGCGAATTGATCGACAGCGATGCCGGGTCGATCCTGCATACCGAGCAGCCCGAGACCGGCGCCGCCTTCGATGCCGCCGCCGAGACGCTAGAGGCCGAATACACCACGCAATCCGTGCTGCACTTCCAGATGGAGCCGGTCAACGCGACCGTCTTTCAAAACGCCGATGGCGTTTGGGAGACCCATGCAGGCAACCAGTGGCAATCGCTGATCCTGCCGACACTAGCGGCCGCGCTGGAGGTGCCCGCAGACAAGATCGTGATGCGCAGCTATATGCTGGGCGGTGGCTTTGGCCGGCGTCTGAACGGCGATTACATTGTGCCCGCCGCGCTGGCCTCCAAGGCCGTGGGCAAGCCGGTGAAACTGGTCTTCTCCCGCGAGGAAGATGCTCAATTCGACAGCATCCGCTCGCCTTCGGTGCAAAAGCTGCGCATGGCTTTCGATGAGGGCAAGGCCATCACCGGGATGGAGCATCACGCCGCCGCCGGTTGGCCGACGCAGGTGATGGCACCGGGCTTCATGCCCAAGGGCGTCAACGAAGAACCCTATGACCCCTTTGCCATCGACGGCGCGGATCACTGGTATTCTGTCGGAGCGCATCGCGTGCGGGCGATCTCGAACGATCTGGCCAATGCAACCTTCCGCCCCGGTTGGCTGCGCTCGGTCGGGCCGGGCTGGACCAACTTCGCCGTGGAAAGCTTCATGGATGAGGCGGCGCATAAAGTCGGCGCGGATCCGTTGCAGTTCCGCCTGGATCACCTGAAGGCCGAGGGTCTCAACGCAGGTTCCGCCCCCAATGCGGTGGGCGGAGCATCGCGGCAAGCGGCTGTTTTGCAGCGCGTGGCCGAGATGTCAGGCTATGGCCAGACGGAGTTGCCCGAGGGCACGGCAATCGGGATCGCCACCACCTTTGGCCAGTCGCGCACCATGCCGACTTGGACCGCCGCCGCCGTCAAACTGGCGGTGGATGCCGAAACCGGTGACGTCGCGGTTGAGAAGATGTGGCTGGCCTTCGATTGCGGCACTGTGGTCGACCCCGACGGCGCGCGCGCGCAATGCGAGGGCGCAGCGCTCTGGGGTCTGTCCATGGCTCTGCATGAGGGCACGCGGATTGAAGACGGCAATGTCGTCGACCTGAACCTTGGGTCTTACACGCCGCTGCGGATGGTCGATGTGCCTCAGATCGAGGTCGCTTTCGTCGAGAGCACGGAAGTGCCCGTGGGTCTTGGAGAGCCGGGCACCACGGTCATCGCCCCGGCGATTGCCAATGCGATCTTCAACGCCAATGGGGCGCGGGTGCGTCATCTGCCGATCACTGGCGATGCGATTCTTGCGGCGCTGGAAAACTGATAGGAGAAGGCGGGCGCGGCATGTCGCGCCCGCCTTCCATTTGGTCTGATGGCGCCGGCTAGTGAGGCGGGCTGCGCATTCGCTGGGCAGCGCGGCGGCTGCCTAAATTCAACGGCTGAAATTTTGAGTATTAACGCTTAAAAACTTAGAAAATCGCCCATTGCGCCATAATTCTGACAGGTTTCGAACAATAATCTAAACGGGCTATCTGGGCTCCTTTGCGGGCGGGTGCGAAGGACGATCTGTGGCACCTACCGAGACATATGAACAACGCGTCGCCGCGACGCGAAAGCGCTTTATCGAAGGGATGCCGGAGCGGTTGCAGGCCGTGGCCGATGCGCTGCGCGAGACGGATGGCGCTGACCCGCGCGAGACCAAGGCGCGCAAGGTCCACCGCATGCTGCACGATCTGGCTGGCAATGCCGCGATGCTGGAATATGCCGAGATCGAAGATCGCCTACGCAAGGGGCTGCGCGTCGCCGAAGATGCCGATGAATCCTCCGCGCCCTTGTCGACCGATGACATTCGTATAATTGAAACGGCTCTGGCCGATGCCCGCAGTGTCACTGAAGAAATTTAAGAGAGCCTATCCATGAAGTATCCCGCAATCGGTTTGTTGGCGGCCCTGCTGCCGTTTCAAGTTCACGCCCAAACGGCCCAGGGTGAGGATGCGGCGAACGCCCCCACGGAGCAGGTCCAAGAAGGGCTGATCGCGCGGACCTTCGATTTGGCGGAGCTTGGCTTTCAAAATGGTCTGTCCTTCCGGCAGCTGTCGGGCAATGCGACGATCTATATCCCGCTGCCCAACCCGGATGCGCTAAGTTCGGGCAGCTTGCAGCTTGAGCTTGAACATGCCTCCACCACCGAGGTGGATCGCTATTTGCAGGTCTCGGTCGCGGGCCGCCCGGTGTTGTCGCAGGCGCTGCCTGATGGGGCAGGGCGCCTGAGCGTTCCGGTGCCGCTCAGCCCCGAAGACGTGTCGGGCGGGTTCATCGCCGTGGGCCTGTCCTATTCCGGGGCTTTCAGCGATCGGGTCTGCGTGGACGAACGCGCTTCGGGCGATTTTCTTGAGATCACGGCGGCTTCTTCCGTGACCTTGCAATTGGACCCGTCTGAGATCGACACATCGGCGGCATTCGCCGGGCTGCGCCCTGCGGACACGCGTCTGGCCATCGGGGGCAACGACTCCCTCGCCGCCTTGGCCGCTGCGACCCGCGCCGCTGCGCTGTTTGACGCTGAGGCCGGGCGGCTGACCTTTGGCGGCGACGGGGCCAGCACATCGGGCGCATGGTCCGAAGGGGCCATCGAACTGGACGTGACCAACTCGGGCGTGGCGAGCGAGATGGCCGTGGACAATCAAGCGGGCCTGCCCGTCTTGAACCTGCGCGGCAGCGATCCGCAGGTGGGGCTGTGGCAACTGGTCTCGGAATGGTCGCCCCTGTCGAACGAAGGCGCGACCGTGGTCGATGTGGCCGGGGGACCGGCCCGCTTTGACGACCGTTTGCCGCTGTCGGCGCTGGAGGGCGACCTCACCCCGCGTCCCGTGGTCTCGACCGAAGACTTCTTCGTGCCGTTCCAATCCTCCGACCTTCCGGCGGGCAAGGGCGTGTCTGGCGTGAACCTGCATGTCGCCGCAGCGCTTGATCCCGAAGGGCGGGGGGCGACGGCCTCGGTCTTTCTGAATGACACGCTGCTGGGCAACCGCCCGCTTGACAGTGGCCGTCCAGAGCAGTTGACCTTTTCAGTTCCGAGCGGCCTGCTGGGCCGGGATAACCTGCTGCGCGTGTCGATCCAGCGCCAGCCCTCGGGCGGCGAGTGCCGGTTCAAACCGCAGGGCTATCCGGCGCAAATCCTTCCCGGCAGCGCCTTGCTGCTTTCAGATTCCACAGCGCAGGATCGGGACTTCTTTACCCTGCGACAGGAATTCGCCGATGGCGTTCAGGTCGTGCTCGACCCCGCGCTTTCGCTTGATTTCGCGCAGACCCTGCCGTGGCTTGCGGGCGTTGCGGGCAGTGTGATCCCGGACCGCGCGCCTATCCTGCCGCGCGCCTCGGTCGACGCGCTTGAGGGGGACGAGCCCTTCTTTGTGATCTCTGACCAGAACCCCGGCGATGCAGAGCCACTGATCACCTTCGATCAGGGCCGGATCGAGGTGCGCGACCGTCAAGACAACCTGATCTATTCGGGCGAAGACCTGTCGCGGCTTGGCGTGGTGCAGATCGTCACCCGGGGCGACACCCGTGGCCTGTGGCTGCGTCCGGGCAATGGCCCTGCACCAGAGCTGACGCCCGAACGCCCCATGGTGTTGGACCGCGGCGATCTGGCGCTGATCGGGCAGGAGGGGGTGATCCTTGCCACCGCCACCGACCGCAGCCCGCTCGTTGATGTCGTCTACCCCGACCGCACCAGCCTTGCACAGATGCTGGCCAAATACCGCCCCTGGATCGTGGGGGCCATCTGGGTGCTGGTGACACTGCTTGTGCTGATCGTGTTCCAGCGCGTCTACCGTGCGCGTCGCGGCAAAGACGAGACGTAAGCCACCGTGCCGTTGGATGCCGAAAGCGAAGCCATTGGTTCGTTGCTGCTTGACCGTGGCGCGCTGACGGCGGAACAGCTCGACGCGGCAGAGGATCTGGCCGAGGAGTGGAATGTCTCTCTGGTCAAGGTTCTTCTGTCGCGGCGCTGGCTGACCACGCAGACACTCTACCGCGAGATCGCCTTTTACCACGGGCTGGCGCTGGTCGATCTGATCGAAGACCGCGCCGATGACGATCTGATCCGCCAGTATGATCCGGTGGTGATGAACCAATTTATGACGGTGCCGATTGGCCGGGCAGAGGATGGCACGCTGACGGTCGCCACCTCGCGCCCCGGCCCGCGCACGCTGCTGCATATCCGCGAGGTCTATGGCTCTGGCGTGACCATCGTCGTGGCCTCGCATTTCGATGTGTCATGGCAGTTGCAACGCGCCTTCCGCGAGAAACATTCGCATGAGGCGGTCTTTGCGCTGGCCGAGCTTGACCCCGATATGTCGGCGCAGAACGTCGTGACCCCGCCGCAGATTTTGGTGATCTACCTCATGATCTCGGCGCTGCTGCTGGGGCTGGCCTTTGCCCCCGTGGTCACGCTGATCGTGCTGAACGTCCTGCTGACGGTGTTCTACACCGGCAACTTCCTGTTCAAAGCGCTGCTGGTCTGGCTCGGCGGCGCTGCACAAGAGACTTCATCGCGGGCCATCGCGGCCGAGGCATCGCTGCTGCGCGACGAAGACCTGCCGATCTATACCGTGCTGGTGCCGATGTTCCGCGAGCCCGAGGTGCTGCCGATCCTTGCCCAAGCGCTGCGCAACCTCGACTATCCGCTGGCCAAGCTCGACATCAAGATCGTGCTGGAAGAGGGCGACCACGAGACCATCGACGCTGCGCGCAAGCTCGACCTCGAAGGCGTGTTCGAGATCATCCGCGTCCCGGCCTCCCATCCGCAGACCAAACCCAAAGCCTGCAACTTTGCGCTGCGCTATGCGCAGGGTGATTTCCTCGTAATCTTCGACGCCGAGGATAAGCCCGAACCGGATCAGTTGAAAAAGGTAATCGCCGCCTTCAACCAATCCGCGCCCAATACCGCCTGTATCCAGTGCCGTTTGAACTATTACAACGCGCGGGAGAACTGGCTGACGCGGATGTTCACGCTGGACTATTCGCTGTGGTTCGACCTGATGCTGCCGGGGTTGGAGCGTTTGGGCGTGCCGATCCCGCTGGGCGGCACTTCGAACCACTTCCGCATGGACGTGCTGCGCGAATTGAATGCATGGGATCCCTTCAACGTGACCGAGGACGCCGATCTGGGCATTCGTCTGACGCAGAAGGGCTACCGCGTGGGCGTCATCGATTCCACGACCTTTGAAGAGGCCAATGTCTCGATCCCGAACTGGGTGCGCCAGCGCTCGCGCTGGATCAAGGGCTATATGCAGACCTTTCTCGTCCACAGCCGCAGACCCATTCACCTGTGGCAATCGGTCGGGGCGGCGGGCGTCTTTGGCTTTGTCTTCTTCATCGGGGGCACGGTGCTCTCGGGTCTGTTGAACCCGGTCTTCTGGTCGATCTTCGCCATCTGGCTGATCTTCGGCACCGAGGTGATTACCCCCTATTTCCCGCTCCCGGTGCTGTACCTGTCGCTGGTCAACCTACTGGCGGGCAACGGGTTGCTGATCTACCTTACGATGGTCGCGCCCTTTAGGCGCAGATGGACCGATCTGGCGCCTTGGGGGATCACCGTGGTGGGCTATTGGGTGCTGATGACCGTGGCCTCTTACAAGGCGCTGTCGCAGTTAATCTTTAACCCGTTCTATTGGGAAAAGACCCAGCACGGCCTGTCCAAACACACCGCTAATGAGGTCGCCGAAGCCAGTGCCGAAGCGACGGAGGCCGCGCAATGATCCGCGCCGCCTCATGGTCTTTCGGCTTTGTCGCGCTGGCGCTGCTGCTTTTGCTCACCCTCGGCTGGACTGAGGCGCATGGCTTCCTGTCGATGGACGTGACCGACCTCTGGGCCAAATCAATCGTACAGATCGAGGGGCCGGCGCAGTTCAAGGCAAGCGATGCTTTCTACCCGCCCGTGCCCTATGCGCTGTCGCTTTTGGGGCAGGCGGTCTTGCCCGACACGCAGGTGCCGGTGCCCTTCGTGCTTTCCGCGCTGGTGGGGGCAGGGCTGTTGGTCCTGTGGTTCCTCAACCTGCGCGATACGGGCGGCTTTTCGGGCATGACCTCGGCGCTGGTGGTGCTGCTTTTGGCGCTGAACCCGTTTTTCCTGCGCGCCTTGGCCGATGGGCCAGAGACGATGTTTTGCATCTTGGGCACATGGCTTTTCGCGCGCGGGATCGTCAATCTGCGCCTCACGGGCAACGCGCCGGATATGATGAAAGTGGCCGTGGGGCTTTTGGTGGTGGCCCTATCGGACAGCTATGGCCTGATGCTCTGCCTCGGGGCGATGCCCTTCATGATCGTCGCGGCACGGCCCAGCATGATCGCGGTCTCCTCGACCGGCTATCTGGTGGCGATGTTCTATCCCGTGGCCGCCGCCGTGGGGGCGCTGATGTTCGTCAGCATGATCTTCGACAGCCGCCTGATCCCGCTTTTGTCGGAAAGTGCCACGCCGCTGACCTTGGGGGAGCATCTGGTCATTCTGGCCGGGCTGGGCCCGGCGGCCCTTATCGCGATCCTGCGCAATATCATGGTCCCGCGTCTGTTCATGCCGCTCTTGGCAGCGGTCGGGGCGGTGCTGGGCGGCTATACGCTTAACGTCTTTTTCCATGTCGAAGGCGACCCGGCCATGGCGCTGGCGCCCATGCTGGGGGTCTTGGTCGCCGCGATCCGCTTTTGGCCGAACCTGTCCTTGCGTGAGCCGATTGCCATCGCGCTGTTGGCGCTGTCGCTGCTGACCTCGGCGGTTGTGATGCGCCATGTCGCCCATGACGAAACCCGCGCTTGGACCAACGCGATGCTCGGCGCGGAAAACGCAGCGTCCCGCCCCGCGCGAGAGGTCGTTTCATTCTTGCGCGACAAGTCTGATATTATGGTAGATGTTGAGAGAAACCCCGAGATCGTCGTCGGTCTGGGGAATATCGACCGGCTGGTGATCGCCGGAGAGCCTGCCTACGACTGGGCGCTTGAGGGGGGCGTGCCGCGCACAAGGTACATCGTGGTCCCGCAACAGGCGGAAGGGCAGGCCACAGCAGACAGAATTCTGCGCAGGTTCCCGCAGCTGAAGCAATCGCAGATGCCGGGGTATGAGGAGGTTTTTCAAAACAGCCGTTGGCGTGTTTTTGAAAGAGTTAACGAGTGGAATTAAAATCATGAGCCCACGAATTATCGCAGTCGACGATTCGGATATCGCGCAGGATTTTATCAGCGCGACGCTTTCGGAGCTTGGCTTTGACGATGTCGTCAGTTTCATCGATCCGCGCAGTGCACTCGACGCGATCGAAAGCGATGAGGCCACGGCGGACCTGATCCTGATGGACATAATGATGCCCGATATCGATGGTATCGAGCTTTGCGCCCGTATCCGTGCCTTGGACAGATGGAGCGATGTGCCGATCATTATGCTGACCAGCCGAACAGACATGGGGTCTCTCTCCGAAGCCTTCATGGCGGGGGCCAACGACTATGTCACGAAACCCTTCAACCGGATCGAGCTTCAGGCCCGCATGCGCAGTTGCTTGCGTCTGAAATCCGAGTTGGATCGCCGCCGTTTGGGCGAAAACCGCAGCGCGCGCCGCCGTGCCGCGCCGGGCGTGTCCGAGGCCACGGTGCCCAGCCTTTTGGGCAGCAAATCCGGGTTTCAGGGGCATCTCATGTCGCTGTCGCCCGCGATGCAAAAAAACCTCGGCCTGATCGTCTTTCGCATTGATGGCGACCGTGACCAATCCGATGCGGCGCGCGCGCAGCGGCAAGAGCTTCAGCGCCGCGTGGCCGGGCTTTTCGGCAAGGTCGAAATCCCCGCGCAGGACGGGTTCGCCCATTGGGAGGATGATCTTTTCGTCTATGGCGCGCTCCACGCGGATCGCGCCCAGCTTGAAGCGCGGGCGCAGCAGTTTATCTCAGCCGTGGCTGAGGCCTCGGCCACCGTGAAAGAAGGCTGGACCTCGCGGCCTTTGAGCGTCAGCGCTTGCGTCGTGCCGCCCTCGGACGCGGCTGTCGCCACCTCGCTCGCGCGGGGCATTCAAGGCGTCGAAAGTGCTGGAATAACAAGCGCGCCGGGCAGCATCTGCCTTGCCACCAAGGACATAGGACACCAAGCCGAGAATGGTCAGCACTGAGCCCACCAACAAAGCTGATGCGAAACCGTCTTCGCGCGCGCAGACCCTGTTCTGGGCGCTGATTTCGGCTGCCGTTCTGATCTATTTCGTGGGGCTCGCGGTCCTGACCTGGTCGGACTACAAACGCGCCACGACCCGGGCAGAGGTGGAGCTTGAGCATTTCGCGGAGCTTTACGAGCAGGCGGTCGATGCCTCTCTCTCGGTTGCGAATGTGCGGATGTGGGGGCTGATTGATGAGCTGTCGACCGCGCGCCTGAGCGACCCCGAGCAGTTCGAGGCGCAATACGGTGATCTGATGAATGTCGCCGTGCAGGAGACCGAGCAGGTCGGTGCGCTTGTGCTGATCGGCGCCGATGGGGTCGTGCTTTGGGCCACCGTGAAACCGCTCATGGGGCAGTACCTTGGGGACCGGGCCTATTTTCAGGCGGCGATTGGTCTTGATGTGGATGAATACACGGTCGGGGTGCCCATCGTGTCGCGGGCCACAGGGCGGCGGCTGACCCCGATTGCATGGCCCTTGATCGGCATGGATGGCCGGTCGCGCGGGGTCTTGGCGTCTTCGCTGGGCGAGGATTACTACTCGCAATTGCTGGCAATAGATGGGTTGCAACAGGACATGTATGTCGAGGTGGTGACCTCCAACGGAGAGCGGGCCTTTGTTTCGGGGCGGCCTCCACGCGACCCCGATACGCCCGTGTTCCGCGCCCGCAAGGAGATCCCGGCGCTGGACCTCTATATCGACGTGACGCGCAGCAAGCCGGCGGTGCTGCAAAATTACTGGCAGCGCACCTTGGTTTTCGTGGGGCTTGCCACGATCCTGTTCCTGACGGTGATCAACGCGGCGATCCGCGCGCGGCGGCAGTCGACCCAATTGGCGCAGGCCCTGCGCACTTCCGAACGGCACCGCGAACGGATCCGCGTGGCGCAGAGCGAATTTGACGCGATCTTTGAGAATGTCGGCGACGGGCTGATCGTCTATAACGACAACAACAAGCTGCACCGCTCCAACCGCAAGGCGCGTGAGTTGATGGGCGTGTCCTCAGATATCGAAGCCGTGCAAAAGCTGCGCGGCATGGTCCCGCCCTTTTCGCAGATGGACGAAGACGTCGCCGTTCATCGCATTCAGATCACCACCGCCGAGAACGAGAGCGTTGCGGTGCAATGCCGGGTGATGAAGCTGCATCTGCATGGGGATTACATCGCCTATAACGTGCTTCAGGACATTTCTGCCGAAGAGCGGCTGGTGGCGGCGCGCACGGCCTTTGTCACCTCGGTCAATCACGAGCTGCGCACGCCGCTCACGTCCCTCGCCGGGTCGCTCGAAATCCTGCATGACCGCTTTGGCGACAGCATGCCAAAGAACGCGGGCAAGCTGTTGTCGATGGCCACCCGCAATGCCGACCGGCTGTTGGTACTGGTCAATGATATCTTGACCCTTCAGGCGATCGACCAACGCCAACTCAGCATCCAGACTGAGCGGGTCGCGGTGTCGGAGGTGCTGTCGGAAGCCATCGCGGCCAACACCGGCTATGGGGTAAACCGCGACGTGCAACTCAACATCCACACAGGCCCCGACGCGGCGCAGGAAGCCTATGTGCGGGTCGATACCGTGCGCATGCAGCAAATCTTCTCCAACCTCATTTCCAACGCGGTGAAATATACCCCGCGCGGCGGCACGGTAAAAATCGGTGCCGAGGTGGACGACCAGTGGGTCACGTTCTATGTCTGCGATGCGGGGCCGGGCATCCCAAGAGCCGCCCATGATCGTATGTTCAAAAGGTTCGCTGACCCTGTGCACTCTCGCGAAAACCAAGCGAATGGGACGGGGCTGGGGCTGGCCATCACGCGGGAGCTGGTGTTGCGACAAGACGGCGATGTGAGCTTTGAGACACGCTCGGAAGAAGACGGCGATGAGAACCCCGGCACCACGTTCTATGTGCGTTTCGCCCGGGATACAGACGCGGCGCCCAAGCAGGGGGCATCGGCATGAGAGTGTTGTTCGTCGATGACGAGGATGACATCCGCGAGTTGATCGAGTTTGCGATCATGACCGAAGATGACATCGAACCGAGCTTCGCGGCGACTGGGCTCGACGCGATTGCTACGATGGAAACGCAGGCGTTCGACGTGATCATGCTGGATGTGATGATGCCGCCCCCCGATGGTATGGAGGTGCTGCGCTGTGCGCGGGCCAATGCGGATTTGGACGACACGAAAATCGTCATGTGCACCGCCAAAACCTCGCCCGAGTCGGAGAGGAAGTTTCGCGACCTCGGGGCAGATCACATTCTGCACAAACCGTTCAAACCGCTGAAGCTCGCGGATTTCATTCGGTCGATCGTTTAATACCTCATCGCTCAGCCTTTTGCGGCTTTAAACACGCGGAACTTACCATGCGCAAAACAGCGAAAATGTCTTCTGATCTCACGCGGCGGTTCTTGCCCCGGCTTGTTGTCTTCTCGGCCATCGGTACCATCGCCCTCCCGGCAAGTGAGGTGGCATCGGCGGCGTGGCCGCGGGGCGAAGACAAAAGCTTTGTCACCCTGTCCTATGAGACCACTGCAGACGGCCCCGACTTTGGCGATTTCGGCGCGTTTTACTACGAATACGGGGTGACCGAGAAACTGACTTTCGGCCTCGACATCGGCAAGACCCAGAGTGCGGGGCAGGTCAGCGCCATTGCCTTTCTGCGCTATCCGCTTGAGCTCTCGGGCGGGGACAATGTTTTCGCCGCCGAAGTCGGTCTTGGCTGGGCCGAACGGGATGGCAGCGCGGTGGCGGCTCTGCGGCCCGGCCTGTCTTGGGGGCGTCCGGTATCGGGGGCTTGGGGCAGCGGCTGGCTGGGGGTGGAAAGCACCTTTGCGATCTACGAAGACGGCGAAACACTGGGCAAGATCGACAGCAGCTTCGGCATCAACCACGAGAGTGGCAACCTGTCGATTTTCAAGCTGGAGTTCGCGGCCCCGTCAGACGGGGATGAGACACTGGCCTTTGCGCCGTCGCATGTGATCAAGGTCTCGGAAAACAGCTTCCTGGAACTGGGCCTGTCGCATGAATTCACCGACGCTGTGGCCAAGGTCAAAGTCGGGGTTTGGCACAGCTTCTGACGCGCTTCGGGTCTGCTCAATCCCGCCAATCGGGGCGGTTGCCGAGGTGGGCAATCAGAAAGTCGATGAAATACCGCGTCTTGGGCGTTAGCACGTTTGAGCGCGGATAGACCAGCCAAAGCACCGACCGGTCGTTCATCCGCCAGCCCGGCAATAGCCGCAGCAATCGGCCCGAAGCAAGCTCGTCCGACACGCTCCAAAGCGAGTTGATCGAGATGCCAGCCCCCGCGAGGGTCGCTTCGCGTTGCGCATCGCCATCGTCCATGATCACGCGGCAGGTCATCTCATGCGGGTCGAGCGTGGCGGCTTCGCCCTCCGGCCCGATCAGCGCGCGGGGCTCAAGATCACCCCAAGCGATCAGGTGATGATCCCGCAGCGCGGCGGGGGTCTGGGGCAAACCGTGGGCCGCCACATAAGACGGCGCGGCGCAAAGAACGCGGGTGTCATCGGCCAGCTTGCGCCCCCGCAGGCTGCTGTCGGTCAAGGGCGCGCTGCGCAGGGCAAGGTCAAAACTGCCTTCGATCGCGTCGAACCGGGTGTCGGAGAGGCGCAGATCGAGGGTGAGCTCGGGGTAGGTTTCGTGGAATTCCGGCAACAGCGGCATGATGTGACGCTGGGCAAAGCTGCTGGGGGCGGCGAAACGCAGGATGCCCTTGGGCCCCGCCTTGGTCCCGCCCAGAATGGCCCGCGCGGCATCGGCTTGCGCCAATATCTCGCGCGCATAGGGCAGAAAGTCCGACCCATCGAGCGATAGCGAGACCTTCCGCGTCGTGCGCCGCAAAAGCTCAACCCCGAGTTCTTGTTCCAGCTTGGCCAAACGCGCACTGGCGACTGCCGGGGCCATCCCCAAAGCGCGCCCGGCGGCTGAGATGTTCAGCCGTTCGGCAGCCATGACGAAAAGGCGAAGGTTGTCGATATCCATGGGCCGCGGTCCTTGCTGCGGATCATCCGCCGGGTCAGCATATAGGGTTCGGTATTATATTCAATAACGGGAAACTGAACTCAAGTTTCATCCGATTATCTGTCGCGCCATGTTGGCCTATCTCTGTCTCAACGCAATGTTAACGGGAGATAGACCGATGAAATCCATGACCCTCACCAGCTATGGCGCAGAGGCGCCTTTTGTCGAAGCCGATTTGCCACGCCCCTTGGCCACCCCCGGCCATGTGGTGCTGCGCGTCAAGGCGACCAGCGTGAACACCATCGACACGATGATCAAGAACGCGGGCAAAGACCTGCCTCTGTCGCCTGACCTGCCTGCCGTTCTGGGCATGGATTTCGCCGGGGTGATCGAAGAGATTGGCGAAGGTGTCACCGGGTTCGCCGTGGGCGACGAAGTCTACGGCTGCGCCGGTGGTCTGGCCGATTTGCAAGGGGCTTTGGCTGAATTCATGCGCGCCGACGCGCGGCTCATTGCCCATAAACCCAAGTCGCTGTCGATGCGCGAGGCGGCGGCCCTTCCGCTGGTCGGCATCACCGCTTGGGAAGGGCTGCACCGCGCAGGCGTCGCAGCCGGGCAGAAGGTGCTGGTCCAAGGCGGCGCGGGCGGCGTGGGCCATCTGGCGGTGCAACTGGCAAAGCATATGGGGGCCGAGGTTTCCTCGACCGGCACCGGGGATGACCAGATGGCGGTGATCGAGGGCTATGGCGCGCGGGCCATCGACTTCAAAGCCGAGAAGATCGAAGACTATGTGGCAGCCCATACTGCGGGCTGCGGCTTTGATACGGTCTTCGACACTGTGGGCGGGGCCAATCTGCCGAACTCTTTCGCCGCCGCCGCGCTGAACGGTCATGTGGTGACGACCGTGGCCCTGTCGGAGATCGACCTGACCCCGGCGCATTTCAGCGGCCTGTCCTTGCATGTGGTCTTCATGCTTTTGCCGATGCTGCATGACGTGAACCGCGCGGTTCATGGGGAAATCCTTAGCAATCTCGCCACACTGGTCGATGAGGGGGCGGTGAAGCCGCTGCTCGACGAAAAGACCTTTGATCTGAGCGCGGTTGGCGATGCCTATGCGCGGCTGCAAAGCGGACAGGCGATCGGCAAGGTTGTGGTCGACGTCTAAGTCAGGCCGAACACTGATTAATATCACGCCCCGCTGCGCCGCCCGCGCGGCGGGGCTTTGACGGCCTGCCCCTTCCCTCAATCACTGCCGCTGGCGCACAACTGCCAAAGAATGCGCCATTGACCCAACGGTAGGCCGCCTCTTTCTCTCTCATCCCCGGTTTCACGGCAAATTCGGACTTGCCTCTGCCTGTCAGTGTACAGTTAATTGGCCGGACAAGCTGAATACAGCGGCGGCGCGGGCACCCTGTGCCGACGCCCGTTAAGAGCAACCAAGGGAGAGAGACATGAAATTCACCGCAATCCTCGCCGCAAGCACCATTCTGGCAGGCGCTGCCGCCGCTCAGGACATGGATAAATCCGACTGGCCGAGCAGCTTCACCGTGGGCACGGCCAGCCAAGGCGGCACCTACTTCGCCTATGGTTCGGGCTGGGCGAACCTTGTGGCCAAGGAACTGGGCCTGACCGGCGGCGGCGAAGTCACCGGCGGCCCGATGCAGAACATGGCGCTGGTCCACACCGGCGAGGCGGCCTTCGGCATGACCACAATGGGCCCGGCGGCGGAATCGCTGGCCGGCACCAACCCCATCGCCCCCGGTTTGGAAATGACCCAAGCCTGCGCGATGTTCCCGATGTATCAGACACCCTTCTCCGTGACCGCGCTGTCGTCCTCGGGCATCTCCTCGGTCGCCGACATTCCGGCAGGTGCCAAGATCGGCTTTGGTCCGGCGGGCTCCACCTCGGACACCTATTTCCCGCGCATGATGGACACGCTCGGCGTCGAGTATGAGCGCCGCAACGGCGGTTGGACCGATCTGGGCGGGCAGTTGCAGGACGGTCTGCTGGACGTGATCGCCTTTGCTGCCGGTGTGCCGGTGCCTGCGGTCAGCCAGCTTGAGGTGCAGACGGATGTGAACATCATCGAGTTCACCGAGGAAGAGCAGGCCAAACTGCTCGAAGAGTTCCCGGTGTCCGAGTTCACCATCGACGCCAGCACCTACACCACGCTGGAAGAGGGCGCGCGTTCGGTCTCCATGTGGAACTTCGCGATTGCCAACTGCGATCTGCCGGAATCCTTCGTCAAAGCGGCTGTGGATGTCGTCATGTCCGACAATGAGCGGATGAAAGGCATTCACAAGGCGGCGGCTTCGACCCTGCCTGAGAACTGGGAGAAGAACACCGTTCTGAAATGGCACCCCGGTGCGGCAGCTTGGTTCAAAGAGAACGCGGATGCCGATATTTCCGACGATATGATCTACAGCAACTAAGCGAACGCCTAGACAAACTTGCATGCCGTCCCTAATCGGGGCGGCATCTTGCCATCATCCCGCCTGATTGTCGGGACAGATCCCGCGCAGATATCGGGAAAGGAAGCCTCCATGACAGACCAGCATAGCGCCGCCGATCCGCAGGGCCCGATTGTCGCCGAAGGGGTCGATGACGAACCGGTAGAAAGCAACCGTCGCATATTCACCGGTCGCACCTATCTGGTTGTTGCGGCCATGTCGGCGATCTATGCCTTCTTTCACATGGCAGCACTCAACGGCATGTCGATCGGAGAACTGACCGGCATCCGCATCCCGCTTTTGCCGACCTTCCCGATGGAGACGTGGAATTTCCGCATCGTGCACATCGCGGGTGCGCTGATCCTTGGCTTTACCCTCTATTCCGCCCGCGCATTTGTGGATGAGGGCAAGGGGCAGGGCCGTCATCCGCTGGATTTCGTGGCATGGGCCGCGATGATCCCGGCGCTTTATTCGATTTGGACCGCGTGGAGCATTGCCAGCCAGATCGCTGGCGGCACCCAGTGGAACGGCATGAGCCCCGAGTTCAAGACCCTCGAAATCTATCACTATGGCCTGCCGCTGGTGGCGGCGACGGCCATCGGCATCGTCGTGGGTTGGCTGCGCGGACGCGAGCGGGGGCAGGTTTCGCCGGCGGACCTGTTGCTGTCTATCTGCGGTGTGGCCGTGGCGATTTACCTGATCACCATGTATGGCACCTTGATGCGCAACTCGACGGGCACGCCCTTTGCGCCCATCGGTATCTCTATTGCCGCAGTCGCGGGCACCGCGCTGATCATGGAGCTGACGCGCCGCGTGGCGGGGCTTGCGCTTATCGTGATTTCGGGTGTCTTTCTGGTCTATGTCTTCGTGGGGGACATGCTGCCGGGCTTTCTGAACGCGCCCAACATCCAGTGGACCCGCTTCTTTAGCCAAGTCTACACCGATGCGGGTATTCTGGGGCCGACCACGGCGGTGTCGTCGACCTATATCATCCTCTTCATCATCTTCGCGGCCTTCCTTCAGGCATCGAAGGTGGGGGACTATTTCGTCAACTTCGCCTTTGCCGCGGCGGGCCGCTCCCGCGGGGGCCCGGCCAAGGTCGCGATCTTTGCCTCGGGTCTTATGGGGATGATCAACGGCACCTCGGCGGGCAATGTGGTGGCGACAGGCTCGCTGACCATTCCGCTGATGAAAAAGGTGGGCTACCCGGCCCGGACCGCAGGCGCGGTCGAAGCCGCCGCCTCGACCGGGGGGCAAATCATGCCGCCGATCATGGGGGCGGGCGCCTTCATCATGGCCGAGATCACGGGCATCCCCTACACCGATATTGCCGTGGCGGCGATCATCCCGGCGGTGCTCTATTTCGTGTCGATCTACTTCATGGTGGATTTCGAAGCGGCCAAGCTGGGCATGCGCGGGATGCGTTCCGAGGAACTGCCCAAGCTCAAGGACATGCTGCGCCGGGTGTTTTTGTTCATTCCGATCATCATCCTGATCTATGCGCTTTTCATGGGCTATTCGATCATCCGCGCAGGCACGCTGGCGACGGCGGCAGCGGCGGTGGTGTCGTGGTTCACGCCCTTCCGCATGGGGCCGCGCAGCATCGTCAAAGCCTTTGACCTGGCCGGGATCATGTCGATCCAGATCATCGCGGTCTGCGCCTGTGCGGGCATCATCGTGGGTGTCATCAGCCTGACCGGTGTCGGCGCGCGTTTCTCTTCCGTGCTGCTGGGGCTGGCGGAGGCGAGCCAATTCCTCGCCCTGTTCTTTGCAATGTGTATTGCCATTCTGCTCGGCATGGGCATGCCCACCACGGCGGCCTATGCGGTGGCGGCTTCGGTCGTGGCGCCGGGGCTGGTGCAACTGGGCATTCCGCTGCTGACGGCGCATTTCTTTGTCTTCTACTTCGCCGTCGTCTCGGCCATCACGCCCCCCGTGGCGCTGGCGAGCTATGCCGCGGCGGGGATTTCGGGCGCCAACCCGATGGAGACTTCGGTCGCCTCCTTCAAGATCGGCATCTCGGCCTTCATCGTGCCCTTCATGTTTTTCTACAATGGCGCGATCCTGATGGACGGCACGTGGTTCGAGGTGATCCGCGCCGGTGTCACGGCGATCTTCGGGGTCTATCTGCTGTCTTCGGGCATGCAGGGCTGGTTCGCGGGCAGCGGGGCGGCTTGGTTCATCCGGCTGGGTCTGATCCTCGCGGCGCTTTGCATGATCGCGGGCGGTCTGATGACCGACCTCATCGGCATCGCAGTGGCGGCGGTGATCTTTGCCGTACAGTGGAAGTTCCGCCCCGCCGCCGACGCGCAGATCGCGGTACATGGCAGCGACTGATCCGTGATTGATCCATGTCCCGGCCCTTTGGGGCCGGGGCCGCCCGTTTGAGTCAACGCTCCCTGTTGCATCTGGGCCAAGCCGCGCCTAGGGTCCGCGCGATCCTTCCGGGCGGTTAATATGTTCGCTATCTTTCTGGCCATCGCGCCGGTCTTCGCGCTGATCCTCATGGGCTATGGCCTGCGCCGGGGCGGTATCCCTTCGACCAAGTTCTGGAACCTGAATGACCGGCTGGTCTATTGGGTGCTGATGCCCGCGCTGTTCTTTGCCAAGATCTCGGCGGCGGACCTCAGTGGTGGCTTGGGCGACTATGCCCTGCTGCTCTACGCTGGGTTCTTTGCAGCGATCTTTTGCGGCTGGCTCTTCGGTCGGGCCTATGCCGCGCCACAGGGCAGTTCGCTGATGCAGGGCAGCGCGCGGTTCAACACATTCATCGGCCTCGCGATTGCCGAAGCCGTTTTTGGCACGGCAGGGCTACAGATTGCCGTTCTGGGTTCGGCCCTGCTGGTGCCGGTGGTGAATGTGACGGTGGTGACGTTGATGACCCGGCAGTTGGGCGGCGGCGGCAAATCTATCCTTAAAGGCTTGGTCAAGAACCCGCTGATCCTCGGCATCCTGGCAGGCGTGCTCTTTAACTTCGCGGGGCTGCACCATGTGCCCGTCTTGCATGAAAGCGCGCGCATTTTGGGGGATGCGGCGCTGCCGATCATGCTGCTTTGCGTCGGCGCCAACCTGCGGCTGCGCGGGCTGTCGGGCTCGGTTTCGGTCATCGGCCTGTCGATCATCGGCAAACATCTGGTGAACCCGCTGGCGGTGCTGCTGGCCGCGCTGGTGCTGAACCCGGCGCCGCTGACGCTGCAAATCGCGCTGATCTTCGCGGCCCTGCCGACGGGGGTGGCCAGCTATACGCTGGCGCGTGAGATGCGCGGCGATGCGCCCTTGATGGCCGCAATCATCACCACGCAGACGCTGCTCAGCTTTTTCACCCTGCCGCTCACGCTCTATCTCGGCAGTCTGATCTCCGCGCCCTAGAGCGCGCTCCATGCGCGAAACGCGATTGTGATCTGCGCGGGCTGCATGGTCGCTGATTTACAGGTTGACATATTTGGTTCGAATGTCCAATTGCGCCTTGACCAATGCCAAGGAGCCCGCATGACCGAACTTGAAAAGACCGTGCTTGACGCTGCGCTGCATGTCTTTTCCCGCTATGGGGTCAAGCGCACCAGCATGGGCGATCTGTGCGAAGAGGCCGGTGTTTCGCGCCAGACCCTCTACAATCGGTTTCGCAACAAGGACGACATTCTTCGAGGGCTCATCGCGCGCTATACCGAACTGGCGCTGGAAGAGATTGCCGAAGAGATGCCCAATGCGCCCGATCTGGCGGCGCAGCTCGATCTTATTTTCGATCGGATGGTGGTGCGCGGCTATGACACGATGCAGGCGATGCCCAATGCGCAGGATTTCATCGCCGGGGCCAATGCCGTCAGCCAAGAGGCGCTGCAATGTTCCGCCGGGCGCTTTCGCGACGTGATCGCTAAGGTGCTGATGCCCTATGAGGCGGCGATCACCCGCAATGGCTTGAGTGTCGAGGCGCTGGCCGATTTCATCCAACGTTCCGCCAAGGCCGCTGGCATGCATGCGCTGGACCGTGACCATTTTCTCGCGCAGCTGCGCACCCTCAAACAACTTAGTCTGACCGCCGCCCTTGGGCCCGTGCCGGATGCTATTCATAAGGAAGACTGACCATGGCCAAATGGCTTGTTGAGACGACGCGCGGGACCGGCGCGGGGCGGGTGTTGGGATTTGCGCTGGCCTTGGCCGCCGGCGTCGCCGCGCCGATGGTGGCTGCCGCCGAAATGCCGGTGGTAAAGCTGCAAACGGTCAAGGTCAGCGACGCCGAGGTTGAGCGTGTGTTCTTTGGCAAGGTGGTTGCACGTGAAACCGTGGACCTCGCCTTTCAAGTCGGCGGTCAGATCGAGGAATTCCCGGTCGAAGAGGGGGCCACGGTCAGTGAAGATACGGTCGTCGCTCGGATGGATCTGGAGCCATTTCAACTGGCGCTAGAGCAGGCGCAGGCCAATGACGCGCAGGCGCGCCGGACGATGGAGCGTTATCAAAAGCTCGCCGGGTCTTCGGTGGCCGAAGTCAATTTGCAAGATGCGGAAACCGCCGTGACGGTCAACGATATCGCCGTGCGTAACGCCGAGCGCGACCTTGAGAACGCAACCCTCCATGCGCCCTTCGATGCGATTGTCGCCTCGCGGTTGGTGCCCAATTACTCGACCGTCAGCGCGGGCACGCCGGTGGTGCGCCTGCATGACATGTCTGAGTTGCGGGTCGAGATCGACGTGCCCGAAACCCTGTTTCTGCGGGCAGGCCGCGACCCCAGCGTGCGGTTCATGGCCAAGTTCCCGGCCAACGCCAATACCTACCCCATGCAGATCCGCGAATACAACGCCGAGACGGCGGATGTCGGCCAGACCTATAGCATCACCCTTGGGGCGGAATTGCCCGAAGATTTCATGCCGCTGCCCGGCGCCTCGGTCGAGGTGCGCGCCACGCTGAACATCGGCGGGTCGAGCATCATCGTGCCCGACACCGCCATCGTGGTCGGCAATGACCGCGGCACCTATGTCATGGTCTTTGACCCCACCGGCGCGCGCGAAGGCACCGTGACCCGCACCGCGGTTGAGATCACCCCCACCGCGCGCGGCGATGTCAAAGTCGAAGCCGGGCTATCCGATGGGCAAGAGATCGTGGTGAGCGGCGCAAGCCAGCTTGAAGACGGTGCCGCCGTGCGCCGCTTCGTCGGTTTCGGAGACTGAGCGCATGGATATCGCACGTCTGTCGATCAACCGCCCGATCTATACTTGGATCATCATGCTGACCTGTCTTTTGGGCGGTATCTGGGGTTTCGCGACCCTTGGCCGTCTCGAAGATCCGGCATTTACCATCAAAACCGCCGTGGTCGTGACCCAATACCCCGGTGCCTCTGCCGAAGAGGTCGCACTTGAGGTGACCGAACCGCTGGAATCGCAAATTCAGAAGATGTCCGAGATCAAGGACATCGAATCCATGAACCAGCCCGGCCTGTCGTGGATCACGGTCAATATGCAGGACACCTTTGACGGGTCCGAACTGCCGGAAATTTGGACCAAACTGCGCAACCGCGTGAATGAGGCAGCCTTGCCGAGCGGGGCGACACAGCCCTATGTGAACGACGGTTTCGGCGATGTTTACGGGCTTTACTACGCCGTGACGGCTGAGGGCTATTCCGACGCCGAGGTCAACGAGCTCTCCAGCTATCTGCGGCGGGAATTGCTGCTGGTGGATGGCGTGTCGGATGTGGCGCTTTCGGGCCTGCCCAATGAAGTCATCTATGTCGAACCGCAACTTGCGCTGAGCACCACGCTCGGCATTCCGCCCTCGGCCATTGTCGGCGCGGTATCGAGCGCGAATGAGATCGTCGACGGCGGCGCCATTCAGGACGAAGACGGGCGCACCCTGATCCAGCGGCCCGAAGGCTCTGACAGCGTGTCCGAGATCGCCGCCCTGTCGGTGGGTGTTGGCGGTCAGGTGATCAACCTTGCCGATGTGACCAACATCTACCGCACCCGCGAGGCGAACCCCGATCTGGTGATCCGCCACAACGGGCAGGAGGCCTTTACCCTCGGGGTGGCCGGGATCGCGACCGAGAATATCGTCGATATCGGCAAGCGGGTGGACGACAAGCTTGCGCAGCTGCGCGAATCGCTGCCCTTGGGCATCTCGATTGAATCCATCTACCGCCAGCACGCGGTGGTCGAAGAGGCGTCGAACGCCTTTTTGCTGAACCTCGCCATGTCCGTCGCCATCGTTGTGGCCGTGCTGGCCGTCTTCATGGGCTGGCGCGCGGCGGTGGTCGTGGGTTCCACCCTGTTGCTGACGGTGGTGGGGACGCTCTTTTTCATGGCGCTCGGCGCGATTGAGATGGAGCGTATCTCACTCGGGGCGTTGATCATCGCGATGGGGATGCTGGTCGATAACGCCATCGTTGTGGCCGAGGGGATGCAGATCTCCATGCAGCAGGGCAAAAGCTCGCGCGAAGCGGCGACCGAGGCGGCGAGCAAGACACAGATCCCGCTTTTGGGGGCGACCGTCATCGGCATCATGGCTTTCGCCGGGATCGGGCTGAGCCCCGATGCCACGGGTGAATTCCTCTTCTCGCTCTTTGCCGTGATCGCGATTTCGCTGCTGCTGTCTTGGGTGCTGGCCATCACCGCCACGCCGCTTTTGGGGCACTACTTTTTCAAACGCGGCGTCGAAGGTGGGGCTGGCGGCTATGACGGGGCGATCTTCAAGGGCTATGCCGCCGTGCTGCGTGCCTCGCTCAAGCTGCGCTGGCTGGTGATCGTGGCGCTGATTGCCGGGACGGCGGTGTGTTATGCCCTCTTTGGTCAGATCAAGCAGCAGTTCTTCCCCGACAGCAACACGCCGCTCTACTTCGTGCATTACAAGCTGCCCCAAGGGTCGTCGATCCATCAGACCTCCAACGATCTGGCTGTGCTCGAAGACTGGCTGGTGGCGCGGGACAATGTCGAAGACGTGACCTCCTACGCGGGGCAGGGCGCGGCGCGTTTCATGCTGACCTATCAGGCCGAAGACCCCAACCCCAGCTATGGGCATCTGATCGTCCGGGTGTCTTCGCTTGAGGTGATCCAAGACGAGATGAACGCGCTTGAGGCCTTCGCCGCCGATGCGGTTCCGCAAGGGGAGTTCCGGGCCAAGCGCTTGGCCTTTGGCCCCGGCGGCGGTGCCCCGATCGAGGTGCGCTTCTCGGGCCGCGATCCCAATGTGCTGCGCGATCTCGCGGATGAGGCGATGGACCGGATGCAGGCGGCGTCGGACAATATCATCACCCCGCGTCAGGACTGGCGCGAGCGTGAATTGGTGCTGCGTCCGATCTATGCCGAAGAACGCGCGCAGGACGCAGGCATCTCGCGGACCGAAATCACCGAGACCCTCAAATTCGCCACCGAAGGCACCAGCGGCGGCACCTTCCGCGAGCGGGATCGTCAGATTCCCATCGTGATCCGCGCCCCGCAGGATGCCGATTTGGCGCTGACGGACCATGTGATCTATGCGCAAAACACCAACGCGCTGGTCCCGATGGAGCAGGTGATCGACGGTTTCCGGTTCGAGCCGCAGGACACGCTGCTCTACCGTCGCGATCGGGCCGATGTGATCACCGTGGGCGCGGATATCCCGCGCGGCGTCACGGCGGCGCAGGTGCAGGCCGAGGTGCAGGAAACCATCGAGGCGATGGAAATTCCCGAAGGCTATGCCATGGAATGGGGGGGCGAGTTGGAAAGCGCGGGAGAGGCGCAGGCCGCCTTGGGCAAGCAGTTGCCCTTCAGCATCATCATCATGGTTCTGATCTCGGTCCTGCTGTTCAACGCGCTGAAACAGCCGATCATCATTTGGCTCTTGGTGCCGATGGCGGTGAACGGGGTCAGTCTGGCGCTTTTGGGGACGGGTCTGCCCTTCACCTTTACCGCGCTTCTGGGGCTCTTGTCGCTCTCGGGGATGTTGATCAAGAACGGCATCGTGCTGGTCGAAGAAATCGACCTCACCCGCGCCGCCGATCCGACGATGGATCTGAAAGAGGCCATCGTTACCGCTTCGACCTCGCGTCTGCGTCCGGTCTTCCTTGCCGCTGCGACGACCATTCTGGGGATGCTGCCGCTGTTGTCAGATGCCTTTTTCCAATCGATGGCGGCGACGATCATGGGCGGGCTGGCCTTTGCCTCGGTCCTGACGCTGATCGCGGCACCGGTGCTCTACTTCCTTTTCTTCAAGCGCAGCGCCGCGCGGGAGGCGGAGGCTGCCCGCGCCGCCTGACCGGCGCGTGGCGGCAAGGCAAAGGGCGCGTTCGGTCACTCCGGGCGCGCCCTTTGTCGTACTCGGGGCGGTAAAAATTCCGTGCCGCCGTGCAATCCCGCCTTGGTTTCGCGAAAATGCCAGCTACCTTACCGTTTTCAAACGGCATGTCGCCGTGTCAGGCCATTGTTTCAAGGAGTTCTCGCCCATGGGTCCCCGCATTCTTTCCACTGCCGTAGCCGCTGGCCTTGCCGCCGCTTTGGCCTCTGCCGCCTCGGCTGAGATCACCGTATCGTCGAAGATCGACACCGAAGGCGGCCTGTTGGGCAACGTCATCGCACTGGCGCTCGAAGATGCGGGTCTGCCGGTTGAACGCCGTCTGCAACTCGGCGGCACGCAGGTCGTGCGCGAAGCGATCCTGTCGGACCAGATCGACATTTACCCCGAATACACCGGCAACGCGGCCTTCTTCTTTAACGAAGCGGAAAGCGATGTTTGGAAAGACGCGGCCAAGGCCCATGCCCGCGCCAAGGAATTGGACGGCGGTGAGAATAACGTCACTTGGCTCGACTCCGCACCGGCCAACAACACTTGGGCCATCGCCGTGACCGGCCCGGTGGCCGAGGAAAATGACCTCACCACCATGTCAGATTTCGGCGCATGGGTGGCCGAGGGTGGTGAGGTGAAGCTCGCCGCCTCGACCGAATTCGTGTCCTCTCCGGCTGTTTTGCCCGCGATGCAGGAAACCTATGGTTTCGAGCTGAGCCAAGACCAGACCGTGATCCTGTCGGGCGGCGACACGGCGGCGACCATTCAGGCGGCGGCGCGTGGCACATCGGGCGTGAACGCGGCGATGGTTTACGGCACCGATGGCGGCGTGGGGGCCACGGGGCTGGTGGTGATGGAAGACGACAAGGGCGTGCAGCCGGTCTATGAACCCGCCCCCATCGTCCGCGCCGAGGTGTTGGAGGAATACCCCCAGATCGCCGAAGTGCTGAACCCGATCTTCTCCGGGCTCGACATGGCGACGCTGCAAAAGCTGAACGGTCGGATTCAAGTCGGCGGGGAGCCGGCGGAAGCCGTGGCACGCTCCTATCTGACCGAGACCGGGGTGCTGGACTGATCTCCGCCGCCCGCACAATAACTGGCCCCGGCGCAGGGATTTCTGCGCCGGGGCTTTTGTTCGCTGTGCTGGGCGCGGCAGCGCTTTGCGTGCCTTTCATGACCCTTGCCGCCAACCGGATCGTGGCGGGCGAAGGGGTGATGGCATGGGGCGTGGCCAGCCTGCCGGTGGTGCTGCCGGGGCTTGCGGCGATCGGGGCGGGGCTGCTGATGGGGCTGCCTGCGGGCCGCAATGGTCTGCGTATTGCCGGGGCGGCTTTGGGCTTGGGCGGGCTGTTGTGGCTGCTGACCCAAGGCGCCTCCGGCCTGCTGGCCGAAGCGGGTGATTATGCCCGTGTCTCGCCCTCGGTGGGCTTCTGGTGTCTGCTGGTCGTCTTCATGCTGCTCATGGCAGATGCGCTTGCCGCGATGGCACCGGGGCCGCTGATGCGCGGGGCCGTGCTGGCGGGCGTGCTTGCGGTGCTTGGCGCGATCCTGTGGTCGGGGGCGCTGTCGGAGCTTTCGGTGATGCAGGAATACGCCAGCCGGGCCGGTGCCTTTGGCCGGGAATTCCTGCGCCATCTTGGGCTGGCCTTCGGCTCTCTCGCCGCGGCGGCGGTGATTGGCTTCCCGCTTGGCGTGCTCTGTCACCGTCTTGTCGGGCTGCGCGGGGCGACCTTGCCGGTGCTGAGCTTTTTGCAAACCATTCCCTCGCTCGCCATGTTCGGGCTGATGATCCCGATCCTCGGTTGGGTGGGGGCCAATTTGCCCGGCGCGCGGGCGCTTGGCATCGCGGGCATCGGCTTTGCGCCCGCCTTTCTGGCGCTGGTGCTCTATTCGCTGCTGCCTGTGGTCGGCAATACCGTGGCGGGGCTGGCCTCGGCTCCGCCTGCGGCGCTTGAGGCCGCGCGGGGCATGGGGATGACGCCGCTGCAACGGCTGTTGCGGGTGGAACTGCCGCTGGGCCTGCCGATCATCCTCACCGGGCTGCGCATCGTCTTGGTACAGAACATCGGGCTGGCCGTCATCGCCGGGCTGATCGGCGGCGGGGGCTTCGGGACGTTCGTCTTTCAGGGGCTGAACCAAACCGCGACCGACTTGATCCTGCTGGGTGCCCTGCCGACCGTGGTGCTGGCCCTGACGGCGGCCATCGTGATGGACATATTGGTCGAACTGACCCGCAAGACCCCAAAGGACAGCGCATGATCGAGATCGACCGCATTACCAAGACCTATGGCGACATTCGTGCGGTGGATTCCGTATCCATGACGGTTGAGACGGGCACGATCACGGTGATCGTCGGCACCTCAGGCTCAGGCAAGACCACGCTTTTGCGGATGATCAACCGGTTGGAGGAACCGACCTCGGGCGAGGTGCGGATCAACGGCGACTCCACGCTGTCGGTCAAGCCGCATATCCTGCGGCGGCGCATCGGCTATGCCATTCAAGGCCACGGGCTGTTCCCGCATCATAAGGTGGGGCGCAACATCGGCGCGGTGCCGCAACTGCTTGGCTGGCCGCGCGAGAAGATCGCGGCGCGGGTGGATGAGCTGCTTGCGCTTTTCTCGATGGACCCCGCGCAATTCCGCGACCGTTATCCGGCGGAGCTTTCGGGCGGGCAGCAGCAGCGGGTTGGCGTGGCGCGGGCCTTGGCCTCAAGGCCCGATCTGTTGCTGATGGACGAACCCTTTGGCGCGCTGGACCCGATCATTCGCACCCGCGCGCAGGAAGACCTGCGGCACATCCAGCAGCGGCTGGGGTCGACCATCATGCTGGTGACCCACGACATGGAAGAGGCGATCCGGTTGGGCGACCGGGTGGCGGTCATGGACGGGGGGCATCTGGTGCAGCACGGCACGCCGGCCGAGATCATCGCCGCACCCGCGACGGATTTCGTGGCGGATATGGTCGGCGATGTGGAGCGGCCCCTGCGGCTTCTTTCACTGATCCCCGTCGCGGAATTGGTGGAAGAGGGCAGCGCCGAAGGCGAAGCGCTGCCCGACGATGCCAGTCTGCGCGACGCGCTGTCGGCCTGCCTTTGGTCCGGGCGCGAGGCGGTGCCAGTGGCGAAAGACGGCCTGCCGATGGGCCGCGTGACCCTCGATGCAATCCGCGCAAGGGCAGGGCAGCACGCATGAGGATCGGCTGGATCCTGCGGCCGCTTCTGGTGGCGGTGCTGGTGGCTTTGGTCCTGCGGCCTGAGTGGTTCACGCCGCTGCTTGCGCCCTTGGCCCCGGCGAATGGTCCGGTGATCTACACGCGCGCCTCGCTCTTGTCGCTGTCGCTGAGCCATCTGGCGCTGGTGGCCATGGCCTCGGCAGCCGCAACGGTGGTGGCGGTGACGCTGGCGGTCCTCGTGACCCGCCCGGCGGGCGCGGCCTTTCGCCCGCTGTCGCGCACCATCACCAATATGGGCCAGACCTTTCCCCCCGTGGCGGTGCTGGCGCTGGCCGTCCCGGCCTTGGGTTTCGGGGCGGGGCCGACGCTGGTGGCGCTGTTCCTCTATGGCCTGCTGCCGATCTTCGAGAATGCGGTCACCGGCCTCACCAACCTGCCGCCCGCCACGATGGAGGCCGCGCGCGGCATCGGGCTCAGCCGTTGGCAGCGGCTCTGGCGGGTGGAACTGCCGCTGGCCTTGCCGGTGACGCTAACGGGCATTCGGCTGTCGGTGGTCATCGCGCTTGGCACGGCGACCATCGGCTCGACCGTGGCAGCACGGACCTTGGGCGAGGTGATCATCGCGGGGCTTTTGACCAATAACACCGCCTTCGTGGTGCAGGGCGGGCTGGCGGTTGGCCTGTTTGCGGTGCTGATCTATGACGCCATGGTGCAGCTTGAAACGCGGCTGGCACGGCGCATGGGCGGCTGAGGATCAGCGCCCGTTCGCGGCGATGATCTGCTCGGCCAAATCCGCCAGATCGTCCGAGAGGTAGTGCGGCTGCGGCACCTCTTGCACCTCGATCAGGTTGTTGTTGGGCCGGGTGAGGAAGGCCCCCTGACAGCCCGCCGCCTGCGCGCCGATGGTGTCCCACAGATGGCAAGCCACCATGCAGAGATCATCGGTTTCCAGATCAAGCGCCTCGGCCACCATCTGATAAGTCGCGGGATGAGGTTTGAATTTTGCGACCACGTCGATGCTAAAGCTCCGCTCGAAGAAATCGGCGATCCCGGCTTTCTCCAACGGGGTCGGGGCCGGGGACGGGGGCGAATTGGTCAGCGTGACCAGTCGAAACCCCGCCTCTTGCAGCCTGCGCAGGGCAGGGGCGACATCCGGGTGGGCGGGCATGGAGCCGATGCGGGATTTCAACTCGGCCACGTCCTCATCCGTCACCGCGACGCCTTTGTTCGCGCCGACCATTCGCAAGACGCCACCCGCCAGTGCGCCAAAGGGCGCGTAGCGGCCCGAGAGGGTCATGGTCTGGGAATAGAGGATCAGCTCGGCGAACCATTCGCGCAGCACCGAGGCGTCGCCGAAGAGGCGCGCGAAGAGCGGCTCCAACGTGGTGATGTCGAGCAGGGTCTCGTTCACGTCGAAGACGATCACGGAGGCGGGCTTTTGATCGGGCATGGGGGTCCTTCCACTCATGACGTGCGCCATGCCCGCCACTGTGAAGAAACCCCCAGCCCTGTCAAAAGGTTTCAGACACCCAAACGGTCGCGGAGCCCGTACCACCATGACCCCACGACCGAATAGGGCACGCGGAACATCCGCCCGCCGGGGAAGGGGAACCATGGCACATTGGCGAAGACGTCAAAGCGGGTGAGGTCGCCGTCGATCGCCTCGGAAAGGATACGCCCGAAGGTATGCGATCCGGTCACGCCGTGGCCGCTGTAGCCATGGGCGAAATAGGTGTTGTCACCGATCCGGCCCATCTGCGGCACGCGGCTGAATGAGAGGGCGAAATTCCCGCTCCAGGCATAGTCGATCTTCACGTCTTTCAACTGGGGGAAGACCTTGTCCATATTGCGTTTAAGCTTGGCCTTGATGTCGCGCGGGTCCGCGCCGCCGTACACGGTGCCGCCGCCAAAGAGCATCCGTTTGTCACCTGACAGGCGGTAGTAGTCGAGGATATAGCGGATGTCTTCGACGCAGGCATCGGTGGGCAGCAGCGCATGGGCCTGCGTCTCGCTCAGCGGTTCGGTGGCCATCACTTGGGTCGAGACGGGCATCACACGCGGGGCCAGCGTCGGTACCACATGGCCGAGGTAGGCATTGCCGCAGAGCACCAGTGTCTTGCAGGTCATCGTCCCTTTGGCCGTGCGGACCACAGGGCGGGCAGCCTCGTGATCGACATGGGTGACGGGGGACATCTCATAGATCGTGCCGCCGTTCTTCTCAAAGGCAGCCGCTTCGCCGAGGGCGAGGTTCAGGGGGTGCATATGGCCGCCCGAATGGTCGATCAGCCCGCCCTCGTAGAGGTCGGAATTGACGTGGGCGCGCAGCTGGTCCTTGTCCAGCATCTCTTGATTGTCGATGCCGTAGCTTTGCCAGAGCTTCTGCCGCTCCTCCAGCTCGCGCATATGCGCCGTGGTGAGGCCGGTGAAGATGTTCTTGTCCTTGAGGTCGCATTGAATGTCATAGGTGCGGACCCGCTCGCGGATGATCTCGCCACCCTCTTGCACGAGGCCGGCGACAAAGGTCGCGGTGTCCTGCCCGTAGCGGCGCTTGATCGTTTGCAGGCTCGCGTTCAGCCCGTTGACGATCTGCCCGCCATTACGCCCCGAGGCCCCCCAGCCCACGCGCGCGCCTTCGATGATGGCGACCTTATAGCCCTTTTCGGCCAGATGCAGGCCGGTCGACAGCCCGCTGTAGCCCGCGCCGACGATGCAGACGTCGATCTCGTGATCGCCCTGCAATTTGGGGCGCGCGGGGGCGGGGTTGGCCGAGGCGGCGTAGTAGCTTGACGTATGGCTGCCGTCTCCGGCGTAGGGATGGCGCGACATCAGACGATCTCCAGATAGGTGTCATATTCGAAATGGGTCACTTGCCGCGCGAATTTGCGCAACTCCTGCGTCTTGCATTCGACCATCATGGTCTGCAACCGGGCAGAGAAGAGGCCGGGCACATCCGGCCCCTTGCGGAAGGCGTCGATGGCCGTGGCCCAGTCGAGCGGCAGGTTGTCGAGCTTCATTGTATAGGCGTCGCCGGTGATCGGGGCGACGGGCTGCATGTCTTGCTCGATCCCCAACAGCGCGCCGCCCAAGATGCTGGTCAGCACCAGATAGGGGTTGGCGTCGGCCCCGGCGACGCGATGCTCGATACGGCGGGCCCTATGATCGCCGCCCGGGATGCGGATTGCCGCGGTGCGGTTCTCATAGCCCCAAGCGACATTGGTCGGCGCATGGGCGCCCGGCAGCAGGCGGCGGTAGGAGTTTTCATGCGGCGCGAAGGTCAGCGTATTTTGCTGCATCGTGGCCAGCAGACCGGCGACGGCGTTGAGCATCAGGGGTGTGCCTTCCTCCCCGCCGTTGTCGAAGACATTGACGCCGTTTTCATCCACCAAGGAGAAGTGAACGTGAAAGCCGCTGCCCGCCAGATCCCCATAGGGTTTGGCCATGAAGGTGGCGGCAAAGCCGTGTTTGCGGGCGATGCCGCGGACCAGACGTTTGAACAGCACCGCGTCATCGGCGGCGCGCAGCGGGTCGTCCACATGGCGCATGTTGATCTCGAACTGCCCGGCCCCATTTTCCGAGATGGCCGCATCCGCCGGGATGCCCTGCAACTCGCAGGCGTCGTAGACCTCGTTCAGGAACTCATCGAAATGCTGTAACTCGTCCAGCGACAGCGCGCCGTCGGAATCCAGCCGCTTGCCGGTGACCGGAGAGCAGGGCGCCTGCGGGTGATCCTCGGTCGGGTCGAAAAGGTAGAACTCCAGTTCCGTGGCGACCACGGGGGTCAGGCCGCGTGCCTTGAACTTGGCCGCCACTTCGGCCAGCGCGCGGCGGGGATCGCCGGGGAAGGGCTTGCCGTTTTCCTGACGCATCCAGAGCATGGCGAGCGCCGTGGGGCGCGTGGTCCATGTGATCGGCATCAGGGGGCGCCCGGTGAAATCGCAAAGCCCGTCGGAATCCCCGGTCTCGAACACCAACTCGCTGTTCTCCCCCGTTTGCCGCGCATGGTGCCGTTGAGGTCACAAACGCAGGCAAAGATCGATTCGATCTCGGGATGTTGCGCCAGCCACGCTTCGGCTTTGCTCTCGGACATGGGGTTCCTTTCGATATCGAACCTGAAAATGTGATACCATTTGTTGGAATGTCATATCACTATCCGCTTGTCTGTCAATTGCCCCCGCGCGTATGGTCGGCGGCGAAAGATTAAAGGCGGCCAGATGATCGACACCGATAACGATGCGCTCAACATTCCCGAAATCCCCGAAATTCCGGGCGGGACGACGCAGGAATATGTTTACGAGCGGCTGCGCAATGCGATCATGCTGGGCGCGATCACGCCGGGCACCTCGCTGACCATGCGCGGCATTGCGGAGCGGCTCGGCCTCAGCCCGACCCCGGTGCGCGAGGCGGTGCGGCGGCTGAGTTCGGAACATGCCATCCAGATCAAGGACAACCGCCGCTTGACCGTGCCGCTGATGACCCCCGAGCGGTTTGAGGAACTGGTCGCCCTGCGCATCGCGGTTGAGACCCACGCCGCCCTGCGCGCCTTGCCCTATATCTCGGACATCGTGATCGACCGGCTGACCGAGATCGACGGCAGCATGGACCGTTTTGTGGCCGAGCGGAACGCGGATCAACTGACGCTGCTGAACCAAGCCTTCCACCGGATGCTTTACTCCGTGAACCCCGCGCAGGCGTCCTTGCCGATGATCGAAAGCATCTGGCTGCAACTCGGCCCGTTTCAGCGCCAAGTCATCACCGAGGTCGCGGAATACTATCAGATCGACCGCCACAAAGAGGTGCTGGCCGCCCTCACTGCCCGCGATGGCGCGGCGCTGAGCGCGGCGATTGCCAATGACATCGTCGACGGCGTGCTCGACACGGGCCGCAAGCTGCTGGCGGCAGAGGCGGGCAGAGAGATCGGGCTGCCGTAGGTTAGAAGCGGGGCTGTTTCGTCGCAGTCGCAGGGGCCTTTCGTCTATGACTTTATGGGCCAATTGGGCTAGAACTGCGCCGAACGAAGGGCCGGGGGGGCGATATGCAGGGACATGGGATTGGGGGCCGGGGGCTACAGACGCTCTGCGCGGTTGCGGTGGTCTTGCTGTCGGCCTGCGCACCGCGCCCGGGCGGGGAGACTTTGACGGTGGTGCCCGAGGCCGAAGCTGCGCAGAGTTTGGCGATCACCGTGGCCTCGACCCGCGGGCGCGATCCGCAGACCGGCTCCTATACCGACGCCCGCGCGCGGGCACTGAATTACGAGCGGTTCACCATCGCCATCCCGCCAGACCATGAGGCCAGCAAGATCGAATGGCCCAATGAGAAGCCCGACCCGCGCCGCAGCTTTGCGGTGACGGCGCGCGATCCGCTGCCGGGGCTCGATATCCGCCGCTCGGGCCGGGCGCGGCAGGATGTCATGGTCTTCGTACATGGCTACAACCAGACCTTCCCGGAATCCCTCTTTCGTTTGGCGCAGGTGACGGCGGATGGGCATTTGCCCGAACAGCCGATCCTCTTCGCTTGGCCCTCTGCCGGGACGGTGGTGGGCTATGTCGCGGATAAGGACGCGGCGGCCTATTCGCGCGATGAACTCGCCGCCATGCTCGGCACCCTCGCCGCCGATCCCGACGTGGGCGAGATCACGCTTTTCGGCCACAGCATGGGCGGTTGGCTGGTGGTGGAGGCGCTGCGGCAGTTGCGCCTGTCGGGGCAGGATGCGGTGATCGCGCGGCTGAGCGATGTGGTCCTCGCAGCGCCCGACATCGACGTGGATGTCTTTCGCAAACAGGTCGAGGTCATCGGGCCGCTCGATCCGCCCATGGCCATCCTTGTGGCGCCGGACGACCGGGCGCTGCGCATTTCGGCGGGGCTTGCCGGGGCGCGTCCTCGGATCGGGCGCACAAGTGCCAGCTCCCCGGCGGTGCAGGCGCTGGCCAAACGCTATGGCGTTTTGCTGGTCGATATCTCGGCCATCGGCGCGGTGGACGGCACGCATCACAACCGCTTTGCCTCTCTCGTGCAGTTGATGCCGGAACGGCGCGATGGGTTGGCGCAGGCCCGGGCGCAGGTGGGGGCCTTCATCCTCGACCCCGTCTCGGCGACGCTGGTCGCGCTGTCGCGCTAGGGCGGGCGGCTTGCACTTGGCCTGCGCCGCGCAGTATGGGGGCGCAAGCCACCATTGACCGATTTCCCCAGCCGCAGCGGAGCCACCCACATGACCATCACCCATCTCGTCACCCATTCGGGCGGCTTTCACGCGGATGAGCTTTTATCTTCCGTCATCCTGACGCGGCTCTACCCGGAGGCGACGTTGGTACGCAGCCGCGATGCCGCGTGGATCACCCCCGGCGCGGGGCGGATCATCTATGACGTGGGCCGCGATTATGACGCCGAAGCGCTGATCTTTGACCATCACCAGCGCCCCGGACCGCTGCGCGAGGATGGCCAGCCCTTCAGCTCTTTCGGGCTGATCTGGCAGCACTATGGCCGAGACTATCTGCTCAGCTTCGACGTGCGCGAGGCGGATGTGGAGGATATCCACCACAGTTTCGATCAGGGCTTTGTGCTGCCGGTCGACCTGATCGACAATGGCGCGCTTGAACCCTCGGTCGCGGGGCCGCTGGCGGGCATGACCCTGCCGGTGCTCTTGGAGACGCTAAAGCCCGTTTTCGACGAACGTGATGAGGATGCCGACGACCGCGCCTTCATGACCGCCCTACCTGTCGCGCGGGCCTTTGTCGAAGCCGCGATCAAGGGCAAGGCCGCCAAACGCCGGGCCGAGGCGATGGTGATGCAGGCGATTGAGGCGGCAGGCAGCGGGCGCGTCTTGGAACTGCCCACGGGCATGCCCTTCCGGTCGGCGGTGGAAAAGGCCGGGGCCGATCACCTGCTCTTCGTCGTGCATCCGCGCGGAGAGGATTGGGCCCTGACCACGATCCGCAAAAGCGGCGATAGTTTCGAGGCCCGCGCCGATCTGCCCGAGGCTTGGGCCGGGCTAACGGATGCCGAATTGGAGGCCGCAAGCGGCGTGCCGGGGGCGAAATTCTGTCACAACGCGCGGTTCATCGCCGTGGCGGCAAATCGCGACGCGGCGCTGCGCATGGCCGAGCTGGCGGTCGCGGAGGCGGGGTAAGGCCGAGGCCCGAAAGGGCCCCGGCAGCACTCACATATAGGCGTGGGAGGTCAGGAAGAACATCGTTTCGCTGACCTGAACCTCATGGGCGAATGTCCATGTCGGCGCGTGGCGTTGGTAGCGGTCGGAGGCCATGAGCGCGCGAAAAGCGGCTTCGGTCCCCGGCCCCCATGCGCCGTCGATGGCCCCCTTGTAATAGCCCTCGTGTTTCAGGCTGTCCTGCACCATCCGGCGCGCACCAAGGTCGCGGCTTTGGAACAGGGCGCGCACCTCGGCAAGGGTCACCTCCGCCGATTGCGCGCAGAGCGGGCTGACGCTCAAAGACGCGGCACCGATCGCGGCGGCGGTGAAAAATCCTCTTCGCTTCATCGTAAATCCTCTCAAACTATACCGAAGCCGGAATACAAACGCGTTGGCCTCGGCGCCCCCCCTCCCCAGGGCGGCATTTTCAATGGGGCTTTGATGGAATCGAATTGCGGTTTTTTCTTGTCCGGTATTCGCTATTTAGGGGAATTTGCGAAAATAGTTCCCGTAATTGGATATGGCCGTGTAATTATCGTTGATCGTCCAGCCAGATCGACAGAAACCCTTCAGCTTGGGCGGCGGTCTCGGCTTCTTGCAGGGCATGCCTGCGGGCCTCGGCGCGGCGGTTGCGGATCAGGTCGATGCGCTTGGCCTCGGCGAAAAGCCCGTTCAGCCTGTCGTGGATGCCCGCGCTGTCGGCGCGCAGCCGCTCGGCCTCGGCCTCTTTGCGGTGGATGGTTTCCGAGACGTTGCGAATAAAGGCCGAGACCACCCGCGTCGATTCCACCGCATCGGGATCGCCGCGGTCGTTGAGCTGCTCCATCAGGCTGTGGCGTTCGTTTTCGATCTGGGTCAGCGCGCGGTTCACCTCGGCCATCTCCAGCGCGACATTCTCCATCTCAAAGCGTTTCAGCCGCGAGAGCACGGCCAGCCCGTCGCCGCGCTTTGGCTTCACTGCTCTGCGCCCTGTAACAGAACGATGAGCCGCTCACGCATCCGTTCCAGCACCTCGGCGTCGAGCAGCGGTAGCCCCTCCATTGGGGGGACATGGCCGATGACACCGTGGCGGCGCATGGAATTGGGCAGCCGGGCCTCTGCTTCGGCGGTCTTGTCGACCTCTTCCGCGTCTTTTTCCTTGGCCGGTCCTGCCGCCAGCCCCGGCCCGGCAAGGAGCGCGATCAGCGCGATCAGGGGCAGGGGGCGCATCATACCGCAGGCAGTTCGCGCTGCGAGGCCTCCACGGCGGAGAAGTTCGGCTGTTTCGTCGTGGGGATGTTGCCGCGGCCCAATTCAATGCAGATGCTGGGCGGATGGCCCGCCACGATGGCCACGATGACATCACGGATCACCGTATACATCGCGCCGTCTTCTTCCTCGATCTGCTCCAACCGGCCTGCGATGGGCTGGACCATACAATAGGCAAGGAAAACCCCAAGGAAAGTGCCGACCAATGCGCCGCCGATCATCGCGCCAAGGATCTCTGGCGGCTTGTCGATCGACGACATGGTTTTGATCACCCCCAGAACCGCCGCGACGATGCCGATGGCGGGCAGGCCGTCCGCCATGCTCTGGATCGCGCGGGCCGAAACGAGCGCCTCGTGGTGGTGCTTTTTGATCTTGCGGTTCAACACGTCTTCCATCTGGAAGCGGTCGTCGAACTGCATCGACATCATGCGAAAGCTATCGGCGATGAGGTCGGTCAGGAAATGGTCCTTCATCAGCTTGGGGTAGCGTTGAAAGATCGGGCTCGCTTCGGGGTTTTCGATATGCTCGTCCATCGCGACGATGCCCTTGGTCTTATAAAGACGTGCTAGTTCGAACATCAGCGCCAGCAGATCGTTGTAATCCGCCGCCTTCCAGCGCGGCCCCTTGATCACCCGCATCACCCCGGCCAGCGAAGACTTCACCACCGAAAAGGAGTTGGCGATCACGAAGGCCCCCAGAGAGGCGCCGCCGATCATCATGCCCTCGTAGGGGAGGGCGTGCAGGACGATGTCCATATTGCCCCCCGACAGCATGAAGCCGCCAAAGACCAGACCGAAGACCATTACAAGACCAAGCAAGAGTGTCATTGCTGCACACGCCTCCAAAAAGAAACTATTCTTACTTTATCCTTGAGCGAATAGGTCTATACAAGTATTATCTGGGAAAGAACTTGGGTTTCTATGATGAATAGTGGTTTTTCGGTCAAAGAAGAGTTGAAGGGTGATGTCGACGCTCTGCAAGAGCCCGATGCCTTCGCCTATTTCGTCGATCCCTCCGAGCTTTCGGTGCTCGTGCCGGGCTGGCCCGAAGAGATGCGGCTGCTGCTGTGCATGGATGCCGCCGGTCTTTGCGAGTTCGTGGTCTTTCACAATGACGAAGAACATGCAGTTTTCGACCGGGTGGCGGATATCCTCGACCGTCCCGTGGGCAGCTTTGCCGTCAGTCCAGAGATTGAGGGGCATCCCTGCCGTAGGCTGCTGTTCTCTGAGGAAAACGCGCTGTTGAAGGCCATTCAGGACAGCAAAACGCTTGAGGAAACCGCGGCGGATTATCTGATCAACTACAATTTCGCCCGCGAAGAGGGGTTGGATTTCGACGAGTTGATGCGCCAGCGGCCCGAATTGGACCAGTTTCAGCGCGTCAGCACCAACAAGATCTTCCCTATCGGCAACCGCAAGCGGCGCAAGCTGCGCTCGGGGCCGCCCGAAGGCTATATGCCCTCTGCCGAGGTTCAGCCGGGGGAGTGTTTCTATGTCCGTCTTGAGATGTGGCTCGCCGGGGGGCGGATGCGAATCGCCTCCAACCCGGAACAGCCGCTGCCCATGGTGCCGACCTTGGTGCGTGACATCGCTTTTCGGGATGATTTCGCATCGGTTTATATCCCCCGTGACACGCTGGCGGCAGAGTGGCGGCCCAAGGATGACATGGTGATCGATATTCCGGCTGAGCTTTTCCCCGCAGGCTTTAGCGACAGCTGCGCGCGGCGCGAAGTGAAGGTGGCCGTCATGCCGCGCGGCATCTTTGTCGAGTTCGGCGCGCCGATCGAGGTGCCCCCGGCGCCCGAGCCTGAGTTGCTCGACCCCGCCGCATTGGCGCCGCAGCCGCCCGCGCCCCGCAAGAGCCTGTGGAAGTCCCTGCATGTGCCGCTGATCGCGGTGGCAGGGCTGGGGGTGACCGGTCTGTTCAGCACGATCATCGCCCAGACCACCGGAAATGACGTGCCTCCCGATCCGGCCCCGAAAAGCGCGATCTTCAAGACCGTCGCGCAGATGGAGCCGTGATGCATTCCGCACGATATGGCGAAAAAGTGCTTGCCAATGCTTGCGCGGGTTCCAAATACAATTCGAATCGTGATAAGAATAAACGGCGAAGAATTATTTATCTTTGCTGCGTCCCTTGCGAAGCGCTCTTTGAATGCTTCGCGAACCTTGCAGAAGGCAAGATTAACTTAACAAGGAAGTTGCTTCATGCCTAATGTACCCCCCAAGCAGAATCTGAGCGATACCGCGATTGCGACCATCGTTTCGGGGTTCGCCAGCCGCAGCGACGTGACCATCGACGATATCCTGACCTTGGTCGAGCGTCTGCGCGCGACCCCCGCTGAGGCTCCGGCCACCGCATTGGCCAATATCCCCGCCGCCGCCGTGGCTCCCGTCGCGCCCAAGGCGCAGGGCATGACCGCCGCACCGGGCGAGCAGCCGATGACCGAAGACACGATTTTTTGCCTGTGCTGCGGCAAGGGGTTCAAAATGCTGAAACGTCACCTCGGGGCCGAACATGGGCTGACGGAAGCGGAATACCGCGTGATGTTCAACCTGCCTGCCGACACGCCGCTGGTCGCGCCGAGCTATTCCAAGCGCAAGGCCGAATACGCCAAACGCGCAGGTCTGGGCAAGTACAGCCGCGACAAGTCGGACAACAACGCAGAGCTTTCCTGATCTGGCCCCCGTGCCCGGTCTTGCGTAATCGGGAGGCCGCGTGATGGCTGACAAGAAGAACGCGATGATCATCATCAAGCGCTACGACGCGGAGGGCGGCCACGCCCACCACGGCGGCGGTTGGAAGGTGGCCTATGCGGACTTCATGACCGCGATGATGGCGTTTTTCCTGCTGCTGTGGATCCTCGCCGCCTCGGATGAGGAAAAGCTGCGCGGGCTGGCCAATTACTTTACCCCCACAGTGTCGGACGGCGGTTCTTCCTCGGATGCGGCGGCGGACCTGCGCCCGCTGATGGCCGCAGGGGTGATGACCGGCGCGGTCGACAACACCGGCAATGTGCAAAAGCCGACCTTTGGCCGTGACAATCCGATGATGGTCTTCGACAGCCGCCTGCGCGACAAACCGGCGGAAGTGGTCGTGGAATACGCCGAAGCGCCCGAGCCTGTGGCGCCCGCCGATCCCGCCACGCTGGCCGCGATCGAGGAATCCGAGCGCCGCCAATTCGAGATCGACCGCATGGCCGAGGACATCGCCGAGCGGATCACCTCTGACACCGCTTTGAACGATCTGGCGCGCAATGTCCGGCTTGAGAAATCGAACGGGGCGCTGACGGTTCAGGTCTTGGACCAAGATGAACGGTCGCTCTTTGCGCGGGGCAGCGCCGAGGTAACCCCGAAGACCCGCGAGCTGCTGCTGGCCATCGGCGATGTGATCGCCGAACAGAACCAGCCGGTCGAGATTGTGGGCCATACCGATGCCGCCGCTTTTGGCGCGAACAATGGCTACACGAATTGGGAGCTTTCGGCAGACCGCGCCAATGCCACGCGCCGCACGCTGATGGCCGCGGGCATTGCCGGGGCGCGCTTTATGCGGGTGTCGGGTGTGGCCGACACGCAACCGATCAACACGGTCGATCCCTTGGCCCCGGAAAACCGTCGCATCTCAATTCGCTTGGTCTATCAAGCCGAGTAGACCTTGTTTTCAAGGCTCTATCGGCCCGGTTGTGCGAGATTTCCGGCCTTGGCAAAAGTGCGACATCCCTGCCGCTGATTCCCAAAAAAATGGCACGGTCTTGTAAAATTGTTGACGGTCAAGGTCTTGCGATCTAGACCTTATGTAATAATCGAGCACCGGGCACCTAAAAAACCTTTAAAAATCGCCCGGATAAACCATGGACAGAACGTCCTGAACGAGGCGGAAATGCAGGTAAACTCACTTATAGGTGGCATCTGGAAGGGTGCCTGCCACATGGATTCATCGGCCGATGGCCGTCATTTCAACATGCTGATCCGGGCGCTGATTCCGGTTCAAGCTTCGGTCTTCGAGATGCAGGATTGGGCCGGTCATCCGGTGGCAATGCCAGATTGCATCGAACCGATCCCGGGCATTTGCCTTGGCGATATCCTTGCCGAAGAACTCGACGCCGATGTGCCTTATGGTTCTCTCGTAGTTATTCGCAAAAGCGACAATTTCACCAATATTTCCCAAGCCGCCGGTGCGCTGGTGGGCGAAGTGCTGATCGGGATCATCGGGCGCGGCCTGTTCCCGATGATGGACGAAGACAGCGTTCTGCACGCTTTGGGGCAGGCCTACCATCACGCCGCCGAGGCGGATGAGCTGCTCAAGCTGGGGCTTGAGCCTGCGGCTTTCCGCATGGGGCTGAGCGCGGTTTTGGGGCAGTACTGGGGCCGTCCGGTCGACAGTCATTCGGTCTTTGCAGCCCCTGCCGAGGGCGCGCAGATTTCGCTTCGTGCGCTGACCGGGACAGAGACGCCCGTGACCCTTAACCACTGGACCCTGCGGCTCAAAGCCCTCGTTGAGGCCCGCAGCGCACGCCGCGCTTTTGAAGATCAGCGCGGGAACGTGCGGATCTCCTGATCCTACAAGAGCCTTCGGAATCCCGCCGTGGATCCCAAGTTGGAGGACGTCAGATGATCACTCAACTTCAGGCAGCACCTGCGGTGCCGAATGCCGCAGGTCTCGGGCAGCCCTCGGAGAAGGGGGCTGCCGAAGGCTTTGCCGCCCTGATGCAGGGGTTGGCCGGGCAGGGGGGCGGGTCGGAGGCGCAGGGCCAAGACCTGCAAGCCGCCGCGCCAGAGGTGGAAGCCGCCCCCGATCCGCTGCCCGACGACATCGACCTTGAGACGGCGGAGGGGTTGATTGCCCTGATGGATCACACCCTCGCCGGGTTGGAGGAGACCAGCCAGCAAATCACCCCGAAAGCCGCCCTTGCCGCATTTGCCGAAGCCTTGGGCGAAGCGCCGCCCGAAAACCTCGGTGCGCTGGAGGCGGTGGCGCAGTTGGATGACCCCAGCCTTGAGGCCGCTTGGGAAGAGAGGATCGCCGGTGCCCTGCGCCTGCCCACCCCTGCGAGCCAATTAAGCATCGCCTCGGCGGCGCTGCCGGTTGTGGGACGTATGGCCATGGGGCAGGCCCAGCAGGGGGCCCGCGTGATGGCCTCCGAAGGGGGCGCGCCGGTGTTGCAGGCCGAAGGCCCTGCCGAACAGAGCGGGTTTCAAACGGTCATGTCTAGTGAGGCACCAGCCCCGAGAGCCGCCACCGTGGGGGCGACAGAACCACCCCTCGCCGCGAAGGCCGAGGCCAGCGCAACCACCGCCGCGAAGGTGGACTTGAGCATTGAAGCCGCGGACCCGCGCCTCACCGCTGCCGCCGAGCGTTTCAGCGCCGCTGTCGATGCCGCCAAGGTAGCCCAGCCCGGCACAAATGCACCTGCCGCGGAGGCCGTCCTGCGTGAGGTCGCCGCTTTGACCGCGCCGCAGGCACCGCAAAGCGAGGGGTTACGCCTCAGCCCGCCGCAGCCCACACCGGCCCCCGCGCCGAACCCGGCCGCCGCGCCGGAAGAGCAGCTTCGCCAGCACGTCAGCCAACAGATCCGCAGCCTTGATACGGCGGACAACAAGCTGCGTTTCTCGCTCTCCCCCTACGGTATGGGCGAGATCGAGATCGAGGTTGTGCGCAGTGAGGCGGGGCGCATGCAAATCGCCATGACCACCGAAAGCGCCTCGGTCCTGAACATGCTGCGGCAAGACCGTGAGCAACTGCTGGACGCGCTGCAATCGCGCGGCATCAGCGCCGAGAATGCGGACCTCGATTTCCAGACTTTCGGCGACCGGGGCCGCAATGGCGGGCAGCAACAGGGCCCTGCGTTCACCCAGACCACAGCACAGGCCGATGATGCGCAGGGCGGTGACGCCGCGCCCACGGCCCAGACCCCCAGCCCGCGCCTTGGTGCCGGGCAGCTAGATATCCTCACCTGAAAGGCGAGACCATGATCGACGCGACCACAGCCAGCACCCTGAGCACCGCCAACACTTCGGCGGCGGCGACCTCATCCGCTGAGCTTCAGGAAAGCTACAACAGCTTTCTCACCCTGCTGACGGCGCAGATTTCGAATCAAGACCCGCTGAACCCGGTGGATTCGACGCAGTTTGTCTCGCAATTGGCGCAGTTGACCCAAGTGGAGCAGAGCATCGCCACCAACGCGAGCCTTGAGCAAATCTCGACCATGCTTTCCACCGTGGGTGCAATGTCGGACCTGCAATTGATCGGGCGCGACGTGCTGGTGCCCTCGACCCAAGTGCGCATGACCGAAGATGAATTCCCGCTGAGCTACCAGCTCAACGCCGGGGCGGAGGAGGTAACCGTTCGGATCTTCTCCGAAGACGGCACCCTGATCCGCGAGATGCCCGGCCCCTCCACCGCCGAAGGGGAGGTGATCGACGTGGAGTGGAACCGCCTCGATTCCGTGGGCCTGCCGGTGCCGCCCGATACCTTCCGGGTTGAGATCACGGCGACGGATGCCGAGGGCAACGATGTAGGCGTCACCCCGCTGACCCGGTCCGAGGTGACGCGGGTGAACTTCACCGCCTACGGGCCGGAGTTGGAACTGGATAACGGAGAATCCGTGCTGTCGAACGTGGTGCGTTCGGTTCTCTAAGCCAGCGCAGTGGCGCGTGTCAGAGCCGCGCCACATCTTGTTTGTAGAGCGATACGAACATCACATCATCGACGCCCTTATGCTCTTTGCTGATCAGATCCCGCAGCAGCCGCGACAGGGCTTCGCTGTCGATCGCCACGCCGCGCAGCACGGTGCTTTCGGCGGCTAGGTTCATCGCCTGCAAGAGCGAATCGCGCATCCGCGTCGCGTCTTCCACGCGGCGGTAGCGTTCGGCCAATTCCAGTGACCCCATCTTGAGCGCGAAATCCGCGACCACATAAGAGACGCTGTTGGTCTTCTCCACAGGGATCGTCATCTGCCCAAGGCGCACCACCGTGCGGTCCTTGGCCAGTTCATAACTGTCCATCGGCGCGTGATCATCGCCCTTGGCGGATTTCTCACCTTTATCGCCATGGGCGTCTTTCTCGGGCGCATGGGCGGCGTCCTTTGCCGTCTCCTTTGCGTCATAGGCGGTCTTGTCATCACTCTTTGTCCCCGCCGCTTCGGCTGGGGCAGGGGCGAGGGCCAGACCGGCGCCATAGCCTGCACCCATGCAAAGCAAGGGGAGTGCTACGAATGCGATTGCTGCCTTTTTCATGTTCGACCTTTCCTGAGCTTTCGTCAGGTTTAACGGTCGATTGCGACGGCAATGGTCTCACTTTGTGACCAAGTCAGGGATTAATAGGGCAGGATCACATCCATCGCGTCTTCGCCGTAGCTGCGCTCTTGCGCGCGCGACAGCGTGCCTCTGCCGCCATAGGCGATGCGGGCCTCGGCGATCTTGTCGTAAGAAATGGTGTTGTCATCGCGGATGTCGGCAGGGCGCACGATCCCGGCCATGCGCAGCTCGCGCAGCTCCTGATTAACCAGTATTTCTTGACGTCCGGCGACGACGAGCGTGCCGTTTGGCAGTTTGTCGATCACCAATGCCGCGACTTTGAGTTCGATCTGTTCGTTGCGGGAAATAGCGCCAGAGCCGCTGGCCTCAGAGGCCGATCCGACCTCGACGATATCGCCGCTCGGCAGGTCTGCCGCGCTGATTCCGGGCAGAATTGCGGCAATTTTCGCGCCATAGCCAAAGAATGTCGGGAAACCGATGGAGCTTGCACCCTCACGTTCCCGGTCGGTCGAGTTGCGCAGTTGCGCGCGGTCGTCGATGGAGATCACGACGGTGACGATATCACCAATATCATCGGCGCGCTGGTCGGCAAACAGCGCTTCGCTGCGGGCCGAGAACAGCGAGGCTTTCGCACTGCCGCGCCGGGGCGGCTCCATCGCGACGGCGGGCATCGGCACCTGCACGCGGGCGACCTCGGGGATTGCTTGGCCATCCACCACAATCGGGGAGGGCTGCGGATCGCGGTCGAAATGATCGGCGGTATCGCAGGCGGACAGGGCAAGGGCGGCGCCGAGCATCAAGGCGGAGGGGCGCGCGAAAGCGGTGGTCATCGAATGATCTCCACGGTCCCTTCGCCGGTGGCGATGCCGGTGACCGTTTTGTTGCTGACAAGGTTCACGATACGGATTTCCTGCCCCTCATGCGCGTCATCAAGCGCGCGCCCGGGGGAGGAGAGGGCCAGAAGCCCGTCGCTGAAATAGATCTCCACCCGCTCGCCCCGGTTGATGACCAGCGGCTGAATGATGGACTGCGTCTGAATGGGCCGCCCCGGCGTCAGCACGCGGCGCACCTGTTTGCCGACGACCTCTTCCATATCCGTCATCACATAGGCGCCGATCCGGCCCACGGGCAGGCGCATAACGGTCAGGTCGTCTTCCATGATGATGTCATCGGGCAGCAGGCGGGTGATGGGCACAGGGACCGGCATGGTGACAAGGGCGTAGCCCGCGATGCGCTGCACCTCGCCCGTCTCAAGCACCGCATTGGCCAGAAACTTGCCGCTGCGCGGGTCCATCCAGAACTCGGCCAGCGTCAGTACCTCTTCGGCGGGGGCGTCCTTGACCGTGATCTCGAAGGCGCCCTCTTGCGGCAGGCTGTCGGCGTAGTCCACCCGCGCGCGTTCCTCGACCAACACGCCGATGGGCGCCGAAAGGGCAGGGCCCGTCAGCGCCATCAGGCCAAGGAAGAGGGCGGCGAGCCGTCGCATTAGCGGATTTGGTTCGCAGCCGAGAGCATCTGGTCTGCGGTCTCGATTGATTTGGAGTTCATCTCATAGGCGCGCTGCGCCGAGATCAGATCGGTGATCTGCTGGATGGCATTCACGTTGGACGCCTCAAGATAGCCCTGACGGATCATCCCCGCGCCCGGGTCGCCCGGGTTCACCACCTGCGCCTCGCCCGAGGCTTCGGTCGCCAGCAGGAAGTTGTTGCCCACCGGACGCATCCCCGGCTCGTTCACGAAGGTGGTCAGGTTGAACTGGCCAAGCTCCACCGGCACGGGATCATTCTCAACATAGGCCATGACGACGCCCTGTTCGTTGATCTCGACCGCTGTGGTGTTTTCCGGCACGACCATGCCCGGCTCGACGCGGTAGCCCTGCATGGTGACGATCTCACCCTCGGGGGAGAGTTGGAACGACCCGTCGCGGGTATAGGCGGTGCCGCCATCGGGCAGCGTGACCGAGAAATAGCCGCGCCCGTCAATGGCGACGTTAAGCTGGTTTTCCGTGGCCACCATGCCGCCTTGGGTGTTCAGCCGCACGGTGCCGGCTGTCTGCACGCCCATGCCAATGTCGATGCCCACGGGGCGGGTCGATCCGGCCTCCGAGGTGACGGCGCCTTCGCGCTGCATGGATTGATAGATCAGGTCTTGAAAGGCGGCGCGGCTGGCCTTGAACCCGGTGGTGTTCGCGTTGGCGATGTTGTTCGAGATCACATCGACATTGGTCTGCTGCGCCATCATGCCGGTCGCGGCGATGCTGAGTGCCTTCATTGTCTCGTTCCTTCCGTTCTACGGATGCCGGGTCAGACCGCCTGCGCGATCCGTTTGAGCGAGTCGCGGCGCAGGTCGTCCGCATTGCCCATCATGGTGTTGGTGCGCTCATAGGCGCGCTGCACGTCGATCAGCCGCGTCATCTCACGCACCGGGTTCACGTTGCTAAGCTCCAGCGTGCCTTGGCGCACCTGCACGGCTTCGGCCACGCCCGGTTTGGCGGCCCCGTCGGGGGCGACGAGCATGCCGCCGCCAAGGCGCTTGTAGCTTTGGATTTCAGGGATGTTGAAAACGCCGATCCGCCCCAGCGGTCCGGTCTCACTGCCCGAAATGGTGCCATCCTCGGAAATGTTGATATCGCCCATGCCCGCAGGGGGCAGTTGGATCGGCGCACCGCCCGCGTCGAGCACTTTTGCCCCCGATAGCAGGGTCAGATTGCCCTCAGGGTCGATCGCAAAGCTGCCATCACGGCCAAAGGCCTGCTGCCCGTCAGCGGTTTGATAGCTGAACCATCCCTCGCCATGCAGCGCCACGTCCAGCGGGTTGCCGGTCTGCGACAGCGCGCCGGGGCGGGTGTCGATGTAGGAGCCGGTATCGCTGACAAAAGCCGCCTGATCGTCGCCAAGCGCAGTGTTGTCCTGCAACAGCGCCTCGAACACCACATGTTCGCCCTTGTAGCCCGCGGTGCTGGCGTTGGCGATATTGTTGGCGGTGATGTCCAGTTGGCGCTGGAGGGAAGTCGCCAGCGACATGCTGATATGGCTGGTTTCCGTCATAACGGGCCTCAGTTTGGGCAAGGATGGCGTGACATTATGAAGATCAGTGTGAAATAAAGAATGGATCTTTACAAGAATAAAGTGCATCTATTCATATAATGAAGCATCTGCACAACATTGTTCTTGGCCTGTCTTTGCTCCTGGCCCCGGCCGCGACGGCGGAGGAGGGTGCTGTCTTTGCGCCTCTATCCTTGGCCGAGCAGGGGGAGCAGGACTTTCTCGCCACGCGCGAAGCATTGATGACGCAGCTGGCAGAGGTCTCTGCGCCGGAGGATCCTGCGCGGACCGAGGTGTTGCTGGGGCTGGCGGAATTGCACCTTGCTTGGATGATGCGCCCCGAGGCGGCTGGCTTTCTGGAAGCGCTCGACGCCGAAACCCTCACCGGCGACGCGGCGCGGCGGCACCGGACCCTGAGCCTCGCGCTCGCTCTGCTCGGCGGGGGCGCGGGTGGCGATCTGGGGCAGGCGGTGTCATGGTCCGTCGGCTGGGGGCAGGGGCAGGCCCTGCGCGCAGCGGCCTTTGCCCGGCTTGGCGCGGTGGAGGAGGCGGCCCGCTTGATGCCGCGCACCTTGGAAAGCCTCGCCGACCTGTCGCCAGCCATTCAAGCCGCCGTCCTGCCCGACCTGCTCGAAGCGGCGCTGGAGGCCGAGGATTGGGAGGTGGCGCAGGCATTGGCCGCGCAATTCCCCGACCATGCCGAGCTGCGCGATGGCCCCGCCTATCGCTACCTTCTGGCTCGCGCCTCCGAAGTTTCGGGCGATCTTTTGATGGCTTTCGAAGGCTATGTCCAAGCCGCACAGGGCCGCGATGCCTATGCGCAACGGGCGCGACTGGCCTTGGTCCGGATGGGGCGCGAGACCGAGACCCTGCCGGGGCAGGACGCGCTGTCTTTGCTGAAAACCGCGCGCTGGATGTGGAGCGGGGATGCCCTCGGGCGCGAAGGCGCGCAGCTTTTGGCGGAGGCCGCCGCAGAGCAGGGCGACACCGATACCGCCTTGTGGGCGCTGCATAATTTGCTGCGCACCGCCCCTGAAGAAGAGACCGACGCGCTACGCGCACAGGCGCGGGCGATCTACGGTGCCTTCTATGCCGCGGGGGCGGCGGGGGAGATCGACCTCGGGCCATTCCTTGAAGGGCACACCCGTATCAGCGCCCGCTGGCGTTTCGATCCGGGTTTTGTCGGCCATGCTATGGCCGTGCCGCAACGCCTGCTGGATACCGGGATGACCGCCCTTGCCGCGCGGGAGTATCGCGCCCTGCGCGAAATGGCCCAGACCTTGGAGCGGGGCGGGGCGACTGCCCCCGATGCCAGTCTTATGGCCCGCTTGCGGCGCGGCGAAGCGCGCGCGCTTTTGGCAGGTGGGCAGGCGGATGCGGCAGTGGACCTGCTCAGCGGCTATGCCGACGATCAGGGCGCCGAGGCCGAAGCGCTTTTGGTCGAAGCCTTGGCGCAGGCGGGCCGTTCGGATGAGCTCGCCGCCCTGCGCCTGCGCGCCCAAGACATGGACCTGCGCCGCAGCCGCGCGGTGGCCCTCTACGAGACCGGCAAGTGGGGCGCTGCGCGGCACGCCTATCTTGAGATGTGGGAGGCGCACCCCCAGCAATTTGCCTTTGCCGATGCCACGCGCCTGACCCTCGCCGCCTATCAGGCGGGCGACAGTGCCACGGTCGCAAGGGCCGCCACGGCCTTTCCCGCGCTGGCCGACCTGCCCGGCTGGGCCGAGATCGCCACGGGGCTGGGCACGCGCCCTGCCGAAGAAGGGCCGCTGGGGTCAGACGTGATGCGGCTGAGCATGGAGAGCGCGGACCGTATCCTAGATGCCGTGACCAAGGTCACGGACGTCAAGGAAAGTCAGTGACATAAATATCAAATACAAATTTTATTCTTGCTTTAGTCATGAAGAATCGGCTTTCTCATGTATAAGTCAAGAATAACAAGAACGAGCAGGATCAAGTCATGAGCATTACAAGCGCCCTTCAGATCGGGGTCAGCGGGTTGCAGGCCAACTCCTCCCGCGTCCAGAATATCTCTAGCAATATCGCCAACGCCAATACCGTGGGCTACCGGCGGACCTTCTCGGAATTCGTAACACAGAACACCGGGTCGACGCAGGCGGGGGTGCTGACGGATGTGCGCGCCGATATCTCGGCCAATGGCAATATCATGGGCACGGGGCGCTCGACCGATCTTGCGGTGCAGGGTGACGGCTTCTTCGTCGTCTCGCGCAACCCCAACGATCCTGTCGAATCAAACTACTACCTGACCCGCGCCGGTTCCTTCACCCCGGATCAGGACGGCAACCTGCGCAACTCGGCGGGCTATTTCCTCTCGGGCTTTCCGACGGATGCCAGCGGCGCCACAGGCAGCGTCAGCAGCACCAGCTACAATGACCTCAGCACCGTCAATGTGGCGAGCTATCAGGTCCAAGGCACGCCCAGCACCCGCGTTGGCGTTTCGGGCAATGTCCCCGCGCAGGAAACCGGCGCTGGCACCACCGGCACGGCCTTTGAATCCACCCTGCGCTATGTGAACCAATTGGGCGGCAGCGATGCGCTGAACCTGTCTTGGACACCGGGGGCCACGGCCAATGAATGGACTGTCAACATCAGCGATGAGGCAGGCAACAGCTACGGCGATGCGACGGTGAATTTCACCGACAGCGGCGTCAATGCAGGTAGCCCGGCGAGCTACACGCCCGGCACCCTGCCGATTGATCCCGCGACCGGCGTGGTGACCCTGCAAATCAACAACGGCGGCACCCCCCAACCGCTTGAGATCGACTTCGGCGCGCCCGGCACCTTTGAGGGGATGACCCAATTCTCGGGCGATTACACACCCCCGGCCTTTTCGGATGACGGCACCGAGACCGGCAGCCTTGAACGGGCCGAGATGAGCGACAGCGGCATCCTTTACGGCGTCTTCGACAACGGCCAGCGCCGCGCGCTGTTCCAAGTGCCGCTTGCCAATGTCGCCAACCCTGACCAGATGCGCTCGGTCGACGGCAACGCCTATGTGGCGACCCGGGATTCCGGCGCGGTGAGCATCGGCAACCCGATGTTGAACGGTCTCGGCAGCATCAACAGCGGGGCGCTCGAAGGCTCCAACGTGGATATCGCGGAAGAGTTGACCGACCTGATCCAGACACAGCGGGCCTATTCCTCCAGCGCCAAGATCATCACCACCAGCGATGAGATGCTGAGTGAAACGCTAAGCATCAAACGCTAACCCGGTGCATGAATGAGCATCTCATCTGCCTTTAGCATTGCCCGCAGCGGGCTGAGCACGACAGAGGGTCGCGCCAACCTTGTTGCGGGCAATATCGCCAATGCGCAAACCGAAGGCTACGTCCGGCGCGAGGCCGCGCAGGTCACGACCAACGGTCAAAGTGGCACGGTGGAGCTGCGCATCGCGCGGCAGGTCGATGAACGCCTTGCGGGCATGTCGCGGAATGCTTCGGCTGAATTGGGCCGGGCCTCTGCCACCAGTGAGATACTCGGCAGCTATCTGATCACTCTGGGTGAGCCGGGCGATGAAGTCTCCCCCGCCGCTCGTTTGGCGGAGTTTCAGGCGGGGCTCGACCTTTTGGCCAACAACCCCTCCGACCCCGCCGCGCAGAACGACCTTTTGTCGCGCAGCGAGACCTTGGTGCACAGCATCAACGAGGCCGCCATCGGGCTTGAGGCCAGCCGCGCACAGGCCGGTGATAGTCTGGTGGCGAGCGTGGCCGAGGTAAACGCGGCGCTCTCGGATATCGCTGCGTTGAACGAACGTCTGGCCCTTGCCGGGACCGATCCCACCGGCACCAGCGGGCTGATGGATGAGATGAACCGCCGCCTTGATGCTTTGGGCAGTCAGATGGATTTCCAAAGCCGTAGGGAAGCGGATGGAACGCTGACGCTGCACACCACCGGCGGCACGGAATTGGTCCATGGCGAAACCGCCGTGCCGCTCAGCGCCAACCCCGAGACGGGGCGGCTGATGGCCGGGGACATCGACATCACGCCAAACAGCCCCACCGCGCGCGGGTCCGACAGTGGCCGCCTTGCGGGGCTGAGCGGGCTGATCGCCAATGACCTGCCGCAGATGAAGCTGCAATTGGATGAACTCGCCCGCGGGCTGGTGCAGAGTTTCGAGGCCGCAGATGCCTCCCTCGGGGCCGGGCAGCCGGGGCTTTTCACCGATGCAGGCGGCGCTTTCGATCCGGCGCAGTTGGACGGGCTGGCCGGGCGGCTTGCGCTCAATGACAGCGTCCAGCCCGACAAGGGCGGTGCGCTTTGGCGGCTGCGCGACGGTGCCGGTGCCACATTCCCCGGAGAGCCGGGCGACACCACGCAGTTGAATGCCTTTGTCGACGTGCTTGAGACGGGCATGGCCTTTGACGCGGCCACGGGCCTCAGCACCAATGCGCGTTTGGGGGATTATGCCGCCGATCTGGTCAGTCAGCAAAATGTGCTGCGGGTCGGGGCGGACGGGCAGGCCGAGACGGCCCGCGTGCGGCTCATCACCTTCGAGGACAACCGCAGCAGCATCGAAGGCGTGAACGTCGACACCGAATTGCAAAAGCTTCTGGAAATCGAACAGGCCTATGGCGCGAATTCGCAGGTGCTCACCAGCCTGAGCGATATGCTCGACACCCTTTTGGCCAGCGTGTGAGGATAGGATGACCGAGATTTCCCGCACCGTCTCCACTGCTTTGCAAAGCCTGCGCCAGCGCGAACAGACCAGCCGCCTCGCCGCCGAGATCTCGGACGTGTCGAAAGAGGTGACGACCGGGCTGAAGGCCAACCCCTATGACGATCTGGGCCACCGCTCTGCCGATGCCATCGCCATTCGCATGCAGATCACCCGCAACGATGGTTTCCTGACCTCCAATGCGCTTTTGGACCGCCGTTTCCTCGCCGTGGAAACCTCGCTCGGGGCCATGCGTGACGTGGGCCAAGAGGTGCTTGAGCAAGCCTTCACCGCCGACAGCGCGGGCGGGCTTTCGACGACCTACCTGTCGCAGGCGGCACGCACGGCGCTTGACCGGGTGTTGGAGCGTGCGGCGGTCAGCGACAGTTCCGGTTTCCTGATGTCGGGCACCCGCAGCGACACCAACCCGCTGCAAGCTTGGGATGAGATCAACCCGCGCACCGGCGAATCCCCGGCCATCGCGGTGGATCACATGATCGGCGGTCCTCTGACCGATGTGGCCGATGTGCAGCGCGCCATCGACGATCTCAAGGCAGGCTTCGGCGACAGTTCGGTGTTCTTCAACCACAATTTCGAGAACAGTTTTTACAACGGCGCGCCGTCGGGCAATCCGCCGCTGACCTCGCGCACCTCCGAGACCCAGACCCTGACCCAAACCGCCCAAGCCAATGATCCGGCAATCCGCGATCTGGTCCGTGGGTTGGCGATGCTGAGCGCGGTGAACCCCAGCGACATCCCCGATGAGGCCGCCCGCGATGCGTGGCTAACCGAGGCGCGCAGCGCCATCGGGGCGGGGCTGGAAGGGCTGACCGATCTGGAAACCCAGACTGGCCTGAAACGCGCACAACTTGCCGATACGATCGCGGCGCAAGAAAGCCGGGCGCTGTTTCTGGATGGGGAGGTGATGAACCTCGAAGGGGTCGACCAATATGACGCGGCCACCCGTCTGACCCAATTGCAGAACCAACTCGACTCCAGCTTTGCCGTCACCGCGCGCCTCTCGCGCCTGTCCTTCCTGAACTACCTCTAACCGGAACCGCCCCATGAACGCCTTGTTTAAACTCTTGCTGATCGGCCTCACCTTCGCGCTTGCCGCGCCGGCGGCAGCACAGGTGCGGATCAAGGATATCGTCACCGTCGAGGGCGTGCGGTCGAACCAATTGGTCGGCTACGGGCTGGTCGTGGGGCTCAACGGCACGGGCGACAGTCTGCGCAACGCGCCTTTCACCGAACGCGCCATCGAAGGCATGCTAGAGCGGCTCGGCATCGGCAACCTGACCGAAGATCAGATGCGCACGGCCAATACCGCCGCCGTCATGGTGACCGCCTCCCTGCCGCCCTTCGCCCGCGCGGGCAGCACCATCGACGTGGTCGTGTCCTCACTGGGCGATGCCTCATCGCTGCGCGGCGGCACGCTGATCGTCACACCGCTGACCGCCGCGGATGGCGAGATCTACGCCGTGGCCCAAGGCCCGATCGCCGTCGCCGGCTTCGCGGCGCAGGGGCTGAACGCCTCCATCGTCGAAGGGGTGCCGACAGGCGCGCGGATCGACAATGGCGCCATCGTCGAGCGTGAGGTCGATTTCGACTTTAGCGAGATGAACAGCATCAAACTGGCCCTGCGCAACGCCGATTTCGTCACCGCACAGCGGGTCGAGGCGGCGATCAACCAAGCCATGGGCCCGGTTGCCAAGGCCATCGACTCGCGCACCATCACCGTGTCGGCTTACGGCAAAGGATCGTTGATGGAGACGATGGCCCTGATCGAACCGCTGCAAGTTCAGCCTGATCAAGTCGCCAAAGTGGTGATCGACGCGCGCTCCGGCACCATCGTCATCGGGGCCAATGTTCGCATCGACCGTGTCGCGGTCAGCCAAGGCGGGCTGACCGTCACCGTCCGCGATGATTTCAACGTGAGCCAGCCCGAATCTTTGTCCATCGGCGGGACCACCGTGGTGGTGCCGAATTCTTCGGTCGGCGTCGAAGAGAAAGACGCGAAATTCGCCGTCATCGACGGGTCGGTCAGCCTGCAACGGCTCGTCGACGGGCTGAACGCCATCGGCGTCGGCGCGACCGAGACGATTTCAATCCTTCAAGCCATCAAGGCGGCGGGCGCTCTGCATGCCGACCTTGAGATCATCTAGGGGCAGGCCATGGAATTCGCATCTTTCCCAATCCCCGCGCCGACCCCGGCGGCCAAACCGGCAGCACCGCAGGCCGATGCCGTCACCGCCGAAAAAGCGCAGGAGTTCGAGGCGATGTTCCTCGGCCAGATGGTCGATGAAATGCTCTCGACCGTGGACGTCGGCAGCTTCGGCGGGGGGCATGCCGAAGAGACTTGGCGCAGCTTTCTGTCCAACGCGATTGGCGAAAGCATCGCCGAGCAGAACAGCACCGGAATCGCCCGTACAATTGAAACCGCCATGCAGCGCTATCAAACGGGGGCCGACCGATGAGCGATCCGCGCAAAGCACTCGCCGCCGTGGATGCCTTGGGCAATCTGCTGCGCCGCGAAATCGCCGCGGTGGAGGGCGGGGCGTTCAACCAATTGGTCGAATTCGCCAGCGAAAAGGCCCGACTCACCGCCGTGCTGGAAGAGCAACTCAGCCATGATCCCGAGGCGGTCAGCAAAGATAAATTGCGCGATCTGAAAGATCTGATCGCGCGCGATCATCACCACCTGCAATTGGCCCGCCAAGCCACGTCTGAGATGATCTCACAGGTTTCCCAAATCCGGGAAAAGCACAGCATTGCAGGCATTTACGGCCGAAGCGGTGCGAAACGTGACAACCGCGCAACACTGATGACAACCGTGGACAAAAGTTTCTGAATTGCCTCAATGTTGCCAGTTTTTCGCGTAAAAACGTAATCAAGCGGGTTCGCCCCGCAGTTGTCAGAAAGACGACATAACGAACTAGAATAGTCTGGAATAAGAACATGTCTTCGATCAACACAAACACATCCGCAATGAACGCTCTGTCGACTCTGCGGAGCGTCAATTCGAGCCTGAATCAGACCCAAGACCGTATCTCGACCGGTCTGAAAGTTTCGAACGCTGGCGACAACGCCGCTTATTTTGCCATCTCGGAAACGATGAAGGGCGATAGCGGTATGACCAAATCGATCAACGAAAGCTTGACGTTGACCAAAAATTCTTTGGCGACAGCCAACGTCGGAGCTGATAGCTTTAAGGACCTCGCGCGCCAGTTTTCGGAGCGTGTTGCCTTCGCTCAAGGCGGCGGCAGCATCGAAGACGTCAAGAATGAGCTTGATGAAATTGTTAAGCAGATGGACGCTTCCATCAGCCAAGCAACTTTTAACGGCGATGATCTGATCGGCTCGGGCAATACCGTCGCAACTGGGACAACTGTAGCAGGTGACGGCTCGATTTCTGCTGCGGCTACCACCACCGAACAGGCTCGTTCCCTTAGTGTTGTCACCGGGATTACCCGTAACGCCACCGGTGTAGCAGCAACAACAATGGACGTCAGCGGTGTAGACCTAAAGCGGACCTACACCGATTTCAAAGCAGTCGCGGATGCTTTCAAAACCGGTTATGATGCCGCCGTGGCGGGTGCCGCCACTCCTGCAGCAGCCGAAATTGCCGGTCAGGACTATCTCAAGAACTCTTTGACCGCGGCCGAAGACCTTTTGGGGGAAGCTATTGAAGCTTCGACCACTCTTGGCGTTGGTCAGAAATCCATCGAAAACCAGCAAGAGTTCCTGACCAAGCTGACCGACAACCTCGACACCGGTGTTGGCGCGATGGTTGACGCCAACATGGAAGAAGAAGCCGCCCGTCTTCAGGCGCTTCAGGTTCAGCAGCAGCTGGCATCGCAGTCCCTGTCGATCGCCAACCAGGCGCCGCAGAACATCCTGAGCCTGTTCCGTTAAGGATTAGGGTTTTCGGGGCCGGGACCTAGTGCTCTGGCCCCGATCCAACCGCCTCAGAATTTGCGGTTGGCAGGCAGCAAACGATAAAAACAAGGAAGAATTCCTATGGGGCTGGCAGCATACAAACGAACAATTCGCGAAAGCGAAACCCCGCGGCAGATCGAGCGCCGCATCCTCAGCCGCGTCACACATGACCTTGCCGAAAAGGGTCAGGGCTTTGATGCGACAGACGATAAGAGCGAGCGGTTGCACATCCTCGCCTCCGGTCTGCGCGACGCGATCTACGAAAATCAACGGTTCTGGTCGGCCCTGCGCTTTGACCTGTCCGAGCCGGAAAACAAAATGCCCGACGGGTTGAAAGCCTCGCTCATTTCCATCGCGCTTTGGGTGGACCGTCATAGCACCGCGCTGATGGCCGGCGAAGGCCGCTTGGCGGGTCTCGTCGAGATCAACGGCAATATCGCCGCCGGTTTGGCCGGGCAGGCCGCGCCGCAGATGCAGGAGGTGTAAGATGCTGAAACTCACTCTTCGCCCCCGCGAACGTGTGGTCGTGAACGGCTGCGTCATCCGCAACGGCGACCGCCGTCAGGCGCTGACGGTCGAGAACCGCGCCGACATCGTGCGCGAGTCCGATCTGTTGAAGCCGGATGCGGAATCCACGCCGGTCTCCAAGGTCTATTTCCTTGTGCAAACCGCGCTGATCCGTCCCGATACACGCGATCAAATCCTGCCGATGATCCAGCAGGGCTTGGCCGATCTGGCCTGTTGCTTTGGCGCGGACATGCGCGCCCGGATCATGGAAGCGGCGAATTTCGTCTCCATGGCCGATTTCTACAAAGCGATGAGCGAGCTGCGCGCGGTGCTCAAATACGAGACCGAGCTCATGCAGCTGCGCCCGGTGCCGCCCGCGGCAAACCATGAGGCCGCGCACGCATGATTTCGCTGGGCGGCATGGGCACGCAGGTGGCGGTCAAACTGTTTGACGCAACGCGCGACAAACAACTCGACCTTGCCGCCAGCAACGCCCTGAACGCCCGGCAGATCGAAGCCTTTGAAGAGCGTATCGGCAGCATCTCTTCCCCGCAGGAACTGATTGCCGATACGGAAGTCTATACTTTCGTCATGCGGGCCTTCGACCTTGAAGATCAGATCTTTGGCAAGGCGATGATCCGCAAGACGCTGGAAAGCGATATCACCGACAGTTCCGCACTGGTGAACCGCCTCAGCGACCCCAAAATTCGCGACATGTATCTGACTTTGGGCTTCACGCCCGGAGGGGGGAGCAGCGAAAACCTCGATAAGGTCGATTGGCAGGCCGAGATGATCGACCGTTTCAAGGAACGTTTCGTGCTGAACGAGGCCGGAGAGGACAACGAAGGCGCGCGGATCGCCTTGGAGTTCAAAGCCAAAGCCGCTGAGATCGACTCATGGCTCGACGTGTTGAAGGACGAAGACCTCGGCAAATTCATGCGCCGCGCCCTTGGTGTGCCGGATGAGGCGATCCAAGTCGATCTCGACCGTCAGATCGCACTTTTCGAGCAGAAGTTCGACATCGAAAAGCTGCAAGACCCGGCGGAGGTCGACAAACTCGTCTCGCGGTTCTCGGCGATTTACGATGCGGTCGAAGGTGTCTCTTCGTCGTCGAGCACGGTGCTTTCGCTGATGCAGGGGGCTGTCTCGATCGGGCAGGGCGGCAGCTTTACGGCTGCCACCATCGACATCCCCACGATCACCGGCGGCTATAGCGCGTCGAGCGTCTACCGCTGACCCCCTTTATTCGATGAATTCGTCGTCATCGGCTGCCGAGGGCAGTTCGATCACGCCTTGATCGGCAAGGCTCTTGGCATATTCCACCATGGCGGCCTGTGCCGCGCGGACGTCCCGGCCCCGGACTGGGCCGGTGGCGGCCATCTCGTCCATCAGCATCTGACGCGAGCGTTGCGGCAGGCATTCCATCAGGTGATCGCGCTGCTCTTTCTTGGCGCCGCGCATCGCCATCGGCAGGGTCGACCCGTCCAGCCCGCGCATCACCTGCGCCAAGTCCTGCATCGGCAGTTTGAACAGGTCGTCAAAGACGAACATGCGCTGTTTGATGGCTTGGAAAGCGTCCGGAATACGCGCGTCCAGCGCGCCGGAAAGCTCCTCAAAGGCCTGCACATCCAACTGGTTGAATAGATCCGCCATGCGCTGATGCGTCTCGACCGAATTGGTATGCATCGCATTCGACAGGATATCCTGTTTCAGCGTCTCTTCGATCTGCTGCATCATATGCAGCGGTACGGCCTCCATCGCGATCATGCGCTCGGCAATGTCCTGCATCCGTTCAGGGCCCAGCAGCGGCAGCACCTTGGCGGCCACGCCGGTGTCGACGTTGTTGAGGATCGCCGCGGCGGTCTGGTCATGCTCGCCCTTGAGGTAATTGGCGATCACCGTCTCATCCAGCGCGCCAAAGCCGCGCCACATGGCGCTTTCGCGCTCGCTGTTCTTGAGCCCCTCCATGATGCTGGTCACCTGCTCATCGGGCATGAATTTGCGCAGCATGGATTCCGCCGTCGACAGCGACCCCACGACCGAACCGGTGCCGCTGACGACCTTTTGGGTGAACTCTTTGAGCACATGTTCCACCACCTCTGCCGGGATCGGGCCAAGGCGGCTCATGGCGCTGGTGATACGCTCGATCTCGGCGGTGCCGAGCTTTTGCATGAGTTCCGATCCGGTCTGCTCGCCAAGGCAGAGAAAGGTGATGGCGGCTTTGGTCGGACCGTTCAGATCCTCCACCGTGATGGGCTTTCTGCGGGATTTGGAAAGGGCATTGGTCGACATGAAGAGATCCTTTCAGTGCAGGTCAGCCACCGGCAAGCGGCACATAGCTTTCAATCAGCGATCCCGCCAGCATGTACCAACCGTCGATCAGCACAAAGAAGATCACCTTGAACGGCAAGGAGATGAGTACCGGGGGCAGCATCATCATCCCCGCGCTCATCAAGACCGAGGCGACGATAAGGTCGATGGCGACGAAGGGCAGGTAGATCAGAAAACCGATGGTAAAGGCGCGGCGCAGTTCCGAGATCATGAAGGCCGGAACGAGATGGCGGAAGGTGGCCTCTTCCGCCGAGGCGGGCAGGGGGCTTTCTTCTGCCTCTTCATCCGCGGGCGCGATGCGCAGGAACAGGGCGTAGTCTTCGGGCCGCGTGTTGACGTACATGAAGGTCTTGAAGGGCGCGGCGATCCGCTCCAGCGCCTGTTCCTCGGCGATGGCGTTTTCCAACAGCGGCTCGACCCCGGCCTCATAGGCGTCCTCGAACACCGGCTGCATGACGAAGAAGGTCATGAAGAGCGCCAGCGAGGTCAGCACGATATTGGGCGGGGTCTGGTTCAGCCCAAGGGCCGAGCGCAGCATCGACAGGACAATGACAAAGCGGGTGAAGCTGGTCATCACCACCAAAAGCCCCGGCGCGATGCTGAGCACGGTGACCAGCGCGATGAACTGGACGATCCGACCTGAGAGGTTGGCGTTCTCATCACTGCCCGGCGCGGTGTCGCCAATCACATCCGAAAGCGTGCTGAGAAATCCGCCATCTTGGGCCACGGCCATGCCGCCGCTGGCGAGAAGCACCAGCAGGGCAAGGCCCATCCGGCCCGACGCATGGCTGCGCAGAGAGGGGCGGTCAGTCAGGGACATAGTCCTTGACGATCTGTGTCAGGGACACGCCAAGCCGGTCTTCACCGACCTTCACGAGATCACCGCGCGCCACCAGACGGTCAGAGACCATAAGGTCCACCGGTGCGCCGATCTTGCGGTTCAACTCCACGATAGAGCCTCGGGTGAGTTCCAGCAGGCGCGAAATCGGCATACGGGCCTGGCCCAGCACGATCTGCACATCGAGGCCGACGTTCAGCATCGCGTTGATGCCCGCGCCGCCCGCCTCGGGGCGGGGGGCCAGCGCGTTGCGCGAGTCTTCGGTGTCGAGCTGCGGGAAGACGCCCGCATCATCGCCGCCCGCGCTGGCGGCGTTGCCAAAGGCATCGGCGCGCGGTTGCTCTGGCGTGGCGTCAGGCGTTTTGCCGTCTGCGGCGTTGTTGTCGTCTCGGGGGGATTGCAGGTCAGGCTTGTCCATTTCCGTCCTTCTCCTTTTGTGCTTTCAGCGCCCGCGCATGGGTGTCGCGCAATTCGGCGAGCAGGCGGTCGCAAATCTTTTTGAACCCGTAATCAAGGTTGCCGTGGTCCCATTCCATGCGCGCATCGCCATCGGGCAGTTCGGGATCGGCCCGCAGGTCCAGCACGCTGTCGCATTTGTAATAGACCGCCCGTTGCCGCAGCTCGGGGCCGATCTGATCCAGCGTGGCGGGCGACAGGCGCACTTTGATATGGCTCGACCCGATGGCCATTTTCAGCGATTGGGTCACGGTCTTTTTCACCCGCGCGGTCGAGAGGCGTTCGATCACCTCAGGCAGGACGATCTCGCAGGTTTGTAGGGTAAAGCCCACGATCTGCGCCATCAGCGCTTCTTGATGGGCCTGCATCGCCTGTGCCAACCGCGCCAGTTCCTGCGCGAGCTTTTCGGCCATAGCGGCATGTTCGGCCTGCATGGTCTGATGCATCTCGGCGCGGCCCGCATCGGCCCCGGCCAGATAGCCTTCGATATGGCCCTGTTTATGGGCCTTCTTGATCTTCGCTTCGATCTCTTCGGGGGTGGGCAGCGCCGGGTCTTGCGGCTTGCTCTTGCCGTCTTCGTCGAAGTTCTGAAGCTTGAGGCTCGTGATCACAGATCATCCCCTTCCGACAGCCATTCGCCCAGAACGCGCAGGGCGTCATCGGTGTTGTCCTCAGCCAGTTCGGCCACGGCGCGCAATTGGCTGTGCTGAACCGCCCCCTCGACCGAGGCGAGATGCACCATGTCGCGGGGCATTTCATCCATCGGGCCAAGCACCGCACCGGTCTGTGCCCCCGCCGGGGTGGGCAGGCGGTTTTGCGGCGTCTCTTTCTGGGTGCCGCCGGTCAGCGCCTTGGGCGCGTTGTCTTCCTCGGGGCCGTCCAGCAGCGCCGCGTCGGCCCCGGCACCAGCCAGTGCGGGCTGTGGCAGGGTGGCATCCAGCACCATGCGCAACGGGCGGGCGCCCAGCACCATGATGATTGCCACCAGCGCCAAGGCAAAGAGCGAGCGCAGGATGGTCATGGCGTTGTCCGCGAGCACCGCACCCAAGCCACGGCTGGCGGGGTTGCTGAACTCGGAATCGAAATCGAGGAATTGCAGACTGTCGACCTGCACCTGATCGCCCCGGGCCTGATCAAAGCCGATGGCCGTGCTGACCAGCTGTGTCAGGCGCGCCATCTCCTCGGGGCTGCGCTCGATATAGCCTTCGGAGCCATCGGGCAGGGTGCCATAGCTGCCGTTGACCAGCACCGCGACCGAGATACGCTCAATATCGCCCGGCTCGCGCACCAATTCGCTCTGAACCGAGCCGATCTCGTAGTTGATGATCTCGTCATTCTCAGAGCGGGTGGATTGGCCCGCGCCGCCGCCCGCATCGTCGCGCAGCTCATCGGGGATGTTGTTGGCCACATCCACCGTGGCCGCCGCCGGATCGGTTTCATTGGAGTTGCGCACGCGGGTCTCAATCGACCGGGCGACCTGCTGGGCGGGATCGAAGCTGCGCGAGACGCGGACTTCGCGTTCGGTCGTCAGATCGACGCTGACCCGCACGCGGGCATTGCCCGGCCCAACCCGGGCGTTGAGGATCGATTCAACCTTTTGTGCCAGTTGCTCTTCGATCATGCTGCGCTGCCCTTGCAGCGAGAAGTCTGAGCTGCCGCCTTCGTCCTTGGCCAGGATCGTCTCGCCGGAGGCCGACAGGACGGTCACGTTCTGCGCTTCCAAGTCCGCCACGGCGGAGGCCACTAGCGCTTGGATCGCCTGCGCCTGACGGCGGGTCATGCTGGTATTGGCCTGCGACCGCACGATGACCGAACCGCTGGCCTCGGCCCGGCTGCGCGAAAAGGCGGCGCGTTCGGGCAGCACCAGATGCACCCGCGCGGCCTTGATGCCGCTGATCGTCTGGATCGACCGGGCCAGCTCACCTTCCAGCGCGCGCAGGCGGTTCACCTTTTGCATGAAGGAGTTCATCCCCATGCCGGACATATTGTCGAAAATCTCCCACCCCGGGACGCCTTCGCCGGGCAGCCCCGCATCGGCCAGCGCCATGCGGGCGCGGGCGATGTCGGTCTCGGCGACCGAGATGGTATCGCCGTTGCGCGACAGATCGACCGTCAGCCCCGCCTGTTCCAGCGTCTGCATCATCTGCGAGGCGGTGCCGGGGCTCAACTGGCTGTAGACCGGGACATAGGTGGGGGCGAGGATGGTCCGCGCGCCGATGAAGATGGCCGCGGTGATCGCCAGACCGATGCCACCGAGAAGAGCCAGCCGCTTTGGACCCAAATCCTTAAGGTTTTCAACGATCTGATTCACGGCCCCTCACTCGGTTGTATGGTCCGAGCATTCTCCACTCGGCCCTCACTATGCAAGCATATATCGATTTATACTTGGCCGATCCGAAAAATAAACAGGTTTCTGTTGCAATAAAGCTTGTTTGAAGATGTATTTGTTCTTGCATGTGGCGCTTCGCGCGGGATCCGATTAAGAGTGAAAGAATGAAAAAGCCTCTCGCTATCCTTGCTGTCGTCTTGCTCTGCCTTCTTGCGGGTCTGGGTGGGGTCACGCTGGCCATCGGGCCTGCGGGGTTGCTTGAAATGGCCGGGCTGGGGGGGGAGGAAACCGCCGAAGAGACCGTGGAGACGGCTGAGAACGATCACGGCGAGAAGGGCGGCGAAGACGGCCACGGCGCAAAGCCCAAGACCGAAGTCAAAATGCCGGTCATGCCTTTTCCTGAGATCATCGTGAACGTCACCGACACCGGCCCGCAGGGCGGGCAGACCAGCCGCTTTCTCAAGCTCAACATGCTGATGGTCTATGACGAAACCGCCGAGGGCGCGGACCGGCTGATTGCGCGTGAGATTTACCTGCGCGACAGCTTCCAAGACTTCCTGCGCCAGTTGCATGTCAGCGATCTGTCGGGCAGCTATGGGCTGGCGATGCTAAAGACCGAACTGCTGCGCCGGGCGCGGGCGGTGGGGCACACCGACGCGCCGCATGAAATCCTGATTGCCGATATGGTGGTGCAATGACGATAGCGGCCTCCCCCGATGCGCTGAGCCTCGAAGAGACGATGATCCGTCAGGCGCGCGAAAGCTTCCAGCGCCTGCCCACGCTTGAGATCATCATCGACCGTCTGCTGTTGGCGCTGGTGCCCGACCTCAAATCCTATTGCACCGTCGCCCCCGAGATCGAGCTGAGCTCGCTCGAATACATGCCCTATGAGGACGCGATGGAGAGCATCCAGTCGCCCTCGCTCATCGCCATTGCCAATGCGGAAAGCTGGGGCAGCCAGATCGCCTGTGTGGTCGAGCCTGACCTCCTGTTTTCGGTCCTTGAGATCATGCTGGGTGGCCGGCGCGCCACCAGCCAGCAATGGAAACCGCGCGGGTTGACCGCGATCGAGCAGAAACTGGGCCGCAGGCTGGCGGAACTGTCGCTCAAAGGTCTGGCGCAATGTTTGACCGATGTCAGCCCCGTGCAATTCGACATCCAGTCGCTGGAGTCCAACCCCCGGTCGGTCATGCTGGCCGCGCCGCGTACGGCGACGGTGCTGGTCCGCTTGCATATGCAATTCGAAGACCGCAGCGGCCATATGGCGCTGGTCTTGCCCTATGGCACGCTGGATGAGGTCAGCGCCCAGCTTGCGCAGCCCTTCCTTGGCGGGCGTTCGCCGACCGACAGCAATGCGCGCAAGGATATGAACAGCCAGATCTCCAGCACCACCGTCACCATTACCGGCGTGCTGCAGCAGGTGACGATCCCGCTGCATGAGGTGCTGGAATGGAAGCCCGGTCAGGTGATCGATCTGGGCATGACCGTCGATACCCCCGTGGTCGGCATGGTGAATGCCCAGCCGATGTTCCAAGCGGCCTTTGGCCAGCGCAGCAACGGCGCTTTGGCGCTGCGGGTGATCCAATCCTTGCTCCCTAAGGAAAATCAGGAGGACAGCGACGATGATGCCGGCCTTGATTGATATCCTCATCATCGTGCTGCTGGTCGGCACGCTGGTCTATGCCTTTATCCTCGACCGCCGCGTTCGCGCCTTGATGGCGACCCTGAAAGAGATGGAGCCGATGGTCGGGGCCTTTTCTAACGCGGTCGATCAATCGGCGAAATCGGTCGAAGACCTGCGTGACCTTAGCACCAAGGTACAGCGCCCCGAGCCGCCAGTGCAGCGCGAGGCGACGCCACCCCGCGCAGCCGCGGCTGAACCCGCCCCCACAGGGCAAAGCCCGGCCCAGATGCGCGCCGCGCGGCTCAAGGGCCGTGCGCAGGTCCGGGGTCAAGCAGCGGTACAGGGCAAATCCGAACTGGTCCGCACCTTTTTCGACATCACCAAGGAGCGTAAGGAATGAGCCGTATTTCCCTGCCCAAGATCGCGCTTTTTGGCCTTGGCGTGGCTGGTGTGCTCAAACTCACGGTTGAGTTCATGCCGATGATGGCCATCGCCGAAACCCCCGATGACACGCCCCCGGTCCCTGTTGAGCTTGCCGCCGCCCCCGCGCCGCCCAGCTATGATGCCAGCGGCCCGGGCGAGAGCGGCATGTGCGAGCCAAGCCATCTGATTGCCGAAGCCATCGCCGAAGAGCGGGCCCTGCTGAAAGAGCAGCGCGACACGATTGCCGACCGCGAAGCCAAGCTTGCGCTGGCCGAACAGAGCCTCAAGGCCGAACAGACCCGCCTCGCCAGTCTGCGCGACGAGATCGGCGCGCAGCTCAAGGTGATCGAAGAGGCGAACAATCAGGACATGACCAAACTGGTCGAACTTTACCGCAACATGAAGCCGCAGGTCGCGGCGGGCATCATGGATGAGATCGACGTGGAGACCGCCGTGCAGGTCATCGGTGCCATGCCCGAACGGGACGCGGCGCAGATCATGGGTTCGTTCAGCCTTGTCCGGGCGCGGTTGATCACGAAAATCCTGCTGGAACGCTCCAAACTGCCCGCCGACCGCAACCTTGAAGGGCTGCGCCTGCGCTGAGCGCGCATCACTCCTCGCGGATTGACGACCCGGCAGGGGGCTTGCGGCGCACATTGCGGCGCAGGTCCATGACAAAGCCGATGATCTCGGCCACGGCCTGCCAATGCTCCATCGGGATGCGGTCGTCGACCTCCACCGCCGCGTGGAGGGCGCGGGCCAACGGGCGGTTCTCGATCATCGGAATGTCGTGTTCCTTGGCCAACTCGCGGATGCGTTGGGCCATGACATCGGCCCCTTTGGCCACGCAGACCGGCACGTCATCGACGCCCTGTTCATATTTCAGCGCCACGGCGTAATGGGTCGGGTTGGTCAGGATCACGCTGGCATTGGGGATGGCCTGCGCGATGCGCTGGCGGGCACGGGCGCGGCGCAATTCGGCGCGGCGGCCCTTGATCTGCGGGTCACCCTCGCTGTCTTTATGCTCGTCGCGGATCTCCTTGAGGCTCATCATCTGTTTCTTTTTCCACTGCGCCCGCTTCCAGATGATGTCGGCGATGGCGATGGGCACCAGAAGCACGGTGGTGACCAGAAAAATCCAGCGCACCTTTTGCAGGGTCGCTTGCAGCAGCGTCTCGGGGATGAAAGCCTGCGTCTGGCCCAGTGACTGCGCGATGTCGCGCACGGCCCATACGGTGATGAAACCGATCACCAGCACCTTGGCCGTATTCTTGGCAAACTCCACGAAAGCCTCGGCCGAGAACAGCCGTTTGAACCCCGACAGCGGGTTCAGCTTGGAAAACTTCGGTTTGATCCGCTCGGCCGAGACGACGGTCTCGCCTTGGATTAACACGCCGAAAAGGGCTGCCAGCACCATGATCCCCACCACCGGCATCATCGCCAGCCCCAGCGTAAAGCCGAGCGATTTCAACACTTGGCCCGCTTCTGCAACACCAGTGCCGCCGGTGCCGATGGCGGTGACGCCGGCCCCCAAAAGGGGGCTTTGCAGCGCCGCCACGATCCCGTCGATCGAGGCGGGCAGCACGAAGATCAGGATCATCAGCAGGGCAAAGACCAGCATCGCGGTGCCGGTCTCGCGCGATTGCGGCACGTCGCCTTTCTTGCGCGCGTCTCGGAGCTTTTTCTCCGTCGGCTCTTCGGTCTTACTGCTCTTGTCCTCTTCCGACATGGGCTAGAATCCGTAGGTGGTGAGCCAATTCGCGAAAGGCTCAAGAAACCCGCGCATCATGGTCGGAACCGCCAGCACCATCAAGGCCAGCCCGGCGGCGATCAGCAGGGGCTGGGCGATAAAGAAGACCTGAAGGCTCGCCATCATGCGGTTGGCCAGACCCATCCCGACGTTCAGCACGAGACCCGCCACATAGAAGGGCGCCGCGATGGACAGGCCGAGGTAGAGGCTCACTTGCGTCGCGCGGGCAAACTGATCGGTCAGATCGGCCAACATGAAGGTGCCGGGCACGAAAACCTGATAGGACATCAACAGCGATTCAATGATCAGGTGGTGCAGGTCGGTGATGAATATCAGCGCCGTGGCCCCGATCAATAGCATCGCCGCCATAGAGGTCGCCCCCTCGAAAGCGCCAATGTTCGGGGCCAAAGCGTTCGCCAGCCCCGACATCAACGCCATCTGATAGCCCGCAAATTGCAGCGCCGAAAGCAGCGTGCGCGCCACCAGTCCAATCCAAAGCCCCACGGTGATCTCAGAGCCAAAGATCAACAGCAGCGCGGCGGGGCGATCCTCGGCCACCGGGCCGAGGCCGGTCACGGGATAGAGCGCGGCGCTCAGGATCAGGCCAAAGAACAACCGATGCCGCATCGGCACCGAGGTCTCCCCGAACCCCGGCATGAACACAAGCGCGCTGCCGATTCGGGCGAAAACGACGAAATACCCCATCAGGGCGTCGGTCAGGAGGGCCGAAAGGTCCATCCCTAGCCCCCGATGGTGGCGACGGTCCGCAGGGATACCTTGCGATGAATTTCGGCGTTGGAGATCACCGGCGTCATCGGGCTGACCCGCTCCAGCATGGAGCGCACATAGGACCGCGCCTCGGGGTTGACCATCAGCGCGGGCCAACTGTCTTCCGAGGCGAAGCGCTGGATCTGCTGGCGCGCTTGCAGCACGAATTCCTGCACCCGTTTGGGCGACATGACAAAGGTGCGGTCCTCGCCCACGATCTTGACCGCTTCGATGAACTCCGCCTCCCATGAGGGCGACAGGGTGATGACCGGCACGAAGCCCTGCCCATCGGCCAGCCCTTGGCAAATCTGGCTCGACAGGCGGCGGCGCACGTTCTCCAGCACCAGCGCGGGCTTGGAAGTCTGGCGCGTCGCCTCGGCCATCGCCTCGACGATCAGCGGCAGATTGCGGATCGAGACGCGTTCAAGCAGCAGTTCCTGCAAGACTTGCTGCACCAGAATGGCGGGGGAGGGGACAGGCAGGTCGTTGACCAGCTTTTGATAGTTCCGGTCCAACCCCTCGATCGCCTCCTTCGCTGCACCATAGGTCAGCAGTTCCGACATGTTCTCTTTGACGACTTCGGTCAGATGGGTGGTGATCACGCTTTCCGGGTCCACCACCGTATAGCCCTGTGCCTCGGCCTGATCGGCGACCTTGCTGTCGACCCAAAGCGCATCGAGCCCGAACGTCGGCTCGCGCGTGGCCTCACCCGGCAGTTGCAGCGGCGCGCCTTCGGGGTTGATCACCATCATCTGGTTGGCGCGGATGTCACCCTTGGCTGCGTCGACGCCGTGGATTTGGAAGGCGTAGCTGTTGATCGGCAGGCTCACGTCATCCTTGATCCGCACCGAGGGCATGGGAAAGCCGAATTCCTCGGCGAAATGTTTGCGCAGGGATTTGATCTTGCTCGGCAGTGCCGCATCGGGGCGGTTGGCCAGCGCCACCAGCCCTTCGCCCAGCACCAGCCGCAGCTCGTCCAGATGCATCGGATTGTTGTCGACCTCCGGCATCTCCTGCTTTTTCTGCGCCTCGGCATCGGCCTTCGCCTTGGCCTCAGCCGCCTCGGCCGCGCCGCGCTGGATGACCACGCCCAAGCCCACCATGGCCGCGGCCAGAAGGGCAAAGACCAGCAGCGGAAAGCCGGGCAAAAGACCGATGCCAAAGAGCAGCAGAGCGGCCATGTAAAGCGCCTTGGGGAAGTTCGAAAGCTGATCGAACACCGCCTCATTGGCGGCCCCTCGCGTGCCGCCCTTGGTCACGATCAGACCGGCGGCGAGCGAGACGACAAGCGCCGGAATTTGGCTCACCAGCCCGTCCCCGATGGTCAGCGAAGTGAAGACGTTGAAGGCATCGCCCACGCCCATGCCGCGCTGAACGACGCCGATGAGGATGCCGCCGATCACATTGATCAGCGTGATGATCAGCCCCGCCACCGCATCGCCGCGCACGAATTTCGAGGCACCGTCCATCGCGCCGAAGAAAGCGCTTTCGTCCTCAAGCTCCTTGCGGCGGCGGCGGGCCTCGTCTTCGTCGATCAGCCCCGCGCCCATATCGGCGTCGATCGCCATCTGCTTGCCCGGCATCGCATCCAGCGAGAACCGCGCGGCAACCTCGGCGATACGGGTCGAGCCCTTCGTAATCACGACGAAGTTGATGATCACGAGAATGGCAAAGATCACCACGCCGATAACGAAATTCCCCGCCACGATGAACTTGGAGAACCCTTGGATCACATCCCCCGCCGCATGCATCCCTGCATGGCCTTCGCTGAGGATCAGCCGGGTTGAGGCCACGTTCAGCGACAGCCGCAGCATGGTGGTGACGAGCAGCAGCGTCGGGAAAGAGTTGAACTGCAAGGGTGACGGAATCCAAAGCGCCACCATGAAGATCAGCACCGAGAGCGAGAGCGACAGCGCCAGCCCGAAATCCAACAGGATCGGCGGCAGCGGCAGGAACAGCACCGCCAGCACCAGCGCCATGCCGACGGCAAAGCTCACGTCCTTATTGGCGCCAAACATGCTCAGTTGCGGCAGGAGGGTATTGGGTTTCGTGCTCATCCCGCATCCTCCGCCCGGACGGTGGTGAACTGCGGCAGGACCGGCTGCATCTCATGGGCCGAGTAGAGCGAACGCCGCGCGTTCGCCGCCCCGCCGATCTGCGCGCCCCATGTGGCCTTGGCCGCCAAACGATCATAGCTGCCCGCATCGCGCCGCGCCGCTTTGCGCGGGCGGGCGGGGGCAGGGCTGGCACTGGCCAGCGCCTGAAACTCCGGCAGCCGCGCATTGGCGGCGGAAATGTTCTTTTGCAGCCGGTCGAGGTAGGTATCGCGGTATTCCGGCTCAAAGGAATGATACGAGCCCGCCGCCTGCAGCCAACTGCCCGTGCGCCGATGCAAGCGCTTAAGGAAGCGCGCCGCGTAATCCACATTCACCCGCGGATCGAACCCTTGGGCGGGGCTGTCAAAAGCATCCGGGTGCCAGCGCATGTTGATCTGCATACAGCCCACGTCGATCGAGCGGATGCCGCTTGCCTGACGCTCTGCAATCCAATCCAGCGCGGCAGTGCGGCTGTCGAACAGCCGCCCTTCGCCCGCGGCGTTGACCGCATAGGGCCAGACGGTGAAATGCCCGTTGCGGCGGGTGCCCGCCTCTTGCAGGCCGATGGCCAGCAGCAGATTGTCGGGGATGCCATGCCGGGTTTGGGCGGCGAGGATCTCGCGGATGCAGACGCCTTCGGGCCCGCCCTTGGCGGCCAGCGTCCGCGCAGTTTTGGTTACCGCATTTTTCTGCGATGGCTCGTAGAATGACCCCCAGCCTTGGGCGAGTGCAGGGGTGGCAAGCACCGCCCCCAGCAGCGCCGCGCGGGCCATATGCCAAAGCGCTCTCACAGCCCACCGTTCTGCACGAGGTCAAAGACTGTATCCGACAGGTTCTTCAGCGTGGCATACATAAACGGCGTCGCCGCCAGCAGGGTGACAAAGATCATCACGATCTTGGGCACGAAGGTCAGCGTCATTTCCTGAATCTGCGTGAGCGCTTGAAAGAACGCGATCACCAGACCAATCGCCAGCGCCACCCCCAACACCGGACCCGAGGCCAGAAGCACGGCCCAGACGGTAGCAGAGATGATGTCATAGGTCTGGGTTTCGGTCATGGCCTAGATCGGCATCCGCAGAATTTCCTGATAGGCTTCGACAAAGCGGTCGCGCACGGAGACGGCCACTTTGACGGTGGATTCCATCGCCAGCATGGCTTCGACCACCTGCTGGGTATCCGCCTCACCGCGCAGCCCGGCTTGGGCCACGGCTTCGCCCTCACGCACCGTTTCCAGCGCGCTTTCCGAGGCTTGCTGCACCATATTGGTGAAACTATTGGCGCTGGCGCCTGTCTCTTCGGCGATGGCTTCGCCCTTTTGCGCCGTCAGCGATTGCGAGGTGCGATAGGCACCGCGAACCGCGGCGGTCGAGATCAGGGAGGCGGGATCGCTCATCTCAGGTCAGCCTCACTTCAGCAGGTCGAGCATCTGACCGCGCATCCGGCGGCCCGACTCGAACATGTTCATATTGGCCTCATAATTGCGCGAGGCTTCGCGCATGTTGGCCATCTCGATGATCGGATCGACATTGGGGCGTTTGACATAGCCGGTTTCATCCGCCGCCGGATGCGCCGGGTCATAATCGCGGCGAAAGGGGGATTGGTCGCGCCCGATACGGTCGACCTCCACCAAGGAGCCGCCGCCATTGCGGTCAATCAACTCTGAGAAACTGATGGTCTTGCGGCGAAAGGGATCGGCGCCGGGCGTGGTGCCCGTTGAATCGGCATTGGCCACGTTTTCCGAGATCACCCGCAAACGCGCGGTCTGCGCGGTCATCCCGCTGGCGGCGATTTTGGCGATGGACTGAAGCGGATCCATGAGCTTCCCTTACCTGTTTCCGGTGACGGCCATGGTCAGCATGTCATAGCTTTTGCGGTAAAGCTGTGCGGCCAACCTATAGTGATCGCCGATCTCGGCGGCCTTCACGGCCTGTTCTTCGAGGTTCACGGTATTGCCATCCAAGGTCGTGCCCTTGGCGTATCCGTCCGTCACCTCGCGCACGCCGGGCGTGCCATGGGCGACACCGGTGAAATGTTTGTCATGGGTGGTCACCAGCCCGGTGTCGCGCGACAACTCGCCGCTGAGCATCGATTCAAAGGACGATACATCGCGCGCCTTGTAGTTCGGGGTCGAGGCATTGGCGACGTTTTCAGACACGACCTTCTGCCGGGCCGAGAGCCACTGCATCCGGTCCGACGCAAGTCCAAGAATAGAAAGATTAGACAAGTTCATTTTTTTGCCTATAGCCTGTTTAATCCTTGTATAGTAAATATTGCCCCGCGCTCCTAGAGGAAATTTATCCATGCAGACACTCTTTTCCGAGCTGACCAGTTTCGCCCGCGAGGCAGGCGAGGCCGAGATCACCGGCGAAGTGCGCGCGATCACCGGCATCACGCTGACCGCCGTGGGGCTGGAGCGGGTCTTGGGGATCGGCGAGCGCTGCATCGTGCATGGCTCCGACGGGCCGGTCCATGCCGAGGTGGTGGGGCTGGGCAGTCACGGCACGGAATTGCTCCCCTTCGGCTCATGGCGCGGGGTGGCGGCGGGCGACCGGGTCGAGGTCGCGATTGGCCGCGATGTGATCCGCCCCGATGAAAGCTGGAAGGGCCGGGTGATCAGCGCCTCGGCGACCCCGCTCGACGGGAAAGGACATCTGCCCGAGGGCAACGACCCCCGCCCGCTGCGCGCCGCCCCGCCGGGCGCTTTCGACCGCAAGCGCATCGGGCCGAAACTCGCGACCCATGTCCGCGCGCTGGATGTTTTCACGCCGCTTTGTCAGGGCCAGCGCTTGGGCATTTTCGCCGGCTCCGGCGTCGGGAAATCGACGCTCATGGCCATGCTGGCACGCTATACGGGCTGCGACGTGGTGGTCATGGCGCTGGTCGGCGAACGCGGACGCGAGGTGCAGGATTTCATCTCGACCGACCTCGGCCCCGAGGGGATGGAAAAGGCGGTTCTTGTTGTCGCCACGGGCGATGAGCCGCCGCTGACCCGCCGCCAAGCCGCTTGGACCGCCATGGCCGTGGCCGAACATTTCCGCGATCAGGGCCAACATGTGCTCCTCTTGATGGACAGCGTCACCCGCTTCGCCATGGCGCAGCGCGAAATCGGCCTCGCCTCGCGCGAACCGCCCACCGCCAAGGGCTATCCGCCGACGGTTTTCTCGGAGCTTCCGCAGATGCTGGAGCGCGCCGGGCCGGGGCCGGTGGGTAAGGGGGATATTACCGCGATTTTCACCGTTTTGGTGGATGGCGACGACATGAACGACCCCATCGCCGATGCCGTGCGCGGGATCACCGACGGGCATATCGTGCTCGACCGCAAGATCGCCGAAAAGGGCCGCTACCCGGCGATTGACCTGCTGGCGAGCGTCTCTCGAACGTTGCCGGATTGCCACAGTGATGTGGAATATACGCTGCTCACCGCCGCCCATAAGGCGCTGGCGGCCCATGCGGATATGGAAGAATTGATCCGCATCGGGGCCTACCGCGCGGGCAGCAACCCCGAGCTTGACCGCGCCATCGCCTTTGCCGGACCTTGCGAGGCTTTCCTGAGCCAGCGCAAGGCCGAGCATACCCCGCCGCAATCCTCTTTTGCCGAGGTGGCAGGGATGCTCGACCGGGCAGGCATCAGCCCGGGCTGAGCTTTACCGCAGATTGAACTTCTAGGGTCGCCCGGCTGCAGGCCGGGCAGCGCCGACCCGCCCCCCTGGGGCGGCGCTTTCAGCACCACCCCGCGGGTCGGCGCTGCCCTTCGTGGTATAAAAAAATCTCGCCCCGATTGCCTCGCCGCCACCCCCAGCGTGGAGGGTGGGAAAGGCCGACCTACGTCGCCTACTGCAACCGGCGCAGCAACTCGACCGAAGGTTCACCCGTCGCGGGCAGGCCCGCGCTGGCCTGATAGGCGCTGATCGCCTTGCGGCTGTTCGGCCCGATCACCCCATCCGCGCCATCGGTATCGAACCCCCGCGCGGTCAGCCGTTGCTGCAACGCGATCCGGTCGTCCTTGGTCAGCCCATTAGCATCGGGCGGGAAGCTGCCGCGCAGCGGCCCGCCGCCCGCGATGCGATCCGCCAGATGGCCCACGCCAATCGCATAGCTGTCGGAGTTGTTGTAGCGTTTCAACGCGCGGAAGTTGCTGGTCACCACGAACTGCGGCCCGCCCGCCTGCGGCTGGATCACCGACCCCGCGCTGGCGGGAAGACTGCCCAACTCACCGCCCCATTTCAGCCCCCGCGTCCAGCCGTTGCGCGACAGATATGCGGCGGTGGAGGCCAGCGCATCGCTGGGGTCTTCCGACCAGATATCGCGCCGCCCGTCGCCGGTGAAATCCACCGCGAAGGCTTGGTAAGAGGTGGGGATGAACTGCGTATGCCCCATTGCCCCGGCCCAAGACCCGGTCAGCCGGTCGGCAGTGATGTCGCCGTTTTGCAGGATCTTCAGCGCCGCGATCAACTGCTTTTCAAAGAACGCCCCGCGCCGACCATCATAGGCCAATGTCGAGGTGGCTGAGACGACAGGCACATTGCCACGCCGTTCGCCAAAGAAGCTCTCCAGCCCCCAGACCGCCGCGACGATCTCTGCCGCGACGCCGTAGCGGTTTTCGATCGCGCTTAGGGTGCTGCGGTGCCGTGCGAAGGCGGCGCGCCCCTTGGAAACACGCTCGTCCGAGGCCGCGATGGCAAGGTAGTCTTCCAGACTGCGGCTGAATTCCGTCTGGTTGCGGTCCCGCTTGACCACGCCGGGCAAATAGCCCGTGCCGCGGAACCCGCGGGCCAAAGTGCTGGCCGAAATCCCCTGTGCAGTGGCACGGTTTTTGAAAGCCGCGACCCATGCGTCATAGCCCGCGTTGGGCACGGGGCGCAGATCGTCCGGCACCCCCGCCGCCGCCGCGGGGCCAAGCGCGCCGCCCCCGGTCGAACAGGCCGAGGTCAGCCCCAATGCGGCAAGGCCGAATGCGAATGTTCTGCGTGAATGTCTCATAAAACCTGCCTGTCGCTGCGTTCTTGCCTTTTGCACAGCATATCGCAGGCAGGTCGCCCGACAAGGCGGGATCGCCCCTATGGCAAGGCTTTGCCTAAGAAATTGACGCGGCTGGCTTTACTGACCGGGCTGGTACAAAGGCACCGTCGACATCGACATCTTGGCCGAACCGTCCTGCACCCGTTGACTGTGGCTGATGTAGATCAGCGTGTTGTTCTCTTCGTCGAAAATACGCTTGACCTTCAGGGTCTTGAAGATGATCGAGCGGCGCTCGCTAAAGACATTCTCACCTTCGTCGCCACGGTCAATGTCACCAATCTCAATCGGGCCGGTCTGGCGGCAGGAGATCGAAGAGTTCGACGGGTCTTCGAACCAATTGCCCTTTTGCAGCCGGTCGATCAGCCCGCGTTCGAAAAAGGCCAGATGGCAGGTCACGCCCTTCACCTTGGGGTCGGCCACGGCTTCGACAATGATGTCATTGCCCAGCCAATCCACATCCACCTTGCCGACCTCTTCGGCGCTGGCAGTGGTGGCGAAAATACTGGCGGAGAGGGCGGCGGCGCGGGCAAATGTCTTATTCATGGCAGGCAAACGCGCAGCGGGCGGCGCGGTTCCCGAAAATTCGCACGGTGGCCTCACCGCCGGGATTTGGCCAGCGCGCAGGCCGCCTCATGCTGGCTGAGAAAGACCTCCCCGGTCAGCTCGTCAAGGAAATGACTGCGTTTCAGCCGGTCCATCACCGGGCCTTTCACCTCGCTCAAGTGCAGGCGAATATCGGCATCCCGCAGCCGCGTGTTGATCGCTTCGAGCGATTCCAGCGCCGAGAGGTCGATTTCATTCACCGCGGGGAACATCAGCACCACATCCGTGAGGTCAGGCTTATCGGCGGCATATTGCGCCAGCTGATCCTCCAAGAACCGCGCATTGGGAAAATAGAGGCTTTCGTCCACCCGCAGGCTCAGCACGTGTGGCTGGGTCTCAACCTCATGCCGCAGCACATTGCGGAAATGCTCGGTCCCCGGCACCCGGCCCACCACGGCCATATGCGGGCGGGAGGTCTTGTAAAGATGCACGAGGATCGAAGTCACGACGCCCGCGCTCACCCCGGCTTCGACGCCGAAGATCAGCGTCAGCAGGATCGTCACGCTGACGGCGGCGAAATCGGCGTGGCTGAAGGCCCAAGCGCGTTTCAGGATTGAGAAGTCGACGAGGCTCAGCACCGCGACGATGATCGTGGCGGCCAGCGTGGCTTTGGGCAGGTAGTGGATGAGCGGCGTCAGAAAAAGCGCCGCCAGCGCCAGCCCGGCGGCAGTGAAAGCGCCTGCGGCAGGGGTCTCGGCGCCCGCGTCGAAGTTCACCACCGAGCGCGAGAAGCCCCCGGTGACCGGAAAGCCGCCGGTAAAGGCCGCGCCAAGGTTGGCGCTGCCGAGGCCGATCAACTCCTGATCCGGGTCGATCCGCTGGCGTTTCTTTGCGGCCAAGGTCTGCGCCACGCTGATGCTCTCGACAAAGCCGATGACCGAGATCAGCAGCGCCGGGACGAAGAGTTGCGCCAGCAGGTCGGGGGAGAAGGAGGGCAGGGTGAGCGGCGGCAGGCTCTGCGGCACTTCCCCCACGATCGCAACACCCCGCGCACCCAGATCGAAGCCCCAGACCGCCAGCGTCGTGGCCAAGATCGCCAGCACCGGCCCGGTTTTGGCCCCGATATCCGCCATCTGCGGCCCCAGCCCCATGCGCCGCAGCAGCGGTTTCAGTCCGCCGCGCACCCAGAACAGGAAGGCCGTGGCGGCCAAGCCCAAGCCGAGGGTGATGACATTGACCTCCCCCAGATGCGCCCAGAGGCTCGACAGGATCTGCGGCAGGGTATGCCCCTCGGCCTCGATCCCCAGAATATGCCGCAACTGGCTGGCGGCGATCAGGATGCCGGAGGCGGTGATGAAGCCCGCGATCACCGGGTGCGACAGGAAATTCGCCAGAAACCCCAGCCGAAACAGCCCAAGCGCCAGCAGCATCGCACCCGACAGAAAGGCCAGCGTCAGCGCCGCCGTGACATAGCCCGCCGTGCCGCTCTGCGCGATCTCGCCCACTGCCGCCGCCGTCATCAGCGAGACCACGGCCACCGGCCCCACCGCCAGCGCGCGGCTGGTGCCAAAGATGGCGTAGAGCACGATGGGCGCGATGGAGGCATAGATCCCGGCCTCGGGCGGCATCCCCGCCAAAAGCGCATAGGCCAGCGATTGCGGGATCAGCATGATCGTCACGATCACCGCCGCGATCATATCCCCGGTGAACTGGCCGCGGTCATAGCGCCGCCCCCAGTCGAGGATCGGCAGGTAGTGCGAAAGCGAAGGGAGAGGCATGGGCGGCGATCCGTCAGATAGGGGCGGCCCCAAGGGGCCGCCCGGTTGGCTCAATCGAAACGGTTTACGGGCAGTTTCAGGTAGTGATGGCCATCATCCTCCGCCGGGGGCAGTCGGCCGCCGCGCAGGTTGATCTGCAATGCGGCGAGGATGCGGTTGGGCAGCGACAGGGTCGCGTCGCGTTTCTGGCGGCGCTCGATGTAGTCCTCGCGCTTGGTGCCATCCTTGACGTGGATGTTATGGGCGCGGTGCTCGTCCACCGTGGCCTCCCACCGGGGCTCATCGCGCTCATCGGTGCCGTAGTCATGGCCGATGTAAAGCCGCGTGTCGCCGGGCAGGGCGAGGATGTCTTGGATCGAGTCCCACAACTCCTCAGTCGTGCCGCCGGGGAAATCCGACCGCGAGGTGCCCGCGTCGGGCTGCATCAGCGTGTCATGCACGAAGGCCGCATCGCCACAGACATAGGTGATCGACCCCAGCGTATGCCCGGGCGACAGCATCACCTTGGCGTCAAGCTCGCCGATCTTGAAGGTCTCGCCCTCCTGAAACAGGTGATCAAAATCGCGATCCGGGTCAAAGGCATCGGGCATGTTGTAAAGATCGGCCCAAATCTTGGCGATCTCAGGCACCAGCGCGCCAATAGCGTTGGGCGCGCCCGTACGCTCTTTCAACTGGGCCGAGGCCATGACGTGATCCGCATGGGGGTGGGTATCCAGCACCCATTCCACGGTGAGGCCATTTTCCTTAACCAGATCAAGCACCTGATCCATGCTTTCGGTCGTGAACTTGTAGTTCTTCGGGTCGAAGTTCCACACCACGTCGATCAACGCGGCCTTCTTTGTCGCCGGATCGGCACAGATGTACTGGATCGAGCCGGTGTCAGGCTCATAGATGCCCCAGACATCGGGGCTGCCTGCTCCGGTCGAAGGGGAGTGGCGCACGACGGGTGAATTGAGAGGGTCGCTCATCTGGCTGGTCCTTTCTTGGATTTAGAGGTCAAATTAGGGCTGTGCCGGGCGACCCACATGCCGCCCAGCATGAAGGGGACAAAGATCAAGGTGCCGCTGGCCGCGATGGGCAGGGCGGTCAATGCCGGGCCGGGGCAAAAGCCGCCCAAGCCCCAGCCGATGCCGAAAATCGCGGCGCCGGTTAGCAGTTTCGGCTCAAGGTCGTTGCGGGTGGGAAGGCGGAATTTATGGTCGAAATAGGGGGTCTGACGGCAGCGGAACAGCCATGCGAACCCCGGTGCCGTCACCGCGATGGCGCCGCCCATGACAAAGGCAAGGCTGGGATCCCATGTGCCAAAAACATCGAGGAAGTTCAGCACTTTGGCCGGGTCGGCCATGCCGGAAACGATCAGGCCTATGCCGAACAAAAGGCCGGAGAGCAGGGCAAAGAACTGTTTCATGTCACCCTCCGATCACATGGCGCATGACAAAGACGGTCACGAATGCCGTCGCCATGAAGGTCACCGTCGCCACGATCGACCGCGCCGAGCCTCGGCTGATCCCGCAGACGCCGTGGCCCGAGGTGCAGCCGTTGCCATAGGTCGCGCCAAAGCCGACGAGCAGCCCGGCCACGGCCATCAGGACGGGGTTCGAAGGCACCCATTGCTGCGGCCAGCCACCCGAGGTAATCAACCAAAGCGGCGCCGCGAGCAAAAGCCCCAATACGAAGAAAAACGACACGCCCCGCGCTTCGCCGTCGCTGTCACGCGCGAAAAGCCGAGAGGTCAGCCCGCTGATCCCCGCGATGCGGCCGTTCGTGGCCATCAACAGCACCGCCGAGGCCCCGATCATCGCGCCGCCGCTCAGCGACAGCCATGGTGTGAATTCGGTTTCCATCTCTCAACTCCTTACGGCCCGCCAAGCGGCTGCCTTGTGTCAGACTTTAAATCAGTATATATTACGTCATCATAATATTCAATGATGCTAATATGAAAAACACGGACGACTTTCTGGATGGCGATATCGCCGGGGCTGCGGCGCTTATGACGATGCTTGCCTCAGAAGCGCGGTTGCAGATCCTGTGCCGTCTGATCAGTGGGGAACGCTCGGTCGGGGATTTGGCGCAGGCCTGCGGTCTGTCGCAATCCACCATGTCGCAGCAGTTGAAAAAGTTGAAGGACGCCGGTCTGGTCGACAGCCGCCGGGCGGGGCAGACGATCTTTTACCGCGTCAAGGGGCAGGAAGCCGTGGCCGTTCTGGAAACGCTGCATGGCCTCTACTGCGCGCAAAAGTAAAACGCCCAGCAAAACCGGGCGCTTCTCTTACGCTTTGCTATCTGCGTAGGATTTAACCAACTGACCGATCTTCTCTTCGGTCAGGTCGATGCCGCGGGCCTTGCCCTCCTGCAGGGCCGTGTCACCGTCCCAACCCTTATCCGCCGCGAGCGCCATCAAGGTCATCGCCCCTGCACGTTTGCCCGACGCGCAGTGCAGAAACACCGGCTGGGGCAAGTCGTCTAGTGATTGGCGGAATTCATCCACCGTCTCGGGTCCGAGGCTGTCCGGCGTCACCGGATGGTGCAGGTAGTTCAACCCCAGCTTCTCGGCCACCAGCCGCTCTGCATCGGGGGAGAGGCCGCCTTTCTCATCCGAGGCACGGAAGTTCACCAGTGTTTTCATCCCGGCCGAGGCCGCCTGCTCCAGCCCTTTTGCGTCCGGCGTGAACAGGGCCACGTTATGGGCAGGGTCGATGGTCGCGATCTTTTGGCTGTCGTCGGTCATTCTGGCCTCCTTCTCTGCGCGGATGCAGTCGCCCGCGCGTGGTGGTTTCAGCGGCCCAACCCCAACCCGGCGCAACTGTTCCCCGCTTAGCAGAACGGGCCGCGCTGCGCAGATATAATCCGAGTATTAAAGTCAGGATTGTCACCGCCGCCCGGTTTTGCTAGGCAGCTGGCAGAAATTCCGCTTGGCGCAAGAGGTGCTGCGACGATTCTGCCCAGCTGTGGCAGGCGCCCCAGACCTGCGCCGTGATCAAAGACAAACCCATCGGGAGCCACCCCCATGCCGCATTTTCGTTCCGCGTTCCTCGCGGCCCTGTCCCTGACCATCGCCGAAGGCGCCGCCGCCGAGACGCCCGCTGCAACCCCGGCCAGCGCCTCGCCCGCGCTCAAGGTCGAACTGAACGCCGCCGACACCACGGAAGCCAATTGCAAGCTGACCTTCCTCATCACCAACGAGCTTTCCGCCCCGCTCGACAAGGCGGTCTATGAAACGGTGCTGTTCGACCGCGAAGGCACCGTGAACCGGCTAACGCTCTTCGATTTCGGCGAACTGCCCGTTGGCCGCCCGCGCGTGCGTCAATTCGTGGTGCCGCAGATCACCTGCGAAAACCTTGGCCGCATCCTCTTTAATGGCGCGCAAAGCTGTGACGGCGCGGGGATCGAGGCGGGCACCTGCGAAAGCGCGCTGGCCCCGGCGACCCGGACCGAGATCGAGGTGCTGGGCTGATGGATCAACTTGACGCGCTGCTGACCCCGCTGCGGGGCATTGCCGAAACCGGTGGCCCGGTGGTGGTGATCCTGATGGCCGTGGCCGTGCTGACCCTTGCGGTCGCGCTTTATAAGACTTGGCAGTTCCGCGCCGCCGCCGTGGGCCGCCACCGGGCGCTGTCCGAAGCGGTCAACGCATGGGAGCGTGGCGATGCCGCCGCCGCCCGCGCGGCGCTGGGCCGGTCGAAAAGCTACCTCGCCCCGGTGATCGAATTGGCCATGTCCGCGCCTGAGGCGGGTGCCTCTCGCTTGCAGGCCGAGGCCGAGATGCGTTTTGCCAAGCTAGAGCGCGGCTTCCGCCTGCTTGATTCCGTGGCGCAGCTTGCCCCGCTCTTGGGTCTCTTCGGCACGGTTCTGGGCATGATCGAAGCCTTCCGCGCCTTGCAGGATGCGGGCTCTCAGGTGGACCCGTCGATCCTCGCCGGTGGCATCTGGGTGGCGCTTCTGACCACTGCCGTCGGGCTTGTCGTGGCCATGCCGACCGCGCTGGTGCTCAGCTGGCTTGAGCAACGCATGGAGAACGAGCGCGTCATCGCCGATAAGGCGATCCTCACCGTGCTGCACCCGGGCCAGAACGCGGCCCCCGCCGCTGCGCCCGCCGCCACGCCCTTTGCCGCCGCCGCGCCCCGGCCAGCCCATGGCTAGGCCACGCCGGCGGCGCAACCGCCTCTCCATGACCTCCCTGATCGACGTGATCTTTCTGCTGTTGTTGTTTTTCATGCTGACCTCGACCTTCTCAAAATTTGCCGAGATCGAATTGGCCGCAGCGACATCCGGGGCAGGGGCCGAGGCGGGGGCGAAACCCTATTTCCTGCAACTGACCACCGAGGGGCTGCGCCTCAACGGCGATGCGCTGGCGCTTGACGCGTTGACCGCCAGCCCCTTGGCCGAGGCCGAGGAGGGCACCCCGCTTTTGGTCTCGCTCGGGGCCCAGGTCGAGGCGCAGGCGCTGGCCGATCTGCTCATCGCGCTGCGCGCCCTGCCGGGGCTCAGCGTCTCGGTTCTGGAGGGCTGACCATGCGACCCATCGCCAAGGCCAAACCGCAACGCGAACCGACCATCGCGCTGATCAACATCGTCTTTCTGATGCTGGTCTTCTTCATGGTCGCAGGCACCCTGTCGCAGCCGCTCGATTCCGATCTCAACCTCGTCGAAACCCGCGAGCTTGAGGGCCGCGCCCCGCCCAATGCGCTGGTGGTCCATGCCGATGGCCGCATGACCTACGCAGGCCAAGACCGCGCCAGCGTGGTCGATTTCATCGACGCGCTGCCCGAAGAAGAGCGCGACACCGTGCGGCTCCTCCCCGACCGTGCGCTGCCCGCCCGCCGCCTTGTCGAACTGACTCGCGAGCTGCGCGGGGCAGGGGCCGCGCGCGTCATGCTTGTCACCGAAAGGGCGCTGCAATGATCCCCCGTTCCGGTCTCGTCAAAACACTTTCCATCGGCGTCGCGGCCAGCCTCGTCGTGGGCGTGTCGCAACTCGCCCAGATCGACGACAGCGCCAAGATCGCAGGCGGCGGCGCGCCCGCCGCGGCCCAGCTTGGCACGCGGTTCGAGGATATGGCGGTCGGCACATTGGATGCCGAACCGGTGGAAGAGATCACCCCAACCCCCGGACCCGAACCGCTGGAGACCGCAGAGGCCCTGCCGCCGACCCCCGCGCCCGAGCCCACGCTCACCCCCACGCCTGCGCCCGTCGCAGAGCCGGTGCAGACGGTTGAGGCCGAGCCGATGCCCGTGGCCCCGCCCGCCGCCGCGCCGACAGAGACGCCGGTCTTGCCCGCCCTGACCCCGGTCGAAACCCCGCCCGAGACGACTGAGGCCACGCCAACCATTACGGCTGCCGCCCCGGTGCCGCCGGTCGAAACCCTCACCGCCGAGGCCGAGGATGACGCGCCGCGCCTGTCGCAGCGCCCGCAGCGCCGCGACCCCGAACGCGCCGCCGAGGCCGCCAAGAAGGCCAAGCCCAAGCCGCAGCCGAAACCCAAGCCCAAACAGACCACGCGCGGCAATGCGAAGCGCAACAACACCAAGGGCGCGCAGACCGCCAGCCGCGCGGGCAATGCCGCGCAATCGGGCAGCCGCCAACGTGCCGCCGCGCCTGCGGGCAATGCGGCGGCCAGCAACTATCCCGGCAAGGTGATGAGCCGCATCGCCCGCGTCGGCAAGCCGCGCGTCCGCTCCCGCGGGACGGCTGTGATCGCCTTTTCCATCGGTGGGGGCGGGCAGTTGGCAGGGGTTCGCGTGGCCCGCAGTTCCGGGTCGGCGGCGCTGGATCAGGCGGCGCTTGGCATCATTCGCAAGGCCGCCCCTTTCCCGCGCCCGCCCGCCGGGGCACGGCGCAACTTCTCGATCCAGATCAAGGGCCGGTAACGGGCAGGCGGAGGGCTCAGCCCTCCGCGATCACCCCATCGACCGCCGTGCCCAGCATCTCGACCGTCATCTCGATTTCCTCGGGTGGAGAGGTAAAGGCCGGAGCCAGCAGAACGTGATCCCCCGCCGTGCCATCGGCGCAGCCCTGCGAAGGGTAGCAGATCATCCCTGCCTCCATCGCCGCGCGCTGGATCTTGCCCGCAAGGTTGCGGCTGACGTCGAAGGGCGTCTTGCTGTCGCAGTCGGCCACCAGTTCGATGGACCAGAACAGCCCGCGCCCGCGAATGTCACCGACATGGGCATGCTGGCCGAAGCGGTCGCGCAGCGCGGTTTCCAACTGCTGCCCCCGGGTGCGCACCGCGCTCAGCAAATCGCGGCTCTCGACCTCTTGCAGCACCGCCAGCGCGCCCGCCGTGGCCACCGCATGGGACATATAGGTGTGCCCGTTCCACAGGTTGCCGCTGCCCGCCATGATCGCCTCGATCACGCTTTGCCGCGCCATCACCGCCGCGATCGGCTGGTAGCCCGCGCCGAGGCCCTTGGCCATGGTGGTGATATCGGCGCAAATGCCTTCCTGCTCCAACGCGAAAAGGCTGCCCGTCCGCCCCATGCCGCACATCACCTCATCAGCGATGAGCAGCACGCCGTACCGATCACAAATCTCACGCACATGTTTGAAATATCCCGCAGGCGCGGGCTGGGAGCCGAGCGAGGCGCCGACCACCGGCTCGGCCACGAAGGCGGCCACCGTCTCCGGCCCCAGCTCAACAATCCGCGCCTCCAACTGATCCGCCAGCCGCCGCGCGAAATCCGCCGCGCTCTCGCCCTCGCGTTGCAGGCGGTAGGCATAGGCGGCGTCGATATGCTCGACCTCCATCAACATCGGGGCAAAGGGTTTGCGGCGCCCGGCATGACCGCCCACGGCCAAGGCCCCCAGCGTATTGCCGTGATAGCTGGGCTTGCGCGCGATGATCTTGGCGCGCGCCGTGTCGCCGCGCTCCAGATGGTACTGCCGGGCGAGCTTCAGCGCCGCCTCCATCGCTTCGGACCCGCTGCCCAGATACATGACCCGGCCTTCGCCCGTACCCTCGGGCGCGCGGGCGATGAGATGGTCGGCCAGTGCCTCTGCCGGGGCGTTGGTGAAAAGGCCAGTATGGGCAAAGACAAGCTTGTCCATCTGCGCGGCGACGGCGGCGCGCACGGCGGCATTGTCATGCCCAAGGCTTGATACAGCCGCACCGCCACAGGCGTCCAGATAGCGCTTCCCCTTGTCATCAATAAGGAAATTTCCTTCTCCGCGTACGATCACAGGTTGCGTGGCGCGCAGGTTACGGTGCAATACATGGCTCATCGTAGAATCCGATCCTTGGGGTCGACCCTATTTACCGCTTCGCCTGCTGACTGCCACATTAATCAGCACAAGGCGCCTATTCGGAAAAGCTTGGGCTGACCTAGGGTCAGGAGAAGCTTGACAGGTAAAATATTTTATCAAACGGTAAAATACCTAACCAACGGGGGATAAAAATGACACAACGCAATTTCACACGCCGCTTCCTATTGGGTACGGCGGCCATGCTGGCGGGTGCCAGCCTTTTGCCGCAGGGCGCGCTGGCCGCCGAGCCGATCAAGGTTGCGGGCGTCTACACCGTGCCGGTGGAACAGCAATGGGTCAGCCGTATCCACAAGGCTGCCGAGGCGGCACAGGAACGTGGCGACATCGAGTATACCTTCACCGAGAATGTCTCAAACACCGATTACGCCCGCGTGCTGCGTGAATATGCCGAGGCCGGCAACCAGTTGATCGTGGGCGAGGTCTTCGGCGCCGAGGCCGAGGCCCGCGAGGTCGCCGCCGATTACCCCGAGGTTGCCTTCCTCATGGGCTCCAGCTTCAAGCAGGACGATGCGCTGCCGAATTTCGCGGTCTTCGACAATTACATTCAAGACGCGGCCTACCTTTCGGGCATCGTAGCAGGGTCGATGACCGAGAGCGGCAACATCGGCATGGTCGGCGGCTTCCCGATCCCGGAAGTGAACCGCCTGATGCATGCTTTCATGGCTGGCGCTGCCGAGATGAACCCCGATATCAAGTTCCAAGTCAGCTTCATCGGCTCTTGGTTCGATCCGCCCAAAGCCAAGGAAACCGCCTTCGCTATGGTCGAGCAGGGGGCCGACGTGCTCTATGCCGAGCGTTTCGGCGTCTCGGACGCGGCGCAGGAGAAGGGTGTTCTGGCGATCGGCAACGTGATCGATACGCAAGCCGAATACCCCGAGACCGTCGTCGCCTCCGCCCTGTGGCATTTCGAGCCGACGCTCGATGCCGCCATCGCCGCCGTCAAAGCGGGCGAGTTCAAGGCCGACGACTACGGCCGCTATTCCTTCATGGCCGAGGGTGGTTCCTCGCTCGCGCCTCTGGGCACCTTTGAGGGCAAGGTCCCGCAAGAGGCGATGGACCTCATCGAGGAGCGCGAGAAGGCGATCCGCGACGGGTCCTTCACGGTCGAGATCAACGACGAAGAGCCGAAGTCCAACTAAATGACCGATCAAAACCCCGAGGCGCAGGTGGTCCTGCGCCTCGATGGCATTACCAAACGATTTGGCAAACTCACCGCCAATGACGCGATCTCCTTCGATCTGCGGCAGGGCGAAGTCATTGCCCTGTTGGGCGAAAACGGCGCGGGCAAGACCACGCTGATGAACATCCTCTTCGGCCACTACACGCCCGACGAGGGCCATGTGGAGGTTTTTGGCGAGCGTCTGCCCGCCGGTAACCCCCGCGCCGCGCTGGCCGCCGGTGTCGGCATGGTGCACCAGCATTTCACGCTGGCCGACAACATGTCCGTTCTGGAGAACATCGTGCTTGGCACCCGCTCGATCTGGCGACCCGGCTTTGGCCGTGCGCAGGCGCGGCAGCGGATCGTGGCGTTGATGGAGGACTACGGTCTCAGGGTCGATCCCGACGCCCAAGTCGGCAGCCTCAGCGTCGGCGAACGGCAGCGGGTCGAGATCCTGAAAGCCCTCTACCGCGAGGCGCGTATCCTGATCCTCGACGAACCCACGGCGGTGCTGACCCCGCAGGAAACCGAGGACCTCTTTGCCACCATGCGAAAAGCGGTCGCCCTTGGCCTCTCGGTCATTTTCATTTCCCACAAGCTGCATGAGGTCATGGCGATCTCCTCGCGCGTCGTGGTGCTGCGTCACGGCAAGTTGGTGGCCGAGGCCAAGACCGCCGAGACCGACCGCGCCGCCATGGCGCAGATGATGGTGGGCTCCGAAGTCGCCGCCCCCGTGGTGCGCCGCGCCGATCCCGGTGCCGCGCTGGTGACGCTTCAGGGTGTCTCCACGCCCGACGTCGGCAGCGCGCCGGGGCTGAAGAATGTCGATCTGGAACTGCGCGCGGGCCAGATCACCGGCCTCGCCGGGGTGTCCGGCAACGGGCAGACGGCGCTTGCTGACCTCATCGGCGGCCTCATTCGCCCTGCCTCCGGCACGTTCCACGTGAAAGGCGCCGCGCCGCGCGGCTGGTCGCCCCATGCCGCCATCGGCGCGGGCATCGCCCGCATTCCCGAAGACCGCCATAAGACCGGCACCATCGCCGATTTCGATCTCACCGAGAACGCGGTGCTCGAGCTCTATTCCCGCCCCGGGTTTTCCCGCCACGGCTGGATGAACTGGCGCGCCGCGCGCGATTTCGCGGCCAAGATCATCAAGGGATACGACGTGCGCTGCCCCGATCCCGAAACGCGCATTCGGCTGCTCTCAGGCGGCAACATGCAAAAGCTGATCTTGGGCCGGGTGCTGGAAACCGCGCCTTCGGTGGTGCTGGCCAACCAACCGGTGCGCGGCCTCGACATCGGGGCGCTCACCTACGTGCACGAACAACTCTTGGCCGCCCGCGACCGCGGGGCGGCGGTGCTGCTGATTTCCGAAGACCTCGACGAGGTCACGGCGCTGTCGGACGTGATCCACGTGATCTCCGAAGGCCGCCTTTCGCCCCCCTTCGCCCGCGGCGCGCTTACCCCTGCCGAATTGGGCGTCTGGATGGCGGGCGATGGATTCGAGGAGACCTCTCATGCGGCTTGAACCCGTCGCCAACCCCACGTGGACCCGCTCACTGGGCCTGCCCGCGCTGGCGCTTTTCGCCACCGTGGTCGTCGCCTCTCTGCTGGCGATGGTCGCGGGCGCGCAGCCGTTTTCGGTGCTGGGCCTGATCGTCAAGGGCGCCTTCGGCTCGAAATTCGCGTTGTTGGAGACGCTTAACCGCGCCACGCCGCTGATCTTCACCGGCCTCGCCGTCGCCGTCGCCTTCCGCGCGAAACTGTGGAACATCGGCGCCGAGGCGCAGCTTTACATGGGCGCGGTCGTCACCGTGGTGCTGGGCACCGGCGCGCTGGCATGGCCCAGCTTCGCGCTGCTGCCGACGATTGCCGTCGCCGCCATGCTCGCCGGGGCCGTGGTACTGCTGGTGCCGACCTTCCTCAAGACCCGCTTCGGCGTCGATGAGGTCGTCACCACGCTGCTTTTGAATTTCGTCGTGCTGCTCTGGGTCTCCATGCTACTCGAAGGGCCGCTGAAAGACCCGATGGGTCTCGGCTGGCCCAAGTCCGCCCGGCTGATCGGGGAGGCGCGTCTGCCGCGCATCGCCGAGGGGCTGCGGCTGCACTGGGGCTTTGGCCTCGCGCTGATCTCGGCGCTGGTGGTCTGGGTGATCCAGCGCCGCAGCACGCTGGGCTACGAGATGCGCGCGGTGGGTCTGAACCCCGCGGCGGCGCGTTTCGCGGGCATCCCGGTGAACGCCGTGCTGATCAAGACGGCGCTCTTGTCGGGCGGCCTTGCCGCACTGGCAGGCTTTTCCGAGGTGGCGGGACTCAAGGGCAACCTCACCTTGGATATCTCGCCGGGCTTTGGCTACACCGGGATCATCGTCGCCATGTTGGCGCTTTTGAACCCCTTGGGCGTGGTGGTGGCGGCGCTCTTCGTCGCCGGCATCTTCGTGGGTGCCGACAGCATGAGCCGCGCCGCGGGCGTGCCGACATATCTCGCCGACATCATGCTGGCGCTGGCGCTGCTGGCGATGGTGCTGGCGATCATGCTCACGAAATTCCGGGTGAGGCGCGACTGATGGATATTTTCGACATTCTCCTTCAGGCGAGCTTTTGGACCGCCGCGATCCGCATCGCCTCGCCGCTGATCTTCGCCGCCTTGGGCGAGTTGATCTGCGAGCGGGCAGGGGTTCTGAACCTTGGTATCGAAGGCATCATGGTCGTCGGCGCCTTTGCCGGCTGGCTTACCGTCTATCTCGGCGGCGGGCTGTGGTTCGGCGTGGCGGTGGCGATGCTCTCGGGCATGGCCTTCGGGCTGGTGCACGGCGTGCTCACCGTGCCCTTTGGCCTCAGCCAGCATGTCGTCGGCCTTGGAATCACGCTGTTGGCGACATCGCTCACCTACTATTGCTACCGTCTGGCGCTGCCCGAGGTCACTTCGCCGCCCAAGATCGAGGCCTTCCAGCCGCTGGAGATCCCGCTCCTGTCCGAGATCCCGGTGATCGGTCCCGCGCTCTTCAACCAGACCCCGCTGACCTATCTGGCCTTCGTGCTGGTGCTGGTGGTCACGCTGGTGCTTTACCGCACGCCCATGGGCCTCGCCCTGCGCGCGGCGGGCGAGAATCCGGCGGCGGTGGAGGCGCAGGGGCTCAGCGTCTCGGCAATCCGCATCGGCGCGGTCATGGTTGGCAGCGGGCTGATGGCCGTGGGCGGGGCCTTCCTGACCATGTCGGCCTTCAACTCGTTCTTCTTCGAGATGGTCAACGGCCGCGGCTGGATCTGCATCGCGCTGGTGGTCTTCGGCTCGTGGAAGCCGGGCAAGACGCTTCTGGGCGCGGTGCTCTTCGCCGCCTTCGACGCACTGCAGATCCGGGTGCAGCAGACGCCGCTTGGGGCCGACATTCCCTATCAGATTTTCCTCATGGCGCCTTATATCCTGTCGATCCTCGCGCTTGTCGTCATGTCGCGCCGCGCGCAGGTGCCAGCGGCGCTGATGGTGCCGTTCAACAAGGGTGAGCGCTGAACGCAGCGCTCCCTCTCAACCCTTCCGTCCGGCCGCAGGCCGGGCAGCCCCCGGCCGCCCCCCCGGGCGGGGGCTTTCACCCCCCACCCGCGGCCGGGGACTGCCCTTCGTGGTATTCAGCCCCGCAGTCACAAGGACCAACCCATGTTCGACCTCATCATCAAAGGCGGCACGCTCCCCGACGGCCGCGCCACCGACATCGGCATCAAGGGCGACCGCATCGCCGCCATCGAAGACCTCTCCACCGCCGAGGCCCGCGACACCATCGACGCCAGCGGCGACCTCGTCAGCCCGCCCTTCGTCGACCCGCATTTCCACATGGACGCCACGCTCAGCTACGGCACCCCGCGGATCAACGCCTCGGGCACGCTTCTGGAAGGCATCGGCCTCTGGGGCGAACTCAAGGAAGTGATGACCCAGGACGAGGTCAAAGCCCGCGCGCTGGAATATTGCGATTGGGCCGCCTCGTTGGGGCTTCTGGCGATCCGCAGCCATGTCGACACCTGCGACGACCGGCTTCTGGGCGTCGAAGCCCTGCTCGACGTGCGCGAGACGGTGAAGGACTACATCGACCTGCAACTCGTCGCCTTCCCGCAAGACGGGCTCTACCGCGACCCCACGGCGCATGAGAACACCATTCGCGCCCTCGACATGGGTGTCGATGTGGTGGGCGGCATCCCGCATTTCGAACGCACCATGGCCGACGGCGCCCGCTCCGTCACTGCCCTATGCGAACTCGCCGCCGAACGCGGCCTCATGGTCGACCTGCATTGCGATGAGACCGACGACCCCCATTCGCGCCACATCGAGACGCTGGCCTATGAGACCCAACGCCTCGGGTTGCAGGGCAGGGTGGCTGGTTCTCACCTCACGTCGATGCATTCGATGGACAATTACTACGTCTCGAAACTGCTGCCGCTGATAGCCGAGGCAGAGGTCGCCGCGATCCCGAACCCGCTCATTAACATCACCCTGCAGGGCCGCCACGATAGCTTCCCGAAACGCCGCGGCCTGACGCGCGTGAAAGAGATGCAGGCCATGGGCATCGACGTCGGCTGGGGGCAGGACTGTGTGATGGACCCGTGGTATTCCATGGGCACGGGCGACATGCTCGACGTGGCCTTCATGGGGCTGCATGTGGCGCAGATGACCTCGCCCGAGGAGATGCGCCGCTGCTTTGACATGGTGACGAATGTGAACGCGCGGATCCTCGGCTTGCAGGACTACGGGCTGCGCGTCGGCGCGACCGCCTCGCTGGTGGTACTGGACGCGGGCAACCCGATCGAGGCGTTGCGCCTGCGGCCCGACCGGCTCTGCGTTGTGGCCAAGGGCCGCGTGATCTCACAACAGGCGCGCAACGACGCGCGGCTCAGCCTGCCGGGGCGGCCCGACAGCGTGCGCCGCCGCCATAGCGCGCATTCGTAAAACCGGGCTGAAAACAGGCCCAAAATCGGCGCCTTGAACCCGGGTGCCGATTTCCTACTTCTGGCCAATTGAACTCCGTCACACCCAGTGCTATGTTAGCGCTAACCGCGCCAATCCGCCCGAAACCGGGCCACCGGAGGACTCACCATGACCACGAAAATCGCCATCAACGGCTTTGGCCGCATCGGACGCTGCGTGCTGCGCGCGCTGATCGAGAACGGCTTTGACGGGATCGAAGTCGTTGCCATCAACGACCTGACCGATGCCGAAAACCTGCTGCACCTGCTGAAGTACGATTCCGTCCATGGCCGCCTGCCGGTGGATGCGGAATTGAAAGACGGCACCCTGCATGTGGCGGGCCAGTCCATCCGCATGACGGCAGAGCGTGATCCGGCGAAGCTGCCTTGGGGCGACGTCGATGTGGCCTATGAATGCACCGGTTTCTTCACCGCCCGCGACGCGGCGGCGAAACATCTGGAGAATGGCAGCAAACGCGTGTTAATCTCGGCCCCCGGCAAGGGGGTAGACCGCACCGTGGTCTACGGCGTCAACCATGACGAGTTGACCGGCGAAGACGTGATCGTCTCCAACGCGTCCTGCACCACCAACTGCCTCGCCCCCGTGGCCAAGGTGCTCGACGATACTTTCGGGATCGAAACCGGCTATATGACCACGATCCACGCCTATACCGGCGACCAGCCGACCCACGACAGCCCGCACCGCGACCCGTATCGTGGCCGCGCCGCCGCCCTGTCGATGGTGCCCACCTCGACCGGCGCCGCCGCCGCGATTTCCGAGGTGATCCCCCATCTGAAAGGCGTGCTCGAAGGCTCTGCCGTGCGGGTGCCGACGGCCAATGTCTCGCTCGTGGATCTGTGCATCATGCCCAAGAAACCGGCCACGGCAGAGGCGGTGAACGCGGCCATGCAAGAGGCGGCCGATGGCGCGTTGAAAGGCGTGTTGGCCTATGAGCCCGCGCCGCTGGTCTCGACCGATTTCAACCACGATCCGCATTCCTCGACCCTCGCGCCCGATCAGACGCGGGTGACCGATGGCGGCATGATCCGCGTGGTCAGCTGGTATGACAATGAATGGGGTTTCTCGAACCGCATGAACGACACTGCGCGCGCCATTGCCGCGCTGATCTAAGCTATTGCTGGCGCGGGGGGCAGCCCTCGCGCCCGCGCTCTACAGCGAGGCCGCCGCGCGGCTCGCTTGGTCATATTGACCCGACATCGCCCGAAGCTGCGCCGCAATCTTGCGCAGTTCCTCGCCCGAGATATCGGTGCGCGGCAAGCCATCCAGAAAACACGCCTGACGGATCGCGCGATAGGCTTCGCATAGCTCGGCGCCCGCAGGCGAGGTGCGATAGAACACCTCCTTGCCGCGTTTCTCTGCGCTCAGCAATTCGGCCTTGACCAGCTTGCGAAGGGCGTAGTTCACCGTATGCGTGTCTTCGATGTTGAGCAGGAAGCAGATATCCGTCAGCCGCTTCTCCCGGCCCCGGTGGTTGGCGTTGTGCAGCACGAGGATTTCCAGCGGCGTCAGATCGCCATTGCCCGCCGCCGCCATGCAACGCGACATCCAGCGGGTGAAGGCGTTATAGGCGATGATCATGCCGTATTCGAGTTCGGAGGCCTCCCAGCCATCGCCCTCGGCCAAGTGACGTGAAGAGACGATGCGGCGTGACGGGGTGGGGGGTACTTCTTCCGACATGCGGTGCCTCCGGGTGTTTGACCCCTCTGACGTTACCAAGACGCTGACAATTTACAAGCGTTTCGCGGCGCTTCGCCGGTGCAGCAGGGGCAAAGATCAATTTGCAACAGGTTGCGCTGCCACATTCGCGCCATCTTTCGCGCGGTCCCCGGCTTTGCTAGGCTGCTGGCAATAATAAACGAGGCAGGCAGAGCAGTTATGAAAACGGGCTTTCGGGGCACGTTTGTCATCAGCTGGTCGCAAACAGAGATCGACGGTCTGGAGGCCGCGCCGGTGCAGTCGCTCGAACTGGGCTCGGCCTGGGCGTGGCGCGGGGATACCATCCGGGTGGATGGGCCGAATGATGTGCTGCGGCTGGATATGGCGGACGGGGCAGAGCGGCTGCGCAAACGCGCGGCCCGCAAGGTGCAGCGCCTGATCGGGGCCGCGCTTGAGGAGGGGGGCATACTGCCGCCCGCACCGCGGCGCGATCTGGGCACGGCCCCGCTGCCCGACGACAGCTTCATGGTCACCAATGGCGCGCGGACCTATACCGTCACCCTGATTGACGCAGGCCCGGGGCGGATGCCGCTGCTGATGTTCGTCGATGAAATGCCCCCGCGCAACAGCGAGCTTTGGGTGATGCACAGCACCCTGACCCCGGCGCGCGATGACCGGCCCGAGGGCGGCGGGGTGATCTGTTTCACCCCCGGCACCCGCATCCGGACCCCCAAGGGCAGCGCCCTGATCGAAGAGTTGCGCGAGGGCGATCTGATCCAGACGAAGGACAATGGCGCGCAGCCGCTGGAGTGGATCGGCAGCCGCCGGATGACCGGCGCGCGGCTACATGCCATGCCGCATCTGCGCCCCGTGCGCTTCCGCCCCGGAGCCTTGGGGATTGCCCAGCCCGACGCCCCGCTGCTGGTCTCCCCCGATCACCGGATCGTGCTGCAAGGCGCTCAGGCCCGTGATCTGTTCAACTGTGACGAAGTGCTGGTCGCCGCCAAGGACCTGATCAACGGCCACAGCGTGGCCAGCGATATGTCCCTGCGCGAGGTGACCTATGTCCATGTGTTGCTGGCCGAACATCAGGTGATGTGGGCCAATGGGGTCGAGACGGAAAGCTTTCATCCCGCCTCCGCCCCGCTGACCAGCCTTGGCGCGCAGGACCGGGCGCGGCTGCTGGCCGCATATCCGCAGCTTGAGACGGATCCGCACAGCTATGGCGGTTTCGCGCGGCGCAATCTCAGCACTTCGGAGGCGGCGATCCTGCGGCATGTGGCGTGACAGCCGGGCACGGGCGCCCGACCGTTCGAGAGGCGCTTAACTCTCGGCGCCTTCTTCGATCAGGGCCGCGATGATCGCCCGTGCGCTGTCGGAATCCCATTTCGCATCGCCCTGCAACCGGGCAATCTCGCGCCCTTCACGGTCTAGGATCACGCTGATCGGCAGGCCGAACACGCCCATCTGGCTGGCGAGCTTTTGCTTCGGGTCTTGGTGACGGGGCAGGCTGTCGACACCCGCTTCCTCGAAGAACCGTTTGATCCCTTCCTCAGAGTTGCGCCCCGTGGCGATGGTTAGCACCTGAAAATCATCGCCGCCGAATTCCTTTTGCAGGGCGTTCAACTGTGGCATCTCCTTGCGGCAGGGCGCGCACCATGTGGCCCAGAAGTTCACCAGCACGATCTTGCCTTCGTAATCCGCCAGCGACATCGCCTCGCCATCGTCCTCACGCTCAAAGGTCACGTCAGAGGCCGCCTGCGGCGCGTCATGGATCACGAGTTTCTTCATGTCCCCTTCGCGCAGCCCCGCGATGTCAGCCGTTCCGGCAAGGGCGGGGTTTGCACCTGCGACAAGCAGCGTATAAACGAGGCCGAGCACAAGATTTTTCATACGTCCCTCCAAGGGTATTCAACATGACCGACACGACCTCGAACAAAATGTGGGGCGGGCGTTTCGCCGCCGGACCGGATGCGATCATGGAGGCGATCAACGCCTCGATCGGGTTCGACAAACGGATGGCCGCGCAAGACATCAAAGGGTCGCGTGCCCATGCCGCCATGCTGGCAGCCACAGGCATCCTGACTGATAACGACGCCGACGCGATACGGGAAGGGCTTCTCACAATCTTGTCAGAGATCGACGAGGGCCGGTTCGAATTCTCCGCAGCCCTCGAAGACATCCACATGAACGTGGAGGCACGGCTGAAAGACCTGATCGGAGAGCCCGCAGGCCGCCTGCACACGGGCCGCAGCCGTAATGACCAAGTCGCGACCGATTTCAAACTCTGGGTGCGCGACCAATTGGACGCCGCCGACGAGGGGCTGCAGGCCCTGATCCGCGCGCTTTTGTCTCAGGCCGAAGCGGGGGCCGATTGGGTCATGCCGGGCTTTACGCATCTGCAAACCGCGCAGCCCGTGACATGGGGCCACCACATGATGGCCTATGTCGAGATGTTTGGCCGTGACCTGTCGCGCATCCGCGATGCGCGCAAGCGGATGAACGAATGCCCGCTGGGGGCCGCCGCATTGGCGGGCACCTCCTTCCCGATCGACCGCGAGATGACGGCAGAGGCGCTTGGTTTCGACCGCCCCGCCGCGAACTCCCTCGACGCGGTGAGCGACCGCGACTTCGCGCTGGAATTCATGTCAGCCGCCAGCATCTGCGCCATGCATCTGTCGCGCTTCGCCGAGGAGCTGGTGATCTGGTCCTCCGCGCAGTTCCGTTTCGTGGCGCTGTCGGATCGTTTTTCGACCGGCTCCAGCATCATGCCGCAAAAGAAAAACCCCGACGCTGCCGAGCTTATCCGCGCCAAAGTGGGCCGCATCTTTGGCGCCAACACCGCGCTGATGATGGTGATGAAGGGGCTGCCGCTGGCCTATTCCAAGGACATGCAAGAGGACAAAGAGCAGGTCTTTGACGCTGCCGACAACCTGATGCTGGCGCTGGCCGCGATGACCGGGATGGTGGGCGACATGACCGCCGAGCGCGAGAACCTCGCCGCTGCCGCGGGCTCGGGTTTCTCCACCGCCACCGATCTTGCCGACTGGCTGGTGCGCGTGCCGAACCTGCCGTTCCGCGACGCGCATCACGTGACCGGCACGCTGGTGGCCATGGCCGAGGCGCAGGGCTGCGATCTGCCGGACCTGACGCTGGAGCAGATGCAATCGGTCCATGCCGAGATCACCAAGGACGTTTTCGATGTGCTTGGCGTCGAGAATTCGGTAAACTCGCGCATGTCCTATGGCGGCACCGCGCCCGCGCAGGTGCGTGCCCAAATCGCACGTTGGAAGGAAATCCTGAAGTGAAACGCCTCCTTGCGGCCCTTTCCCTGTTGAGCCTTGCCGCCTGTGGCGCGGATGGCGAACCGGTGCGGCCCACGGCGAGCAGCAGCATCACCATGTCCTCGTCGGGCGTCTCGGTAGGCACAGCGGTGGGGCTGCGCCGCGGGCCGTTCTCCGTCTCGCTCGGGGCCGGGTCGTGAGGCCGCTTTTGCAGATCACACTGGTGGCCGGGGCGCTTGCCTTGGCCGCTTGCACCCCGCCGCAGTCCGCCCCACGGCAGGCCGCACCCACACCGCCGACCGAGCCGGGGATCAGCCTGTCGGGCTATGCCACCGTCGGCGTGGTCAAGAGTTTCTGATGTCGCTTTTGCGGATGCTCTACCTCGCCCTCGCGGTCTGGGGCACGATCCATCCGATGTATTACTTCGTCACATGGTTCAACGCCGAAGGCTGGAGCCTGAGCGCCATGGTCGAGGCATGGCACGCGAATGCCGCCGCCAGCGGGCTGGTCTGGGACCTGACCATCGCTGCCGTCACTTTGACCATCTGGATCATTGGCGAGGTCGCCGTGCGGCGCAATTTCCTCAGCCTGATTGCCATTCCCGCCACGTTCTGTATTGGGGTGAGCTGTGGCCTGCCGCTTTATCTTTTCCTGCGGACAGCGCCCATCAGATAAGCGGCGACGACATGGGGCCAAACGCAGATGGATCATTTTCTCTATAAAGACGGTGTGTTGCATGCCGAAGACGTAAGCCTGGCCGAGATTGCCGCCGCCGTGGGCACGCCCGTCTATGTCTATTCCACCGCCACGCTGCTGCGCCATTTCCACCTTTTTGACGACGCGCTGTCGGGGATGGACCATCTGGTCTGCTACGCGATGAAGGCGAACTCTAACCAAGCCGTCTTGCGCACGTTGGCGCAGGCGGGCGCGGGGATGGATGTGGTCTCGGGCGGGGAATACCGCCGGGCGAAAGCGGCGGGCGTGCCGGGCGACAGGATCGTCTTTTCCGGCGTTGGCAAGACCCGGGAAGAGATCGAACTGGCGCTGACGGGGGGCATCCGCCAGTTCAACGTCGAGAGCGAGCCAGAGATGATCCTGCTGGATGTCGTGGCGCGCGAATTGGGCAAAGTGGCCCCGATCACCATCCGCGTAAACCCGGATGTGGACGCGAAAACCCACGCCAAGATCGCCACCGGCAAGAGCGAGAATAAGTTCGGCATCCCCATCGCCCGCGCCCGCGAAGTCTATGCGATGGCGGCCAAACTGCCGGGGCTCAAGATTGTCGGCATCGACGTGCATATCGGCAGCCAGTTGACCGATCTCGCCCCCTTTGAGCAGGCCTACGGCAAGGTCGCGGAACTGACCGAGGTGCTGCGGGCCGATGGCCATGACATCCGGCGGCTCGACCTCGGCGGCGGCTTGGGCATCCCTTACGAGCGGTCGAATTCCGCCCCGCCGCTGCCCACGGATTACGGTGCGATGGTGCAGCGCACGCTGGGGCATCTGGGCTGCGAGGTCGAGATCGAGCCGGGCCGCCTGATCGCGGGCAACGCAGGTGTGCTGGTGAGCGAGGTGATCTATCTCAAATCCGGCGAGGGCCGCGATTTCCTGATCCTCGATGCCGCGATGAACGATCTGATCCGCCCTGCCATGTATGACGCATGGCATGACATCGTGCCGCTGACCGAACCCGCCCCGGGGGCCGAGCCGCGCCCCGTCGATATCGTGGGCCCGGTCTGCGAATCCGGCGATACTTTCGCCAAACAGCGGATGATGCCGGTGCTGGGCTCAGGCGATCTGGTGGCCTTCCGCTCTGCCGGGGCTTACGGCGCGGTGATGAGCAGCGAGTATAATTCGCGGCCCCTGATCCCCGAAGTGCTGGTGAACGGCGATCAATTCGCGGTTATCCGCCCACGGCCAAGCTTTGACGAAATGATAAACCGCGATACCATCCCTGAATGGCTTTGACGGCATCCCGCCGCCGGGCCACCGGAGCGTGACGCATGGAGACTTCCACTGACAGGACAGACGGGCTGCGCGCTTTGCGCTGGCCCTTGCGGCTGACCTGGGCGGGGATGCTGGCCGAGGCGCTGGTGCAGGCGTTCTGGCCCGTGTTGGCGCTGGTGCTGACGGTGCTGGCGGCGCTGATGATGGGCGCGCAGGATGCTTTGGCGGGCGGGGCGCTTTGGGCCGCGTTGGCCATCGTCGGTCTTGCTGCTCTCTCCGGTTTGTTCTTTGCCCTGCGCCGTTTCCGTCTGCCATCCCGCGCGGCGGCGCTGGCGCGCTTGGATGCCAGCCTGCCGGGGCGGCCCATTCGGGCGCTCTTGGACGATCAGGCGATTGGCGCAAGCGATGCCGCCTCGGCGGCGGTCTGGCAAGCGCATCAGCGGCGCATGGCCGCGCGGGCGGCTGCGGCCAAGCCGGTGAAGGGCGATCTACGGGTCGCGCAGGCCGATCCCTATGCGCTGCGCTATGTGGCTTTGCTTGGGTTCATCGTGGCGCTTGTCTTTGGTTCCGTCTGGCGGTTGGGCGAGGTGACGCATCTGGCCCCCGGCGGGGCGGGCGGCACGCTCGCCTCCGGCCCCGTTTGGGAAGGCTGGGCCGAGCCGCCGCGCCATACCGGCAAGCCGACGCTCTACCTCAACGATCTTGAGGCCGGGGCGCTGTCGCTGCCCGAGGGCACGCTGATCACCCTGCGGCTCTATGGCGAATTGGGCGCGCTGACGGTGGCTGAGAATGTGTCGGGCCGCGAGGTGGCGGCATCCTCGGAACCCGCGCAGGATTTCACCCTGCGCCAAAGCGGAGAGATCAGCATCGACGGGCCGGGCGCGCGGGCGTGGCAGATCACGCTTTTGCCCGATGCCGTGCCACAGGTCGAACGGCTTGGCCCGCCTGAGGTGACCGCCTTGGGAGAGATGAGCCTGCCGTTCCTTGCGCGCGACGACTATGGCGTCGAAGCCGGGGAAGCGCGGATCAGCCTTGATCTGGATTCTGTCGACCGCCGCTATGGTCTGACCGTCGACCCCGAGCCGCGGCCTGAGATCGTGGTGCCGCTGCCCATGCCGATCAGCGGCGACCGGCGCGATTTCGAAGAGACGTTGATCGAGAATTTCTCGAAACACCCATGGGCCAATCTCCCGGTGTCGCTGCAACTTTCGGTATTGGACGCCTCCGAACAGCAGGCCGTGACCGAGGTGAGCCAGTTGACCCTGCCGGGGCGGCGTTTTTTCGAGCCGGCGGCGGCAGCGGTGATTGAGATGCGGCGCGATCTTTTGTGGTCGCGCGCAAATGCGCCGCGCATTGCGCAGGTGCTGCGCGCGGTGAGTTATGCCCCCGGCGATGACCTGCGTTCTGAGGTGACGGCGCTGCGGCTCAAGCAGGTGATCCGGCGGCTGGAACTGCGGGCGCGCTACGGGCTGGACGAAGAGGTGCAGACCGAGCTGGCCGAAGACCTCTGGGCGCTGGCGATCGAATTGGAAGAAGGCGTGTTGGCCGATGCGCTTGAGCGGATGCGCCGCGCGCAGAATAGGTTGAACGAGGCGATGAAGAACGGTGCCTCGCAGGCCGAAATCGCCGAGCTGATGGACGAGCTGCGCCGCGCCACCGAAGACTATCTGGAGCAACTTCAGCGGCAGCAGGCGCAGGAGGGCGCGGGCGAAGACCAGCAGCCGCAGGGCGAAGCGATGCAGATGACCCAAGACGATCTGCAACGCATGATGGACCGCATTCAGGAGTTGATGGAACAGGGCCGCATGGCCGAAGCCGCCGAGGCGCTGCGCCAGTTGCAGGAAATGATGGAGAACATGCGCGTCACCGAAGGCCAGCCGGGTCAGGGCGGCAATTCGCCCGGTGAGCAGGCGATGGAGGGGCTGTCGGACACGCTGCGTGAGCAACAGGGGCTGAGCGATCAGGCCTTCCGCGACCTGCAAGAGCAGTTCAATCCCGGCACCGGCGCGGGCGAGAGTGACGGCAACGAAGGCCGCAACGGCGGGCAGGGGCGCGGCGAGAGCCATGAAGGCCAGCGCGGGCAGGGCGGCCCCTCCGGTGAAGATGGGGCCGAGGAGGGGCTGGCCGGTCGCCAGCAGGCACTGCGCGACGAGCTGCGCCGCCAGCAAGGGCGTTTGCCCGGGCAGGGCACGGCTGAGGGGGACGCGGCCCGCGACGCGCTGGACCGCGCGGGCGAGGCGATGAACCGCGCCGGAGAGGCGCTGCGCCGCGATGAACTGGCCGAGGCGATCGACAATCAGGCGCAGGCGATGGAAGCGCTGCGCGAGGGCATGCGCGCCCTCGGTGAAGCGATGGAACAGGAGCAACGCGCAGGCCAGCCGGGCCAAGGCACGGCAGAGGGCGGCGATCAGCGCGGCGAGGGGCGCGATCCGCTTGGGCGTGAGCAGGGCGGCAGCGGGGCCAACAGCTCGGACGCGCCGCTGGCGCAGGGGCCGGACGATCAAGGCCGCGCGCGGCGGTTGCTGGACGAAATCCGCCGCCGCTCAGGCGAGGCGGAGAGGCCCGAGGTCGAGCGGGATTACCTTAACAGGTTGTTGGATCGGTTCTGATCGGGACTAGCCCTGCGACTGGGTCGCCACGGTGTCGAGCCAGACCAGCAGGTCTTGCAACTGCCCGTCGAGCCAGAGCCGCGCATCGTCCATCCATGCCACATAGGATGACAGATAGGGATCGGCCTGCGGCAGGGACTGCGCGATCTCGGGCGCGTAGACATAGACTACCGCGAGCAGGGCCGCCAAAACGATCATTATGGTGAACCCCCGCATGAACCCGCCGGATTTCTGCGGCTTTTCGGGGCGGTCGAGCGCGGCGGTGGGGGTGGGCCCGGCCTGCGCGCCCTCTTGCCCGTCATGGCGCAGGGTCGAGTTAATCTCTTCGATATCGGGCAGAAGATCGCGGCGCGAGGCGCTGCCATAGGCGTCGACCTCGCTTTCCGGGACCGGCTCTCCGCGCATCTTGGCCATGCGCAGGCGCGCCTCATGGGCGCGGCGGGCGTCTTCATCCTCGGTCACATGGTCTTCTGCGGCGATCTCGGGGGCCTGCTGCGGCTGTGTCAGGGGCGCGTCGTCTAGGCCTAGGTCCGGCTGGCTTTCCAGCGGTTCGGACTGGCGACGGCGGCGGGCTTCTTGCTCTGCCGCGGCCTCTTGGCGGAGGATCTCTGCGATGGCGGGGTCGAGGGGGCGGCGCACCGGCGCGGCGGGGGCGGGTTGGGGCGTTTCCTCCTCGGGGTCGAATTCGTCTTCGAAGTCGTCGTCTTGATCGTCCTCAAAGGGCACGTCTTCCTCTTCATCGCCGAAGGGCTGCAAATCGGGCAGGCTGGCCGCTGCGGCGGCTTCCGTGTCCTCATCCGGGCCGCGCTGCTTCATCCGCATCACGTCGTCGGCGAAATCATCCTCTTCGGCCTCTGGCGCATTGTCGGGGTGATGCTGGAACCACGTCTGCCCGCAGTTGGAACATTGCACATCACGCCCCGCCGCCGGCATCACATCGTCGGGGACTTCGTATTGCGCGTCGCAGTTGGGGCAGATCAGCCGCATGGTCATTCCTGGGTTCGTTCGGTGCTCTGAGATCGTAACGGGCAGCATATGTCCTAGAATAACGTAGGAAAAGTGATATCTGGGCAGGGTGCTGGGGTTCTGAGTGATTGAATCCTTTCCGGTGCTGAGGCACAACAGGTCGAAGTTTTTTAAGGTGGATGCGTGATAGAGCTCGAAAATGTGGCCTACAGCTATGGCGGGGGCGAATTGCTGTCCGACATCACGCTGAAACTCGCCCCCGGATCGTTCCATTTTCTGACCGGCCCCTCGGGCGCGGGCAAGACCACCTTGATGAAGCTCTGCTATGGGGCGCTTTTGCCCACGGCGGGGCACCTACGGCTGTTCGGGCAGGACGTGCGCGGGCTGGGGCGCGATGACATCGCGCTGTTGCGCCGCCGTGTCGGCGTGGTGCATCAGGACGTGAAATTCCTCGACCATCTCCCCCTGACCGAGAATGTGGCCCTGCCGCTCAATGTCTCGGGCCGCGGGGCCGAGGCGGGGGGCACGGATCTGGAAGAATTGATGTCGTGGGTTGGCCTCACCAACCGCGTCGACGCTCTGCCGCCTGAGCTTTCGGGCGGGGAGCGGCAGCGGGCCGCATTGGCGCGCGCGGTGATCATGTCGCCCGATGTGATCCTCGCCGATGAGCCGACGGGGAACATCGACTGGGAGATGTCCCAGCGGCTGCTGCGCCTGCTGATCGAGTTGAACCGCATGGGCAAGACCGTGTTGATCGCCACCCATGATCTGGGCCTCATCCGCGCCACCAAAGCGCATGTGCAGGCCCGCGTCTTGCGCATCGCGAACCGGCGCATCCAACTGGCGGGGGCGGATCTGTGAAGCGCTTCGATCTGGGCGCCCTGCGCGCGATTTTCAAAGGCGACCGGCAGGCCGACCGCGTGGTGCCGCCTTCGGGTTTCACCGCGCAGTTGACGCTTTTCGCAGCGGGGGCGATGGCCTTTCTGGCGGTCTTTGCCTTGGCGCTGTCGCTGGCCTCGGGCCGTTTGGCGCAGGTCTGGGGGCAGGAGTTGGCGCAGTCGGCGACGGTGCGGATCGTGGCGCCGCTGGATCAACGCGCGGCCCAGACGGAGGCCGCCTTGAAGGTGTTGCAGACGACCAAGGGCGTGGCTTCGGCCCGTGCCCTGACGGATGCGGAGCAAGAAGAGCTGCTCGCCCCGTGGTTCGGCCCGGAATTGGCGATGGAGAACCTGCCGGTGCCGCGCCTGATCGAAGTGGTCGAGGAGGGTGAGGGGTTGGACCCCGTGGGCCTGCGCTTGCGTCTCTCGGCTGAGGTGCCGGGCGCGGTGCTGGACGATCACAGCCGCTGGCGCGCGCCCTTGGTTGCCGCGGCCAGCCGCCTGCGTCTCTTGGGCTGGATTTCGACGCTGTTGATCGGGGCTGCGGTGGCCGCGATGGTGACGCTTGCGGCGCAAGCGGCGCTTGCGGCCAATGCGCAGGTGATCGCGGTGCTGCGGCTGGTGGGGGCGACCGATGATTATATCGCGCGGGCCTTCATCCGCCGTTTCACCCTGCGCGCGCTTCTGGGTGCCGCGGCGGGCACGGCTTTGGGCATGATCGCGGTGGTGTTGCTGCCTGACGCGGGCGAGGCAGGCGGATTTTTGACCGGCTTGGGCTTCCAAGGCTGGCATTGGGCCGTGCCGCTGATGGTGCCGCTTCTCGTCGGCGCGGTCGCCTTTGCCGCCACCGGGGCCGCCGCGCGGCGTACATTGAGGGAGTTGACATGAAGCTGCTGCAATGGGTCCGCTCGATCCTTTATATCGTGCAGGTGACCGTGGCGATGCCGGTGATCGGGCTGGCCTTCGCGCCTTGGGCGATGTTCTCCAAACGCGGGGCCTATGCGGGCTGCAAAGCCTATGCCGCTTGGGCCATGTGGACGGCGCGTTGGCTGATCGGCTTGCGCTGCGAAGTGCGCGGCCAAGTCCCCGAGGGTGAGGTTCTGATCGCGGCCAAGCATCAGTCTTTCCTCGATATCATCATGATCTTCCACGCCCTGCCACGGGCCAAGTTCATCATGAAGCGGGAGGTGCTTTGGACGCCGGTGATCGGGCAGTACACCAAGCGGATGCAGATGATCGCCGTGAACCGGGGCAAGCGCGGGCAGGCGATCACCAAGATGATGGAAGACGTAAACGCGGGCCGGGTGGAGCCGGGGCAGATCGTGATCTATTCCCAAGGCACCCGCGTCGCCCCCGGGCTGAGCGCGCCTTACAAGGTCGGCACGGCGGTGCTTTACGATCAACTGGGGCAGGTCTGCGTGCCTGCGGCGACCAATGCGGGCTACTTCTGGCCACGCCGGGGCCTCTACCGCCGCCCGGGCTTGGCCGTGGTGGAGTTTCTGGAGCCGATCGAGCCGGGGCTGGACAAGCGCACCTTCATGGCGCGGTTGGAGCAGGAGGTGGAGAGCCAATCCGACGCGCTGCTGCGCGAGGCGGGGTGGCGGCCTGCGGAGGCGGGGTAGGCGCGGGGCGCTCGCCTTTTTGGTCTGAGGCTTCTCGGAATGACACGCCCGGCCGCAGGCCGGGCAGCGCCGACCCGCGGGGCGGCGCTGCCCTTTGCGATTTGTCGGCATGCCGTAGTGCCCGCTGAAACGATGGTTTCGCGGGCTGCAATCTTAGATATTCAGGAAGCCGTTAAAGTGGCGGCGCCGCCGGGGGAGGTGGAAAAGACAGGCGTCACCCTGCATGTCTCTACGTATCGACATGACCCGCGAAGGGCCTCATCTTCCGTGAATGTCGCGACGGGGGTGGTTTTACGGCAGGGGTGCTAACGCGCGATAGCCGCAGCGTGCGCCGCCTGCGCAACGAAAAGGGGCGGACCCTTGGCCCGCCCCGTCGTCTTACATGTGGATCGGCCCGTCGCCGCAGGCCAGTGCGGCTTCGCGCACGGCTTCAGAATAGGTCGGATGCGCGTGGCAGGTCATCGCCAAATCCTGCGCCGAGGCACCAAATTCCATCGCGACGCAGACCTCGTGGATCAGGTCGCCCGCGCCGGGGCCGATGATGTGGCAGCCGAGGATGCGGTCGGTCTCCTTATCCGCGATCAGCTTGACGAAACCGTCGCCGGCAAAGACCGCTTTGGCCCGCGCGTTGCCCATGAAGGAGAATTTGCCGACTTTATAGGCGCGGCCCGCTTCCTTCAGCGTCGCCTCGGTCTCACCCACGCTGGCGACTTCCGGGTGGGTGTAGATCACGCCGGGGATCACGCCGTAGTTCACATGGCCATGCTTGCCCGCGATGACTTCGGCGGCGGCCATGCCTTCGTCCTCGGCTTTATGCGCCAGCATCGGGCCCTCGATCACGTCGCCGATGGCATAGACGCCTTTGACGGAGGTCTCCCAATGCTCGTTGACGGCGATCTGGCCGCGCTCGGTCATCTTGATGCCGAGATCATCGAGCCCCATGCCTTTGATCACCGGCTTGCGGCCTGTGGCGACGAGCACGGCATCGGCTTCAATCTCATGTTCGCTGTCGTCCTTGCGGAGCTTGTAGCTGACCGTGGCCTTGCCTTTGGCGACTTCGGTCTTCTGCACGGCAGCGCCCATGACGAAGTTCAGCCCCTGCTTTTTCAGCATGCGTTGGAAGGTCTTTTGCACCTCGGGGTCCATGCCGGGGGTGATCACGTCGAGGTATTCGACGACCGTAATCTCGGTGCCGAGACGGGCGTAGACGCTGCCCAGTTCCAGACCGATCACGCCTGCGCCAATCACCACCATCTTCTTGGGGATCTTGCCCAGTTCCAGCGCGCCGGTGGAGGTCACGACGGTCTTCTCATCGACCTCGACACCCGGCAGCCTTGCGGGCTCAGACCCGGAGGCGATGATGATGTTCTTGGCCTCATGGACCTCATCGCCGACCTTGACCTTGCCCGCCTCGGGGATCGACCCCCAGCCCTTGAGCCAGTCGATCTTGTTCTTCTTGAACAGGAATTCGATGCCCTTGGTGTTGGTCTCGATGGTCTTGTCTTTGTAGGTCAGCATCTGCTTCCAATCGACGGTCGGCGCTTTCGCCTTGAGACCCATCTCTTCGAAATTATGCTCGGCCTCATGCAGCATATGCGTGGCGTGGAGCAGCGCCTTGGAGGGGATGCAGCCCACGTTGAGGCAGGTGCCCCCGAGGGTCTCACGGCCTTCGACACAGGCGGTTTTCAGGCCCAGTTGCGCGCAACGGATGGCGGCGACATAGCCGCCGGGGCCGGAGCCGATCACGATGACATCATAGCTCGACATGGGGGGTCTCCTTAGCAGTCGGGTATTGCAGGCAAGGTATGAGGCGCGGGTTTCAGGTGCAAGCGCCGCTGCCTGCGGGTGTTGGGGGAAAGGGTTAAACGAGGGCCGCCAGCAGCATCAGCATGGTCGCGGCGAAACCGACGATCCAGATGAACGACCGATGCGGGCGCAGGCCAAGCGCATAGGCGGGAATATAGAGCAGCCGGGCGATGAGATAGACCCAAGCGCAGGCGGCGGTGAAGGCGGTGTTCTGGGCCGACATTTGCACCACGCCCACGGCGATGCCGAAAAGGATCAGCCCTTCGAAATGGTTGTCAAGCGCCCGACCCAGACGGGCGGTGCGGTCGCTCATCGCGCGCGACGGTTCACGGTCACGCGCCGACATGGTGTAGCCGGGGCCAAGCTCACGGTTGGCGGGCACGGCGTAGAGCACGAATTGCAGCCCCTGTAGCAGGGCCGCGAGGGTCAGGACGGTCAGCTCGGCGCTCATGCGGATTTCACGAAATAGGCGGTGGAACTGGTCACGGTGCCCTTGTCATCGCTGCTCAGCGCATCTGATCGGGCGAGCCAGTCATCGGCCTTTTTGCGGTCGTTCACATCCAAGAGAACGGAGGCTTTGCTGCTGCTGTCGGCGTGTTGCCAGATTTGCAGCACCGAGAGCCCCGCATTGCGCCGCGCCTCGGCATCGGCGTCGAATGCGTCTTTCCAAGCGGCGAAATCGGTGACGTCGAAGTGGCAGATCATCTGCATGGGAATGCCTTTCAGAGCGCGTGGAAATAGAGAACGGCGGTGGCGGCATAGCCCGCCAGCCAAGCGAGGGTGCGGATTGTCGGCACGCCAAGAGCGTAGACGATCACGTAGATGATCCGCGCCAGCAAGAAGACCTGGGCGGCGAGCAGTGTGGCGCTGTTGTTGCGGCCCAAGATCTCTACCAGCAGCACGGCGGGGGCGAAGATCGCCATGGCCACGACAGAGTTATCAAGCGCGCGGCCCAGACGTGCGGTCATGCCGGTGGTGGTGCGCGTCTCATCGCGCGAGGACATCAGGTAGCCCATCGACAGCTGCCGGGTCGCGCCCAGCACCTGCAAGAGGATCGTCAGCATGACCAGAAGGCCATAGGCGGCGAGGAGGGTGGTTTCGGTCATTTCTTTAGCTCCACATGAGGGGCCAATCGCATACCTTTTCGAATCTCGGTGCCATATGATTTCGGTACTCTTGCGAGCTCACAGATCTCTTGAATGTTCTGGCCTTTGAGTTGCTCGGCAAACTCAATCCCGAAGAGGTGAATCGACACGACCACCTGTCGTTCTGCGGCATTGTGATATCGATCGGCAAATGTATTGGCTAAATCTGCGGTTCTCATGGCCTTCTCCTTAAATTGAATGATGCAACAACTTCAGACTACATAATTCGATCTGAAACTTCGCCTATCATTCTTCTAAGAGCGACGGGCCGTATAGCGATAGGGCGGGGGTCGCCCCCCGCCCATAGTATCACAGATCCATCAACAGACGGCGCGGATCTTCGAGCATCTCTTTGACGCGGACAAGGAAGGTCACCGCGCCCTTGCCGTCGATCAGGCGGTGGTCGTAGCTGAGCGAGATATACATCATCGGACGGATCACGACCTCACCGTTGATCGCCATCGGGCGGTCCTGGATCTTGGCCATGCCGAGGATGCCGGACTGCGGCGGGTTCAGGATCGGCGCAGTCATCAGCGAGCCGTAGACACCGCCGTTGGAGATGGTGAAGGTGCCGCCGGTCATGTCGGCCATGGTGAGCTTGCCGTCACGGGCCTTCTTGCCCATGGCGTTCACCGCCTTCTCGATCTCGGCAAAGGACATCGCGTCAGCGTCCTTGATCACCGGCACCACGAGGCCCGTGGGCGTGCCCGCGGCGACGCCCATATGGACGTAGTTCTTGTAGATCACGTCGGTGCCGTCGATCTCGGCGTTGACCTCGGGGATCTCTTTCAGCGCGTGGCAGCAGGCCTTGGTGAAGAAGGACATGAAGCCCATCCGCACGCCGTGCTTCTTCTCGAAGTCGGCCTTGTAGGCGTTGCGCAGGGCCATGACCTCCGTCATGTCGACCTCGTTGAAGGTCGTCAGGATCGCGGCGGTGTTCTGCGCTTCCTTAAGGCGGCGCGCCATGGTCTGCTTGAGGCGGGTCATCTTGACGCGCTCTTCGCGGGCGGCGTCATCGGGGGCGGAAGCGGCGCGCGGTGCGGCGGGCTTCGCCTCGGCCTTGGGCGCGGCGGAGGTGCCAGCGGCCACGGCTTTGGCAACATCTTCCTTCATCACGCGACCATCGCGGCCCGAACCTGTGACCTGATCGCGGCTGATCCCCGCTTCGGCCATGGCTTTCTTGGCGGAAGGTGCGTCTTCGACATCTTTGCCATCGGCGGGCTTGGTCTCAGGCGCGGCACCGGCACCGGATTTGGCGTCTTCACCCTTGGGGGCAGCAGCGCCTGCGCCGGTGGTCAGCGCGGCCAGTGTGGCGGACGCTTCGACGGTGCTGCCTTCTTCGGCAAAGATCTCGGCCAGCACACCTGCGGCGGGGGCGGGGACTTCGACGCTAACTTTGTCGGTCTCCAACTCGCAGAGCATCTCATCGGCTTCGACCTTGTCGCCGACCTTTTTGAACCAAGTGCTCACGGTCGCTTCGGTCACCGATTCGCCCAAGGTGGGCACCTGTACGTCGATGCTTTGACCTTCGCGGGCGGCGACTTCGGTAGCGCCTGCGTCGATGGCTTTGGGCGCATCACCGCCACGGTCGGACTGGGAGGCGGCCTCATCGTCCTTGGCGGCTTCTTTGGCTTTCGGCGCGGCGTCCGAGCCAGAATCGCCTTCGCTGACATTGGCCAACAGGGCATCAACGCCCACGGTTTCGCCTTCTTGCGCAACGATCTCGCTCAATGTGCCAGCGACGGGGCTAGGCACTTCGACGGTGACTTTGTCTGTCTCCAACTCACAGAGCATTTCATCCACCGCGACGGTATCGCCGGGTTTCTTGAACCATGTGGCAACGGTGGCTTCTGTGACGGATTCGCCCAGCGTTGGGACGCGTACTTCGCTTGTCATGGTTTACTTTCCTTTGATGGTCAGCGCCTCGTCAACGAGGGCGGCTTGTTGTGCTTTGTGCTGGCTGGCCAGACCCGTGGCGGGCGAGGCCGAAGTGGCGCGGCCCACATAGGAGGCGCGGCCATGTTTCGCGTCGATGCGGCCCAGAACCCATTCGATATTGGGCTCGATGAAGGACCATGCACCTTGGTTCTTGGGCTCTTCCTGACACCAGATCATCTCGGCCCCTTTGAAGCGTTCCAGCTCCTTCACGGCGGATTGCGCGGGGAAGGGGTAGAACTGCTCGAAGCGCAGGAGGTAGATGTCGTCGATGCCGCGGGCGTCGCGCTCTTCCAGCAGGTCGTAATAGACCTTGCCCGAACACATCACCACGCGCTTGATCTTGTCATCCGCGACCAGTTTGGTGTCGGAGTTGCCCTTTTCGGCGTCATCCCAGAGCACCCGGTGGAAGCTCGACCCGGTGGTGAATTCATCGGCCTTGCTGACGGCCAGCTTGTGGCGCAGCAGCGACTTGGGCGTCATTAACATCAGCGGCTTGCGGTAGCTGCGGTGCAACTGACGGCGCAGGATGTGGAAGTAGTTGGCGGGCGTGGTGCAGTTCGCCACGATCCAGTTGTCGCCGCCACACATGGTGAGGAAGCGCTCCAGACGGGCCGAGGAGTGCTCGGGCCCTTGACCCTCATAGCCATGCGGCATCAGGCAGACGAGGCCTGACATGCGCAGCCATTTGCTCTCACCGCTTGAGATGAATTGGTCGAACATGATCTGCGCGCCATTGGCGAAGTCGCCGAACTGCGCCTCCCAAAGCGTCAGCGCATTGGGTTCGGCCAGCGAATAGCCATATTCGAAACCCAGCACCGCATATTCGCTGAGCATGGAGTCGATGACCTCATAGTCGGCCTGCCCCTCGCGGATGTGGTTCAGCGGATAGTAGCGGTCTTCGTTCTCTTGGTTGATGAAGGCCGAGTGGCGTTGGCTGAAGGTGCCGCGGGTGCTGTCCTGACCCGACAGGCGGACCTTGTAGCCCTCGGTCAGCAGGGAGCCGAAGGCGAGCGCCTCAGCCGTGGCCCAGTCGAAGCCCTCACCGCTTTCGAACATCTTCTTTTTCGCGTCGAGCAGACGGCCGATGGTTTTATGCAGCGGGAAGCCCTCGGGCGCGGTGGTGATCGCCTTGCCGACATCTTGCAGCGTCTCGGGGGCGATGGCGGTTTTGCCGCGCTGGTAGGACTTGTTCTTTTTGTCCATGCCGGACCACTTGCCGTCGAGCCAGTCGGCCTTGTTTGGGCGGTAGTCTTTCCCGGCCTCGAACTCATCGTTGAGATGGTTCTGGAAGGCGGTCTTCATGTCTTCGATCTCACCCTCGGGGATCAGACCGTCGGCTACCAGACGCGAGGTATAGAGGCTCAGCGTGGTTTTCTGTTTCTTGACGCTCTTGTACATCACCGGGTTGGTGAACATCGGCTCGTCGCCTTCGTTGTGACCGAAGCGGCGGTAGCAGAAGATGTCGATGACCACGTCCTTGTGGAACTTCTGGCGGAACTCGGTGGCGACGCGGGCGGCGTGGACCACGGCTTCGGGGTCATCGCCGTTGACGTGGAAGATCGGCGCCTCGACCACAAGCGCGTTGTCGGTCGGATAGGGCGAGGAGCGCGAGAAATGCGGCGCGGTGGTGAAGCCGATCTGGTTGTTCACCACGATATGCATGGTGCCGCCGGTCTTATGGCCCTTGAGGCCCGACAGCGCGAAACATTCGGCTACGACGCCTTGGCCTGCAAAGGCCGCGTCGCCGTGCAGCAGCACGGGCATGACGGCGGTGCGGTCCTCGTCGTTCAACTGGTCCTGTTTGGCGCGGACCTTGCCCAGCACGACGGGGTTCACCGCCTCTAGGTGGGAGGGGTTCGCGGTCAGCGACAGGTGCACGGAGTTGCCGTCGAACTCACGGTCCGAGGACGCGCCGAGGTGGTATTTCACATCGCCGGAGCCGTCCACATCGTCGGGTTTGAAGCTGCCGCCTTGGAATTCGTTAAAGATCGCGCGGTAGGGTTTCTGCATGACATTGGCAAGGACCGAGAGGCGGCCACGGTGCGGCATGCCGATAACGATGTCCTTGACGCCCAACTGGCCGCCGCGCTTGATGATCTGCTCCATCGCCGGGACAAGGCTTTCGCCGCCATCAAGGCCGAAACGCTTGGTGCCCATGTATTTGACGTGGAGGAATTTTTCGAAACCTTCGGCTTCGACCAGCTTGCTCAGGATCGCCTTGCGGCCTTCCTTGGTAAAGGCGATTTCCTTGCCGTAGCCTTCGATCCGCTCTTTCAACCAACCGGCCTGTTCGGGGTCGGAGATATGCATATATTGCAGCGCGAAGGTGCCGCAGTAGGTCGAGCGGACGATGCCGACGATCTGCTTCATAGTGGCCACTTCGAGGCCCAGCACATTGTCGATGAAGATCGGGCGGTCCATGTCAGCATCGGTGAAACCGTAGGACTTGGGGTCAAGCTCGGGCTGTTCGCCCATGTCGCGCATGCCCAGAGGGTCGAGCGTCGCGGCGAGGTGGCCACGAATGCGGTAGGCGCGGATCAGCATGAGCGCGCGGATGCTGTCGAGCACGGCGGCGCGGATTTGATCGTCGGAAACGGGCACGCCCTTTTCCTCGGCCTTCTTCTTGATCTTCTCGCCTGCGGCTTTCGCCTCGGTCGGTTCGGGCCAGACACCGGTCAGCGCGCCCATCACCTCGCTTTGGGGGGCGGGGGGCCAATCGGGGCGCGCCCAAGAGGGGCCAGCGGCCTCGGCCTGCGCGGTTTCGGCGTCATCGCCCATCGCCGCAAAGAACGTTTGCCATGCCTCGTCAACCGCGTTGGGATCGTTGGCATAGCGGGCGTACATCGCCTCAAGATATTCCGCGTTGTCGCCTTCCATAAAGGAAGAGGCGTGGAATTGTTCGTTGGCGGGTTGGTCGGTCATTGGGTCACCTTTGTTCGGCGGGGCAGACGGGACAGGGTCAGAATCAGGGTCGGTCTATAGTCAGGCCCGGGGCGGGGGGCCATAGGTATCAGAGGCGGAGGTGCAGGGCCCTGCGGAGCCGCCGGATCGGGCGTTTGCCCGCGGGCCGGCGCCGGGCGAAAGCGGGCAGAGATTGACCGCGGTCTGAATGTGCATCTTGCCCTCCTTCGCTGTCGGCGGCGCCGGGTGGTTTTTATCAAGACCCCGCAAAACATAGTGCTTTGCGGAGTGGGTCAATGGGCGGGCCGTGGCCCGCCCGGCAGGCATCAGCCTTTGTCGATCGCTTCTTTAACCGCTTCGCCCAGTGTCGCGGGGCTGTCTGCCACGACGATACCGGCTTCTTTCATCGCTTCGATCTTGCTCTCCGCGTCGCCTTTACCACCGGCGACAATCGCGCCTGCGTGGCCCATGCGGCGTCCGGGAGGGGCCGTGCGGCCTGCGATGAAACCAGCGGTGGGCTTCCAGCGGCCCTTCTTCTTCTCGTCGGCAAGGAACTGTGCCGCTTCCTCTTCGGCGGAGCCGCCGATTTCGCCGATCATGATGATCGACTGTGTTTCGTCATCGGCAAGGAACATCTCCAGCACGTCGATATGCTCGGTCCCTTTGATCGGGTCGCCGCCGATGCCCACGGCCGAAGACTGGCCGAGGCCCATGTCGGTGGTCTGCTTCACCGCCTCATAGGTGAGGGTGCCCGAGCGCGACACGACGCCGACGGAGCCGCGGCGGTGGATGTGGCCCGGCATGATGCCGATCTTACAGGCGTCGGGCGTGATGACACCGGGGCAGTTCGGGCCGATGAGGCGCGACTTGGAACCTTCGAGCGCGCGGGCGACGCGGGCCATGTCGAGCACCGGGATGCCTTCGGTGATGCAGACGATCAGTTCCATCTCGGCGTCGATCGCCTCAAGGATCGAGTCGGCAGCGAAGGGGGGCGGGACGTAGATCACGGAGGCATTGGCCTCGGTCGCGTGTTTGGCTTCGTGCACGGAGTTGAAGACCGGCAGGTCGAGATGCGTTTGACCGCCTTTGCCCGGGGTCACGCCGCCGACCATCTTGGTGCCATAGGCGATGGCCTGTTCGGTGTGGAACGTCCCCTGCGAGCCGGTCAGACCCTGACAGATGACTTTGGTGTTTTCGTTGACTAGTACGGCCATGATTTCTTCCTTGGTCGGTGATGTTTAATCCCGGGGGCAGGCCCCGGGGGCGTCAGACGCGGTGCGCCCGGTTGGTGGGATGGGCCGTGGCAGGCGCAGGGCCGGGCCACAGCAGGATGGCGACGAGGAACATGACCGGGATGCCAAGCTCCCCGATCTCCTCGACGACGAAGGCGGTGCGTTCGGCATCGGCGCTGACCTCGATCCCCAAGGGGGCGAGTTTGCGCGCGATGCCGTCGAGCAGTTTGTAAGCGACGGTGAAACCGATCCCCAGCAGGACGGCCCCCGCCCAAGCGCGGCCCCGAAACAGAGCCGTGAGATAGGGCCGGGCGTGACGCCAGAGCATCAGCAGGATGGCGGTGACGATCAGCGCAAGGATCAACCCGGCGATCAGCCTTTCGCCCAGCGGGACGCCCTCACCAGTATATTGCCGGGCTTTGAACAGGCCGCGGGTGAACAGGCTTTTGTCGAGGTCCAATTCACGCGCCGCCATGACCGCGAGTACCAGCGGCAGATACCAGACCCGCTGCACCGCGCCGCGCAGGGTCCAGACCAATGCGAGAATGCAAAGGATGTAACCCACGACGGAGAGGCTTTCGTAAAAGCCGCCTTCGGCCAGTAGCGTGGTTTGGGTGGCGGCGGGCAGGCCGTTCACGACGACCATCTGCGCGGCAAAGGCCAGGATCAGGGCAAGGATCACCCACCAGCCCGCGCGGGAAGAGGCAAACGCCTGTGTCATAGGCCCGCCTTTCGCGGGGCGCTGTCGCGCTTGGCCGCATGTTGGGTAAAGGGGGCGAGCGACAGCACGGGCATCAGTAAAGCTGCTCATCTTGATCGACCAATAGGTCCAGCACCCGCAGGGTCAGCAGACCCGCGCCCATGATCATCAGGCTGCGGCCAATGGAGCCAGTGAGGTTCGACGGCAGGATCATCGCCAGCCCGTCACGGGATTTCCGCGCGGCGCGGCGTAACCCGCGGTCGTGGCGCCGGTGGTTGACCGGTTCGGGCAGGCGCAGGGCGCCGGGTTGCCATTGGCGGATCAGAATGCCCGCCCCCGATAGCGCAATACCCGTCAGAACGGGGGAGGATTTGGGAGATTGATCCATACTGACCTCATTGCGTGATCGGGTGGGCGCGGCGCGGTGTCGTCGCATCTGCCCCCGCCGCCAAGGGGCGGCGGGAACGGTGATATCGGCCATGCCCGCGGGGCGCCGTGCCCTGCGGGAACGGCCAAAAAGGCTTAGCCTTTGACCGCTTTCACGATCTTCTGCGCGCCATCTTTCAGGTCGTCGGCGGCGATGACGTCGAGACCGGAGTTGTTGATGATCGCCTTGCCTTCTTCGACGTTGGTGCCTTCGAGACGGACAACCAGCGGCACTTGCAGGCCGACCTCTTTCACCGCAGCGACAACGCCTTCGGCGATGACGTCACAGCGCATGATGCCGCCGAAGATGTTGACGAGGATGCCTTTGACGTTCTCATCGGAGGTGATGATCTTGAACGCCTCGGTCACCTTCTCCTTGGTCGCGCCACCGCCCACGTCGAGGAAGTTGGCAGGCTCCGCACCGTAGAGCTTGATGATGTCCATGGTGGCCATCGCCAGACCCGCGCCGTTCACCATGCAGCCGATCTCACCGTCGAGCGCGATGTAGTTCAGGTCATACTTGGAGGCTTCGAGTTCCTTGGCGTCTTCCTCGGTCTCGTCGCGCAGGTTGGCGATGTCGGGCTGGCGGTACATGGCGTTGCCGTCGAAGCCGACTTTGGCGTCCAGCACCTTGAGTTCGTTGCCGGGCATGACGATCAGCGGGTTGATTTCCAGCATCTCCATGTCCTTCTCGATGAAGGCTTTGTAGAGCTGACCCATCAGCTTGACGCATTGCTTGACGGCGGCGCCTTCGAGGCCCAGCGAGAAGGCCACGCGGCGGCCATGGTAGGGCTGGTAGCCGGTCGCCGGATCGACGGAGAAGCTGAGGATTTTTTCAGGTGTCGCTTCGGCGACTTCTTCGATGTCCATGCCGCCTTCGGTGGAGCAGACAAAGGAGATGCGGCTGGTCTGGCGGTCGACCAGCAGGGCGAGATACAATTCACGCTCGATGTCGGAACCGTCTTCGATGTAGATGCGGTTGACCTGTTTGCCTGCGGGGCCGGTCTGGTGCGTGACAAGCGTCTTGCCCAGCATCTTCTTGGCTTCCTCGGCCGCTTCTTCCACGGATTTGGCAAGGCGCACGCCGCCCTTTTCGCCAGCAGCGGCTTCTTTGAAGCTGCCCTTGCCGCGACCGCCTGCGTGAATCTGCGCTTTGACAACCCAGAGGGGCCCGTCCATTTCGCCGGCTGCGTTCTTGGCGTCTTCTGCCTTCAGCACAACGCGGCCGTCGGAGACAGGGGCGCCATAGCTGCGCAGGAGGGCTTTTGCCTGATATTCGTGGATGTTCATGAAAACGGTCCCGTTTCTGTTCCAGTTGCCCCGTAGTATGGGGATGACTTTCGTTCCTGTAAGGGTTTTTGCCGAGAAAGCCGGGTTTGGCCAGTTAAAAATGAGTTTTGTGATCACACGATAATTACGTGTGATCACATTTCCGCTCAGCGGCTCCGAATCGGCTGATTTTTGCTTGAATAAGGGGGGATAGGCCGCCCCACCGAAGGGGCGGACCGGCTGTTTAGCGCGGCATGAGCGCCCAGTAATCGAGGTCAAGCAAAACCTCGGGGCGGTATTTTCCGGCCTCATCGCGCAGCTCGAAGGGGGCGCCGCCCTTGGTCGCCACAAGGCGCAGACGCAGCGCACCGACACCGGGGGCCGCAGTCTCGGCCATGTCGAGCACTTCGGTCCAGGCACGTACGGTATCGCCCGCAAGGCAGGGGTTGGCATGGGCGCCGCCGTTCAGCCCCACGACCATCTGCGCATTGGCCAGCCCGTTAAAGGACAGCGCGCGGGCCATGGAGATTACATGGCCGCCATAGATCAGCCGCGAGCCGTCGGGGCGGGCGGAGGTGTCGAAATGCACCTTGGCGGTGTTCTGCCACAGGCGCGTGGCCATCATGTGCTCGGCTTCCTCAATCGTAACGCCATCGACGTGATCGATCTTTTCGCCGACCTCATAATCGCCCCAGCGGTGCGGTTCCCCGGCGCGGGCGAAGTCGTAATTGGTAAAGTCGAGGCCCTGCGGGATGTGCAATTGATCCACAGTCAGCGCATCGGGCAGGTCCGGCAGGGTGGTCTCGGGCGCGGGGGCGTCGAGGTCACCTTTGCGCACCATGACCCAGCGGACATAGTCGAGCACCTTTTCGTCATTCTGGTTCAGCCCGGTGGTGCGGACCCAGACGACGCCGGTCTTGCCGTTGGAGTTCTGTTTGAGGCCGATGACCTCGCTTTCGGCGCGCAGCGTGTCGCCGGGCCAGACGGGGTGCAGCCAGCGGCCTTGGGCATAGCCCAGATTGGCCACGGCATTGAGCGAGACATCCGGCACGGTTTTGCCAAAGACGATGTGAAAGGCGATCATATCGTCGAGCGGGCTGGCCTTCAGCCCGCAGGACTGGGCGAAACTGTCGGCGGAATAGAGCGCGTGCCGCGCGGGGTAGAGCGCGTGATAGAGCGCACGTTCGCCCGCACCGACCGTGCGGGGCACCGCGTGATGCAGCACCTCGCCCAGTTTGTAGTCTTCGAAAAAGCGGCCCCGGTTGGTCTTGCTCATCACTGCTCGCCCAATTTGGTGTCGGGCGAATAGGTGCCGGGGGCGTCTTTCACCACGGCTTGGCCGCAGCGCATGACCCCGGCCTTGTGGTCCCATGTTTGGGTGGGAGAGCCGTAAAGCTCCCAGCCTTTGTTCAGCGCATCGGTGACTTTGTGGCAAAAGGCGGATGTATCTTCTTCGGAGAGGAAGCGGTAAACTTTCATGGAAGGCTCCGGGATCAATGGGGGAAGGGGATGACGCCGAGCCATGTGTGAATGCCGGCGACGAGAACGAAGAGGATCGTGGAGATCACGATGAGGCGGATATAGGTGGCGCGGCCTGCGTGGGGCGGGGGTGTCCAACCCGGCTCGGCGCGGTTGATCAGGATGACCTCGCTCACGGCCCAGCCCAGCATGGTGCCAAAGAGCAGGATGGAGGCGAGATCGCCGTTGACCAGAAGGTGTGCCGTGGCCCAGATCTTCACCGCCAGCAGTTGCGGGTGGCGGGTTTTATAGGCGGGCCATGCCTTGGCGCCCTTGGCGGCGCTGGAGCCGAAGACCCAGAAGGCCAGTACCATCAACAGGTTGTTGATGTGGATAAAGAAGCTGGGCGGGGTCCAGACCGGAATGAACTCCGCTGCGCGATAGCCCCAGATGATGAGGGCCAGCGCCACGACCAATGCGGTGGCGACCGCGCCCCGGCCTGCGGTGCCCATCTGCGCCCGTTGGGCAGGCATCAGGCGTTTGAGGAGATGGGCCCCGATCCAAAGGATCAGGCCGAGGATGAGGATTGTCATGGCGAAGGCTCCGGGCTCATGGCTGCAATTGCCGCCAGTTTTGCCAGTGTTTCGCGGGCGGTGGCAACATGGAGATTTTCCACGATTTTACCGTCGACGACCGCCACGCCCTGACCTGCGGCCTGTGCCTCTTCATAGGCGTCGATCTGGCGGCGGGCGAGGGCGGCTTCTTCCTCTGACGGGGTGAAGGCGGCATTCGCGATGTCGAGCTGCGCGGGGTGGATCAGGGTTTTGCCGTCAAACCCCATGTCGCGGCCCTGTTCGCATTCGGCGCGCAGGCCGTCTTCGTCTTTGAACGCGTTATACACCCCGTCGATGATCGCCACGCCATGCGCTTTGGCGGCCAGCAGGCAAAGCCCGAGGCCGGTGATCAGCGGCAGCCGGTCGGGGCGGAAGCGGGTTTGCAGGTCTTTCGCCAGATCGTTGGTGCCCATGACCATGGCCTGCAACTGGCGGTGCCCGGCTATGGCGGCGGCATTCAGCATGGCGCCGGGGGTTTCCATCATCGCCCAAAGGGGGATGTCGCCCACGATCTCGGCCAGCGCTTCGAGATCGGCGGGGGAGCCGACCTTGGGCAGGAGAATCGCATCGGGGTTCATTGCGGCGGCGGCGCGGGCGTCATCGGCGCCCCATTCGGTATCGAGCCCGTTGATCCGCACCACCCGCATCCGCGCGCCGTAGCCGCCTTCGGCCAGTGCCTCGGCCAATGTTTCACGTGCAGCGACCTTCTCATCGGGGGAGACGGCATCTTCGAGATCGAAGATCACCGCGTCGCAGACCAATCCGCGGGCTTTGTCCAAGGCACGGGGCTTGGAGCCCGGAATGTAGAGAACGGAACGCAGGGGGCGGGTTGTGGCGGTCATGAAAGGCTCCTCAGGCAGGGCGGCGCGCTGGCCGCCTAACATTGTTGCGCACAGAGGGGCATTTTTGTGCGAAAACTTCAAGGCAAAACATGCCGCGACGCAGCGAAGCTGTTGCGGTGATTTCCGCGCGGCGGATTAACCAGTCTTTCAGCCTTGGGGCGCACTGTCTGTTGCATCGCATCTGCCGCAGTTTCCAGCGCAGCGGATGCAGTCATTTCAACCAAGGCTGCTTTGGGGCCGGTGCGAAAGACGGCGCATTGCCACCCCCAAGGATCACGCCTTTCGATGCGAAGGCAGATGCTATGACAGGTTTCGTTAAATTTCTTCACCTCGCGGCGCTCACCGCGGCTTCGGCGATTGTGCTGGCCACCACGACCGAGGCGCAGACGCCGCGCAATTGCGCGCCGCGCGATCATGTGGTGCTGCGGCTGGCCGATGGCTATGGCGAGACGCGCCAGTCCATGGGACTGGGCGGCGATAATGCGGTGGTTGAGGTTTTCGCCTCCAACCAGACGGGCAGTTGGACGATCACGGTCACCGGGGTCAACGGTATCACCTGTCTCGTCGCCTCGGGCCAAGGGTTCGAGACGCTGGCGGAGGAGTTGCCCGCCAAGGGCGAAGACGCCTGAGGGCGGAATATATCGTGGAAGCGCGGGCGGCCTAGGGCCGCCTTTTCTATGTTTGGGGCCTGCCGCTGCTTGGGCGAAGTCCCGCCATTTATTTGTGCCGCCGTGGAACTGGAGAGGGCCATCCGGGTTGTGGTTCCAGAAGAGCAAGCAACGCTCATTTTTGGAAGGAGACCTACAATGAAACGTTTTCTGAGCACGACGGCCATCGTATTGACCATGACCGGCACAGCCTTTGCTGACGCGCATTCCGAAGGCTTTGGCAACGTTGCCGTAGAGCAGACTGATTTCCTTGCATCCGACCTGATCGGCATGCGCATCTACAACTCCGAAGCCGAAGTTGACGCGGCAACCCCCGTTGCCGATGGCGCCGAGCAGGAGTGGGATGATATTGGCGAGATTAACGACATCATCGTGTCGCAGGACGGCGAAGTGACTGCCGTGATCCTTGGCATCGGCGGCTTCCTTGGCATGGGCGAACGTGACGTTTCCATCTCCATGGACAAGATTCGCATCCTGAACGACGAAGGCGGTGAGCGCTTCCTCGTTGTGAACACCTCGAAAGAGATGCTGGAACAGGCGCCTGAGTTCGAACGTCCCATGATGGATGGCGAGCGGATGGAAGGCGACGCCATGAACGAGACTGACGCGAACGTCACCGTCATCAACGGCGAGACCGAAGCCGAAGAAATGGCGAACGATGTCGAAGCCGAGACCGAGGAAATGGCCAACGACGTAGAGGCCGAGACCGAGGAACTGGCGCAAGACACCGAGAACGCGGCCGAAAACCTTGAAGCCGAGACCGAAGAGATGGCCAATGACGTAGAGGCCGAATCCGAGGAAATGGCGCAAGAAGCCGAAACCATGATGGAGAACGCCGAAGCCGAGACAGAAGAAGCTGTCAACGAAGCCGAAGCCAACACCACCGTGATCACAGGCGACGAAACCGTTGAGCGTGAACTGCTGCCGCGCCCCGAAGTTGAGCGTGAAGGCTATGCCAATGCCGAAGCCGAGATGATCGAGCAGATGAGCGCCGAGGACCTTGAAGGCTCCTATGTCTATGGTGCCAACGACGAAACCGTGGGTGAGATCGACTCGCTGCTGATCGGCGACAACGGCCAGATTGACCGTGTGGTCATCAACGTGGGCGGTTTCCTTGGTCTGGGCGAAAAGCCGGTGGCCGTGACATTTGACGAACTTCAGGTTCTGCAAAACGTGGAAGGCGACGACGTGCGCATCTACATCGACAGCACCGAAGAGCGTCTGGAATCGCAGCCTGAGTACCAAGGCGACTAATTCTTCGCCTTAAAGTTCAGCAATTGGCCGCCCCTCGGGGCGGCCTTTTTCGTGGTGAGGGCAGGGGTTAGCCGCCCGCCAATGCTGCAACTTGCACGGGACCGTGCATTTCGGTATCTCCGGCGCAAATGAAACCTCTGTCGGAGACATGACCATGGCCAGACCCAAAATCGCGCTTATCGGCGCGGGGCAAATCGGCGGCACTCTCGCCCATCTCGCAGCGTTGAAAGAATTGGGCGATGTCGTCCTGTTCGACATTGCCGAGGGCACCCCTGAGGGCAAAGCTCTCGATATCGCGTCGTCGGGCCCCTCGGGCAAGTTCGACGCCACCATGTCGGGCACGCAAGATTACGCCGATATCGCGGGCGCGGACGTCTGCATTGTGACCGCCGGTGTGGCCCGCAAGCCGGGTATGAGCCGCGACGACCTGCTGGGCATCAACCTCAAGGTCATGAAATCCGTGGGCGAGGGCATTGCCAAGCACGCGCCCGACGCCTTCGTGATCTGCATCACCAACCCGCTCGACGCGATGGTCTGGGCGCTGCGCGAATTCTCGGGCCTGCCGCACAACAAGGTTTGCGGCATGGCTGGCGTGCTCGACTCCGCGCGTTTCCGCCACTTCCTCGCGACCGAGTTCAACGTATCGATGAAAGACGTCACCGCCTTCGTTCTGGGCGGTCACGGCGACACGATGGTGCCGCTGGTACGTTATTCCACCGTCGCAGGCATCCCTCTGCCCGATCTGGTCAAGATGGGCTGGACCACACAGGACAAGCTCGACGCGATCGTGCAGCGCACCCGTGACGGCGGCGCCGAGATCGTCGGCCTGCTGAAGACCGGCTCCGCCTTCTACGCGCCCGCCACCTCCGCGATCGAGATGGCCGAAGCCTATCTCAAGGACCAAAAGCGCGTTCTGCCCGCAGCGGCGCATGTCGATGGGGCCTACGGCTTGAACGGCTTCTATGTGGGCGTGCCCACCGTGATCGGCGCAGGCGGTGTTGAGCGTGTCGTCGAGATTTCGATGAACAAAGACGAGCAGGCGATGTTCGACAACTCCGTCAACGCGGTCAAAGGTCTGGTCGAAGCTTGCAAAGGCATTGACGAGAGCCTCGCCTAAGCCTCACGGCATACGAGTTTTGGAGCGCGTCCCAATCGGGGCGCGCTTTTTCGTTCAGGGGTGGGGCAGTTTTGTGATCACACTATAATATGCTGTGATCACAAAAACGAGTAGGACCACATCACTCTGTCATTTTTCCACCGAAACACCGGCCAAACCCGGCAGATTCCCCGCAGTTCCCCGTGACAGTCCTGTAAAAACCGCTATCAAGATGCAAAGCACAGGACAAAGCACAGGACAAAGGACCGCGCCATGGCCGACGTGAACCGGGGTAACCGCCCGCTTTCCCCGCATTTGACGATCTACCGCCCTCAATTGACCTCCATGACGTCGATTCTCACCCGGATCACCGGCAACGCGATGCTGATCACCGCGCTGCTTATCGTGTGGTGGTTCCTCGCCGCGGCCACGTCTCTTGAGTATTTCGACACCGTGAACGGAATTATGACCAGCTGGTTCGGTGATCTGGTCTTTACCCTGTCGCTCTTGGGCCTGTGGTATCACACGCTGGCCGGTGTGCGGCACCTGATCTGGGATACGGGCCGCATGCTCGATATCCCCACCGCGGAAAAGCTGGGCTGGACCGTGCTGATCGGATCGGTCGTGCTGACCATCCTGACCATCATCATCGTTTGAGGAGCGACACCATGGCATACATGACAGATCGCAAACGCGCCCGCGGCCTTGGCTCGGCGAAAACCGGCACCGCGCATTTCTGGGCGATGAAAGTCTCCTCGCTGGCGCTGTTGGTTCTGATCCCGCTGTTCGTCTTTACCTTCGGCAGTGCGCTCGGCGGCAGCTATGAAGAGATCCTTGCCTATTACGCGCGGCCCTTCCCGGCCATCGTGGCGGCGCTGACGCTGATCGTGGGCTTTAAACATTTCAATGACGGCGTGCAGGTGCTGATCGAGGACTATGTCCATGGGCTGGCCAACAAAGTCGCCCTCATCGTGATGACCATCATCAGCTACGGCGCAGCAGCGGTCGGCGTTTTCGCCATCGCCAAGCTCGCCCTGTAACAATACGCCCAAACGGGAGACCGATTAAATGGCAGCATATGAATACGAAACCCACGAATATGACGTTGTCGTGGTGGGGGCAGGCGGTGCTGGTCTGCGCGCGACTTTGGGCATGGCGGAGCAGGGGCTGCGCACGGCCTGTATTTCCAAGGTGTTCCCGACCCGCAGCCACACCGTGGCCGCGCAGGGGGGCATCGCCGCGTCCTTGAGCAACATGGGCCCCGACAACTGGCAGTGGCATATGTATGACACGGTCAAGGGCTCGGACTGGCTGGGCGACACGGATGCGATGGAATACCTCGCCCGCGAAGCGCCCAAGGCGGTTTACGAGCTTGAGCATTACGGCGTGCCCTTCTCGCGCACCGAAGAGGGCAAGATCTACCAGCGCCCCTTCGGTGGCCATACCACCGAATTCGGCGAAGGCCCCCCCGTGCAGCGCACCTGTGCCGCCGCTGACCGGACCGGTCACGCGATCCTGCACACGCTCTACGGCCAGTCGCTGAAGCAAAGCGCGGAATTCTTCATCGAATATTTCGCCATCGACCTGATCATGTCGGACGACGGTGTCTGCCAAGGTGTGCTCTGCTGGAAACTCGACGACGGCACCATGCATCTGTTCAGCGCCAAGATGGTCGTGCTGGCGACAGGCGGCTATGGCCGAGCGTACTTCTCGGCCACCTCCGCACATACCTGCACCGGCGACGGCGGCGGCATGGCGGCCCGTGCGGGTCTGCCGCTGCAAGACATGGAATTCGTCCAGTTCCACCCCACCGGCATCTACGGCGCGGGTTGCCTGATCACTGAGGGCGCGCGCGGCGAGGGCGGTTATCTGACCAACTCCGAAGGCGAGCGCTTCATGGAGCGCTATGCGCCGACCTACAAGGATTTGGCGTCGCGCGACGTGGTTTCGCGCTGCATGACGATGGAGATCCGCGAAGGCCGCGGTGTGGGCGAGAACAAGGATCACATCCACCTGCACCTGAACCACCTGCCGCCGGAGACGCTGGACCTGCGCCTGCCGGGCATCTCGGAATCCGCGCGTATCTTTGCGGGTGTAGACCTCACGAAAGAGCCGATCCCGGTGCTGCCCACCGTGCACTACAACATGGGCGGCATCCCCACGAACTACTGGGGCGAGGTGCTGAACCCGACCGCCGACAACCCCGACGCCATCGCACCCGGCCTGATGGCCGTGGGCGAGGCGGGCTGTGCCTCGGTGCATGGTGCGAACCGTCTGGGCTCCAACTCCCTCATCGACCTCGTGGTCTTTGGCCGCGCCGCCGCGATCCGCGCCGCCAAGATCGTCGACCCCGAAAGCCCGGTGCCCGCCCCGAACCTCAAATCGGTCGAGAAGGCTTTCGATCGCTTCGACGGTCTGCGCAATGCCAAGGGCGGCACGCCGACTGCCGAACTGCGCCTTGAGATGCAAAAGACTATGCAGGCCGATGCCGCCGTCTTCCGCACCGACAAGACGTTGGAGGAAGGCCGCAAGAAGATGATCGACGTGGCCGACAAGCTGAACGATCTGCATGTCACCGACCGCAGCCTCGTGTGGAACTCCGACTTGATGGAGACCTTGGAGCTGACCAACCTGATGCCCAACGCCACCGCCACGATCACCGCCGCCGCTGCGCGCAAGGAAAGCCGTGGTGCCCACGCGCATGAGGACTACCCGGACCGGAACGACGACGAATGGCGCAAGCATTCGCTGGCCTGGTTCGATGGCAACGATGCCAAGCTGACCTACCGCGCCGTGCACCTTGATCCGCTGACCAAAGAGGATGAAGGCGGCATCGACATGAAAAAGATCGCCCCCAAGGCACGGGTGTATTGATGGTCCGCACAGCACTCATCGCGGCCACGATGCTCGGCCTTTCGGGCTGTGTGGAGGTTCAGCAGGCGGTGGATGACACCGCCCGCCAGACCTCCAAAGGCGTGGTGACCGAGGTTCTGGCCACCCGTTTCCCGCAGGTGCCGAAAGAGCTGATCACCCCCTTCACCGATTGCATCATCGACAATGCCGACGCGCTGGAGCTGCGCGAATTGGCCCGCGCCACCGTGGTTGGCGTGGACGATACAACAACGGGCACCGTGCGCACCATCCTGTCGCGCCCCGAGACCCGTACCTGCCTGCTGGCCGCCGCGCCCGCAGCCGGTCTGACGCTTTAGGAGACGCATAATGGTTCAACTGACGCTTCCGAAAAACTCCCGCATGACCAGCGGGAAGACATGGCCCAAGCCCGAAGGGGCGACCAACCTGCGCGAGTTCCACATCTATCGCTGGAACCCCGACGACGGGAAGAACCCGGCGCTGGATACCTATTTCGTCGATATGGACGATTGCGGGCCGATGATTCTCGACGCGTTGATCAAGATCAAGAACGAGATCGACCCGACGCTGACCTTCCGCCGCTCCTGCCGCGAGGGCATCTGCGGCTCCTGCGCGATGAACATCGACGGGATCAACACGCTGGCCTGCACTTACGGCATGGAAGAGATCAACGGCGTGGTGAAGATCTACCCGCTGCCGCATATGCCGGTGGTCAAGGACCTGATCCCCGATCTGACCCACTTCTACGCCCAGCACGCCAGCATCCAGCCGTGGCTGGAAACCGACACGCCCGAGCCCCGCAAGGAGTGGAAACAGTCGATCGACGACCGTGCCAAGCTCGACGGTCTGTATGAGTGCATCATGTGCGCCTGCTGCTCGACTTCTTGCCCCAGCTACTGGTGGAACGGCGACCGCTACCTCGGCCCAGCGGCCCTGCTGCACGCCTACCGCTGGATCATCGACAGCCGGGACGAGGCCACGGGCGAGCGTCTGGATGACCTTGAGGATCCGTTCAAGCTCTACCGCTGTCACACGATCATGAACTGCGCCAAGACCTGCCCCAAGGGGCTGAACCCGGCGGCTGCGATCGCCAATATCAAGAAACTGATGGTCGAGCGCACCGTCTAATCCACCCAATCCGACAGGAAGGCCCGGCCAAGCGCCGGGCCTTTGGTTTTTCCCATGATCCTGCCCTTCGTCATCGTTATCGTCTTTGTGATCGTGCTGATCTTTGCCCGTCGCAACGCGCCCACGCGGGACTGCCGCTGGCGCGAAGACCGGGCGGGGGACAAAGGCGCGCTGCGCAAATACCACTGCGTCGCCTGCGGGGCCGAAGCCTACCGCAGCGAAGGCCCGCCCGACCGCTGCCTCAAAGGGCTCGACACCCCGCGTCTGTGACTTGCTTTTGCCCCCAGCCCGCCGCAAGCTTGCGGGAACAGGGGAGGCAGCAATGGGTGAGCGTTTCAAAGCAGATGTGATCGTCGTGGGGGCGGGTCTGGCCGGCATGGTCGCCGCCCATGAGGCCGTGCTGCGCGGCCGCCGGGTGCTGCTCATGGACCAAGAAGGCCCGCAAAGCCTCGGCGGGCAGGCCTATTGGTCGCTCGGCGGTCTCTTCATGGTCGACACGCCCGAACAACGCCGCATGGGCATCCGCGACAGCGCGGAACTCGCCTATCGCGACTGGATGGGCTCGGCGCAGTTCGACCGGGCGGAGGACGCCAACCCCCGCAAGTTCGCGCAAGGGTTCATCGACTGGGCGGCGGGCGACATGCGCGCATGGCTGCACCAGATCGGCCTGCGCTGGTTCCCGGTCGTCGGCTGGGCCGAGCGCGGCGGGGCAGGGGCCGGAGGCCACGGCAACTCCGTCCCGCGTTTCCACATCACCTGGGGCACCGGCACCGGCGTTGTGGCCCCCTTCGCGCGGCTAATGCGCGAACATGCAGCGGCGGGCAAACTGCGCCTTGGCTTCCGCCGCCGGGTCACACGACTGGTCGCCACCAATGGCGCAGTCACCGGCGTCGCAGGCGAGGTGCTGGAAGACAGCGACGCCCTCCGCGGGCAGAGCACCCCACGCAACGTCACCGGGCCATTCGAACATACCGCCGAATCCGTCATCCTCACCACCGGTGGCATCGGAGCCAACCATGATTTGGTGCGCCAACACTGGCCCACTGACCGCCTCGGCCCCGCCCCGCAACGCATGGTCAGCGGCGTGCCCGACTACGTCGACGGCAAGATGCACGGCATTGCAGCCGACGCCGGGGCCGGGCTCATCAACGAAGACCGCATGTGGCACTATTGCGAGGGCGTCCAGAACTGGGACCCGATCTGGCCCAACCACGGCATCCGCATTCTGCCCGGTCCCTCGTCGATGTGGTTCGACGCGCAGGGCGACCGGATGGAAGCCCCCTGCCTGCCCGGCTTCGACACGCTCTCGACCCTCAAACGCATCCTGCAAGCGGGCGAACACAGCTGGTTCATCCTGACGCAAAAGATCATCGAAAAGGAATTCGCCCTCTCGGGATCCGAACAGAACCCCGATCTCACCTCCGGCAAACGGGGCGAAGTCCTGAAGGCGCGCCTCGGGAAGGGGGCAACCGCCGCAGTCGAGGCCTTCAAAGAAAAAGGCGCGGATTTCATTGTCGCCGAGGACTTGGAAACCCTCGTCGCCCGCATGAACGCCCTCACACCCGAGACCCCCGTCGCCCCAGAGCACATCCGCGCCCAAATCGCGGCCCGCGACGGCCAATTGGGCAACCCCTTCGCCAAAGACGCCCAGATCACCGCGATCCGCGGCGCCCGCAACTACCGTGGCGACCGCCTGATCCGCACCGCCAAACCCCACGCCATCCTCGACCCGGCCAACGGCCCGCTCATCGCCGTGCGGCTCAACATCCTCACCCGGAAATCCCTCGGCGGATTGCACAGCGACACCCAAGGCCGCGTGCTCACGCCTGCGCGCACCATCCTCCCCGGTCTCTTCGCCGCCGGAGAGGTCTGCGGCTTCGGCGGCGGCGGCTACCACGGCTACAACGCCCTCGAAGGCACCTTCTTAGGCGGCTGCCTCTACTCCGGCCGCCTCGCCGGCCAACACGCCTGAAAGACGCGCCACACCCCCTCCCTTCATCCTTTCCCAAATACCTTCCGCACTCTCCCCACACGCGAGCGCCAACCAACGAAGCACCCCCCTCGCTCACACCACCCGCCAAGCCACGAAAAAAGGCGCGACCCCCGCCGCGCCCCTTCATCCTTTTTCAAATACCAATCCCGCCCTCTCAGCAGGCGCCGCACTCAGGCAAAGGCCGCCTCCAGCGCAATCTCGACCATATCGCCAAAACTCTTTTCGCGATCCTCCGATGGCAGCGCCTCGCCGGTCTGCAAATGATCGCTCACCGTCAGCACCGCCAAGGCACGCCGCTTGTGCCGCGCGGCCAGCGTGTAAAGCTCCGCCGCTTCCATCTCGACACCGAGGATGCCATGGCGCACCATCTGCTCGTCAAGGTCGGGGCGCTCCGCATAGAAAACATCCGAGGAATAGATCCCGCCCACATGGGTCTTAGCTTCGAGCTTTTCGGCGGCAGCGACAGCAGCGCTCAAAAGGCCGTAATCGGCGCAGGGGGCGTAGTTCAATTCGCGGAAAATGCCGGAGGAGGGCGAGGTGATCGTGCTCGCCGTCATGGCGATGATCACGTCACGGATGCCGACATGGGATTGCATGCCGCCACAAGAGCCGATGCGGATCAGGGTCTGCGCGCCATATTCGGTCATCAACTCATTGGCGTAGATCGACAGCGACGGCATTCCCATGCCCGAGCCTTGGATCGTCACCCGGTTGCCGCGCCATGTGCCGGTAAAGCCGAGCATGCCGCGCACTTCGTTGACCAGTTCGGCCCCTTCGAGAAAGGTCTCCGCCGCCCATTTCGCGCGGTAGGGGTCGCCGGGCATCAATACGGTTTCGGCGATATCGCCGGGTTTTGCGCCAATATGGACGGTCATTTCTGTCTCCTGATGTTTGGCGCATTTTGCCCGCGCAAGGCGGGCTTCACAAGGGCTGCGGTGGGGCAGGGGGTGTGACGTAAACTTCCGCTCGGCGCCGTGCGGGCGGTGACTATCGAATTCACATTTCCGTTAGCAATAAAAAAGCGCCGGTGAATTGCTATTCAACCGGCGCGAAATTCCCGTATTTCGGGAAGTATTAAACCCGCATCGTTTCCGGATCGGCACCATTCTCTACTTGGGCGCGGAACCAATTCGGCTGGCGGCCTTTTCCGGTCCAAGTCTGGGACGGGTTCTCCGGATTGGCGAACTGAGGCTTCGATTTCGGACCGGCAGGCGCTTTGCGCGGCTTCTTGGCCTTCTTGGGCGCGGGGGCCTCATCAGCTAACTCATTCAGGGAAAAGCCATATTCCGCCGCTGCCTTTTGCGCTGCCTTGCGTGCGGCGCGGCGTTCGCGCGCCTGCGCGGCCTGCAATGCCTTTTTGACATCCGACAGAAGTTTCTCCAGTTCCTTACGGCTCATGGATTTCAGGTCTTTTTCCATATCTGATATTTCCTTTCCAGATTGTGCTGGTAGAGGGAATTATAGAGGCAATAAGTTAATTGCACGATGTATTTTGTGTCAGCCTATTCCGCCGCCACCGCTTTGGGATCGGCGAGCGTAATGATATCCTGCATGATGACGTTTAATTCGAAGTCCTTCGGCGTATAGACCTGCGCAACTCCAGCGGCGCGCAAACGGGTGGCGTCGGCCTCGGGAATGATGCCGCCGACGATGACGGGAATATGGGTCAACCCGGCCTCGGCCATGCGTTTCATCAGGTCTTCGACCAAGGGCACGTGAGAGCCCGAGAGGATCGACAGGCCGACCACATGGGCGGCTTCCGTTTGTGCTGCTTCGACAATCTCCGCAGGTGTCAGACGGATGCCTTCATAGCTGATGTCCATGCCGCAATCGCGGGCGCGGACGGCGATCTGCTCGGCCCCGTTTGAGTGGCCGTCGAGCCCCGGTTTGCCGACGAGGAACTTCAGCCTGCGGCCAAGTTTGTCGCTGACCGCGTCTACCGCATCGCGCAGGTCGTCCAGACCTTCGGTCTTGTTGGACTGGCCTGCGGAAACACCTGTAGGGCCACGATATTCCCCGTGAACGGCGCGCATCTGCGCGGCCCATTCGCCGGTGGTCACCCCGGCTTTCGCAGCGGCGATAGAGGCGGGCATGATGTTCTCGCCCGCCTGCGCCGCGGCGCGCAGATCGGCCAGCGCCTGTTTCACGGCACCCTCGTCGCGCGCGCTGCGCCATGCGTCGAGCCGGGCGAGCTGGTCGGCCTCGGCGCCGGGGTCGGATTGCATGATATCGCCTGCGCCGGTCATCAGGGGCGAGGGCGCGCCTTGCTGCCATTTGTTTACGCCCACCACGACGGTTTCGCCGCTTTCGATACGCCGCAGCCGGTCGGCATTGCTTTCGACTAAACGTCCTTTCATGTAATCGATCGCGGAAATCGCGCCGCCCATACCGTCGAGATTCGCCAATTCGGCCCGCGCGCCTTCTTTGAGCAATTCGACCTTGGCATCGACCGCCGGGTTGCCGTCGAATAGATCGTCGAATTCCAAAAGGTCCGTCTCATGTGCCATGATCTGCTGCATCCGCATCGACCATTGTTGATCCCAGGGGCGGGGCAGGCCGAGGGCTTCGTTCCATGCGGGCAATTGCACGGCGCGGGCGCGGGCTTTTTTCGAGAGGGTCACGGCCAGCATTTCGATGAGAATACGGTAGACGTTATTCTCGGGCTGTTGTTCGGTCAGCCCCAGCGAATTGACCTGCACCCCATAGCGGAAGCGACGGAATTTGGGGTCTTCGACGCCATAGCGCGCGCGGCAAATCTCGTCCCAAAGGTCTACAAAGGCGCGCATTTTGCACATTTCGGTGACGAAACGGATGCCTGCGTTCACGAAGAAGGAAATGCGGCCCACCAATTTCGGGAAATCCTCTGCCGGGACGCGGGGTTTGAGCGCGTCGAGCACGGCGGTGGCGGTGGCCAGCGCGAAGGCCAATTCCTGTTCCGGCGTCGCGCCCGCCTCTTGCAGGTGGTAGGAACAGACGTTCATCGGGTTCCATTTCGGGACATTCGTATAGCAGAATTCGGCCACATCCGCGATCATCTTAAGCGATGGCGCGGGCGGGCAGATATAGGTGCCGCGGCTAAGGTATTCCTTGATCAGGTCGTTTTGCACCGTGCCTTGCAGCTTGGAGACATCCGCGCCCTGTTCCTCGGCCACCGCGATATAGAGCGCCAGCAGCCAAGGGGCGGTGGCGTTGATCGTCATCGAGGTGTTCATCTGCTCCAGCGGGATGCCATCAAACAGCGCGCGCATATCGCCGAGGTGGTTCACCGGCACGCCCACCTTGCCAACCTCGCCGCGGCTGAGCACATGGTCGCTGTCATATCCGGTTTGGGTCGGCAGGTCGAAGGCCACGGAAAGCCCGGTCTGCCCGCGCTCAAGGTTCGAGCGGTAGAGCGCGTTAGACGCGGCGGCGGTGGAATGGCCCGCATAGGTGCGAATGAGCCAGGGGCGGTCTTTCTGCGGTTGGGTCATCGTGGCCTCTTGAATCTGGGTTGCAATAAAGTTGCGTCATGACGTTGATAGGGGAAATAATATGCCTCTGTCAATTCGCTGCGTTGCGGCATCACTCGGGCCGCTTGGGCGGGCGGGAAACAGATAAATATTGTCCTCTCGCCCCTGCACTGTAAGGGTTAAGCCATGACGCAGACTGTGCAATTGCCCCTTTGGCTGTTCATCCTCATCGTGGTTTTCGCAGCCGTCACCGCGCTGAGCCACTTTCTGCTGCCTTCGGTGCGTTGGTTCTTTCGCCGGCGGCTTGAGCGGGCAGTAGCACGGTTGAACAAGCGGCTGACGCGGCCCATCGAGCCCTTCAAACTGGCGCGGCGGCACGACATGATCCAGCGGCTGATCTATGATCCGGAGGTCAGCCAAGAGATCGTCAACTATGCCCGCAGCAACGGGGTGCCGGAAAACGTAGCCTTTCAAAAGGCGCGGGAATATGCGCGCGAGATCGTGCCGCGGTTTTCGGCCTTCGCCTATTTCAGTTTCGGCATCCGCTTGGCGCGGCTGTTGACCAATACGGTCTACCGGGTCGAGACGGCGGTGAGTAACGAGACGACATTCGCCGCGCTGCCGCGGGATGCCACGGTGGTCTTTATCATGAACCACCGGTCGAACATGGATTACATGCTGGTGACCTATCTCGCCGCGCGGTCTTCGGCGCTGAGCTATGCGGTGGGGGAATGGGCGCGGGTCTGGCCGCTGAGCACGTTGATCCGCTCGATGGGGGCGTATTTCATCCGCCGTCGGTCGCGCGGGGCGCTCTATCGCAAGGTTTTGGCGCGCTATGTGCAGATGGCCACGACGGGCGGGGTGACGCAGGCCTTCTACCCCGAGGGCGGCTTGAGCCTGACCGGGGCCTTGCAGCCGCCGAAGGTCGGGCTTCTGTCCTATGTCGTGGATGGGTTCGACCCCGAGGGCGAGCGCGACATCATTTTCGTGCCGGTGGCGATTAATTATGACCGGGTACTGGAAGACCGCGTGTTGATCGCCGCCGGGCAGCGCGGGGACCGGCGTTTCGGGGCGCGGATCACGGTGGTTGTGGGCTTCGTGCTGCGCAAGATGTGGCGGCGGCTGCGCGGGCGCGACACGCGTTTTGGCACGGCGGCGGTGACCTTTGGCGATCCGCTGTCGTTGCGTCGCACCGGGGCCGGGGTGCCGGTGTCGGAGTTGTCCGAAATGTTGATGGACCGGATCGCGCAGGCGATGCCGGTGCTGACCGTGCCGCTGATCGCGCGGGTGATGTTGCAGGCCGCGCGCCCGATGAAGGAGGCCGATCTGCTGGCCGAAGTGGCTGCCACTTTGGAGCAGATGCCACCGCGCAATCGGGTGCCGAAGCCGGACGTCCTGCCCGAGCGGGTCGCCCGCGCCGTCGCGCGGCTCAAGAAACGTGGCGTCATTTCCGAAGGCCCAGAGGGGCTGGAGATCGTCGAGGGGCAGGGGCCTGTTTTGGCCTTCTACGCTAATTCCATTGCACATTTCCCCTGGGAGGATGCTGCACCTGCGGCAGAAATTGCTGCGACTGCTGGGTCATAAAATTACAAACGGCGGTATCTAGGGGTTGCATTGTTGCGCGGCGGGTCATATCCCGAAAGGGAGCCGCCGCGATTCTGCGGTGCGGCACAGACCTTGTAGACACCGATCACCGGCAGGAGGCCCACATGGCACTGGATACGAAACACGCCGAATATGACGCCCCGCAAAAGGACCTCTATGAAGTGGGCGAGATGCCCCCGATGGGGCATGTCCCGAAACAGATGTATGCTTGGGCGATCCGCCGCGAACGGCACGGCGACCCGGACAGCGCGATGCTGCAAGAGGTGGTCGACGTGCCCAAGCTCGACAGCCAAGACGTGCTGGTTCTCGTGATGGCGGCGGGCATCAACTACAACGGTGTCTGGGCCGCGCGCGGCGTGCCGATCAGCCCCTTCGACGGCCATGGCGAGCCCTATCACATCGCCGGCTCCGATGCCTCGGGCATCGTTTGGGCGGTGGGTGACAAGGTGACCCGTTGGAAGGTCGGCGATGAGGTGGTGATTCACTGCAACCAAGACGACGGCGACGACGAGGAATGCAACGGCGGCGACCCGATGTATTCTCCCAGCCAGCGGATCTGGGGCTACGAGACGCCCGACGGCTCTTTCGCGCAGTTCACCCGGGTGCAGAGCCAGCAGCTGATGCCCCGGCCCAAGCACCTGACATGGGAGGAAAGCGCCTGCTACACGCTGACGTTGGCGACCGCCTACCGGATGCTGTTCGGCCACGAGCCGCATGACCTCAAGCCCGGTCAGAACGTGCTGGTCTGGGGGGCAAGCGGCGGCCTTGGGTCCTATGCGATCCAGCTTATCAACACCGCGGGCGCCAATGCGATCGGCGTGATCTCGGACGAGAGCAAGCGTCAGTTCGTGATGGATCTGGGTGCCAAAGGCGTGCTGAACCGCAAGGATTTCAACTGCTGGGGCCAACTGCCCACCGTGAACACGCCGGAATATGCCGAGTGGTTCAAGGAAGCGCGCAAGTTCGGCAAGGCGATCTGGGACATCACCGGCAAGGGCGTGAATGTCGACATGGTGTTTGAGCACCCCGGCGAGGCGACCTTCCCGGTCTCCACTTTCGTGGTCAAGAAGGGCGGCATGGTGGTGATCTGCGCAGGCACAAGCGGGTTCAACCTGACTTTCGACGTGCGCTACATGTGGATGCACCAGAAGCGCTTGCAGGGCAGCCACTTTGCCCATCTCAAACAGGCGAGTGCGGCCAACAAGCTGATGATGGAGCGGCGGCTCGACCCCTGCATGTCCGAGGTCTTTAGCTGGGCCGATCTGCCCGAGGCGCATATGAAGATGATGCGTAATGAGCATAAGCCGGGGAATATGTCGGTACTGGTTCAAGCGCCGACGACCGGGCTGCGCACGCTGGAAGACACGCTGGTCGCCCGCGACTGAGCGTTACGGATCGGCTAAGATGAAACCCCCGTGGCTCCGGCTGCGGGGGTTTTGCGTGGTGCCCTGTCGAAACAGAGGCTTAGCGCCCGAAGCCCCGCTATTTATGGGGGGGCAGAAAGCGCGGATGGTGCAAAATAATGTACATGCTATGGTTGTATTAATCTGCCATTAACCAAAGCTGGGCGACCCTCATGCGAGATGATTGGATATTGGACGTTTTGGCCGATCTCAGGGCTTTTGCCATGGCGAACCAACTGCCGCGCACGGCGGAACAGTTGGACGACGCGGCGCTGATCGCTCTGGCTGAGATGTCCTTGCAACGCGAAAGGGCCGTGGGCCAGACGCATGAGGATAGAGCCGCATCTGGAACGGATTTGGGAAAGGCTGGCGCAGGCTGATGGCCAGCCCGCCCTTGGGCAGGCCTGCAAAGACCTGCGCGATCACTTTGGCATTCTGCACGTCGTCTATCACTGGGTCGACACGGCGGGGGTGCAATATGGCTGCGGCACCTATGGCGCGCTCTGGTCTGAGCGCTATCAGGCGCATAACTACCTGCGCATCGATCCCGTGGTCGCGGGCTGCTATCGCCGGTTCGAGCCGGTGGATTGGAAAGACCTCGATTGGTCCTCTCGCGCCGCGCGGCAGTTTCGCCGGGATGCTTTGGACCATGGGGTTGGCGATCAGGGGTTCTCGGTCCCGATCCGGGGGCCGCATGGGCAATTCGCGCTTTTCACCACGAACCACAGTTGCACCGATCGGGTTTGGGCCGCTTTCACCGCGCGGCACCGGCGCGATTTGATCTGGGCGGCCCATTGCTTCAACGAAAAGGCGCTGGCGCTGGCCCCGGAGCGGGCGCCGGGTGCCGTGCAGGCACTTTCCCCGCGCGAGGTGGATGCGATGACCCTGCTGGCGGTGGGCTACAGCCGCGCGCAGGTGGCTGACCGTCTGTCGATCTCGGAACATACGCTGCGGGCCTATGTGGAAAGCGCCCGCTTCAAACTGGGGGCGTCCAACACCACCCATGCCGTCGCCCGTGCGCTCAGCCGGGGGCTGATCGTCGTCTGAGGCAGATAATCCACATGAATCGCAGGCGCGCGGGGCAAAGCCATCTGGCCCCCGGCGCGGGGCTCATTTAGGGTCGCCCAATGACATCTACCGCGCTCACCTATTCCGAAGACCAAGCCGCCGCCCATGACAAGGTGGCCGATATGCTGCGCTCTGCGGGCATCGATCTGGACGACTCGCTTTTGATGCCGCCTGCGGGCGGGCCGGATCAGGTGATGGCGGTGACCGGCAAGGCCGGATCGGGCAAAACCCTGCTGCTGGCCGAGCTTTACCGCGCGCTGGAAGGGGCCGGGGTCGAGATCGTCTCGGGCGATTACGAATCGCGCAAGAAGCGCGAGAAGCGGACCTTGGCGATCCTCGCGCCCACCAACAAGGCGGCGAGCGTGCTGCGGTTGCGCGGGGTGCCCGCGACAACGATCCACCGCATTCTCTATACGCCGGTCTATCACCCTGAGTATGAGCGCATCGCCGAATGGCTGACCGGCAACGGTGAGAAGCCCGAGATCGAGGGCCTCAGCGAAATGGCGTTGGACCGGGCGGCGGCATTTTTCGCGAACAACAAGTCGGTGCCCGGGGCGTTGGCGGCGGCGGGGCTGCGCGGCAGTGATTTCATCACCGGCTGGAAGCGGCGGGAAGAGCCGTTGGACATCGGTTTCGTCGACGAAAGCTCGATGCTGGACGACAAGCAGTTCGAGGATTTGAAAGAGATCTTCCCAACGCTGCTGTTGTTCGGTGACCCGGCGCAGCTGGCACCGGTGGGGCAGTCGGGCACGATGGTCTTCGAGAAACTGCCCGAGAAGCGCGTCTTGAACCTCAACCGCATCCACCGGCAAGAGGCCGACAACCCGATCCTTGATCTCGCCCATGCGCTGGCCGATCCGCAGTTGGAGTTTCATGACTTCGAGCGGATGATCGAAGACGCGGCGCGCCGCGATGACCGCGTGGTCTGGGGCCAGCGTGTTGAGGTCGACCTGATGGCGCGCAGCCCGGTGCTGGTCTGGCGCAATGCGACGCGTATTCGGCTCATCAATGCGTTCCGCAGCGTGCATGGCGCGCCCGAAGATGCGTTGCTGGCCGGTGAGCCGCTGATCTGCGACGGGATCGAACTGCCGCTGAAACACCGCAAAAAACGGCTGGACCTTGAAGCGCGGGGCCTGATCAAGGGCGCGCAGGTGGTCTATCTGGGCGAGGGGCGCAAGCCCGGCTTCAGCCGCTTGCATGTGATCGGCGCCGAAGACCCGCAGGTGAGTGCCGCCTCGATCGTGAAGATCGAGAAACCCGACGAAGAAGAACCCTTCATCCCCTTCGCTGCGCGCATGGGGGCGACCTTTCTGCATGGGGCGGCGGTGACGATCCACAAGGCCCAAGGCAGCCAGTGGGAGAATGTGCAGGTCTTCGCCCCCGATCTTTATGCCGCCGCGCGGATGGGGCGGAGCGAGGCGGGGCAGCCGCTGTGGAAACGGCTGGCCTATGTGGCGATTACGCGCGCTCAGGAACGTCTGATCTGGGTGGTGCGCAACCGGCTCAGCAAGCCTTCGGGGCCGCTGCGGGTGGATGATCTGCGGGCCGCGCCAGCGGCGGCGCTGACGCTTGAGGCGACCGAGGATGGCGCGGCTTAGCGGCGCATGAGGCCGAAGACGGCAGAGGCGCCCCAGCCCGCGGCAACCGCGATGAAGAGCGACAGCAGCCCGTAGAGAAACGCCTGTTGATGGGCAAGGTTGAACAGCCAACGCTCCATCCCGACTTTGCGCACGTCGATGATCGTCTCATATTGCGCCACCACATCGCCGCCGCGCGTGAGGAAAATCCGCGTGTCATAGGCCCCTTCGGTGAGCGAGGCGGGCAGGGCGACGGCGGCGCGGAAGAGGGTTTGCTCATCCACCTTCACCCCGTCTTCGATAACTTGGTACAGGTTCGCATCCTTGCGCACACGGATCAGCGCGTCGGTGAATTGGGTGGGGTCCGCGATCTCCATCGGGGCGCCGACCGACCGGATGGCGCGGGGGATGGAGATGCGGTGGCGCAGGTCTTCGATGCGTTTGAGCACCTCGGCCAGCGGGCCGGAGGTGACCACAGCGTAGAAGCTCGGCGCGCGGTCGACCTCAACCGCGGCGGTGTTCACCCAGATGCCAAAGCGCCGCTCTTTCCGGCGCACCATGACCGGGGCCGAGGGGCCGGAGACGGTAATGACGACTTCGAGCGGCGCGCCATCGGGGATCGGGGTTTCGCGTTTGACGGCGCCGTAGACGAGGATCTCGGACCCGTCGAAATTGGTGGTGATGGAGACTTCGGCCTGGCTGAGGCCAAGCACGATTTCCTCTTCCGCCGTGGCGGTCAGGGCCGTGAAACACAGGCCAAGAAAGGCGATCAGCGCGCGCATCATTCCGCCGCCACCGGGCTGAGGGAATAGAGTTCCGCCGGTTCCAGCAACAGGTCAAGCGCCAGCTTGCCGCAGACCGCCAAGACCAGCACCGCGAGCAGGATGCGCAGCTGTTCGGCCTGCATCCGCACGCCGATCCGCGTGCCCACCTGCGCGCCGAGCACGCCGCCCACCAGCAGCAGCACCGCCAGCACGATGTCGACCGTCTGGTTGGTGGTGGCATGGAGCATGGTGGTGAAGCCGGTGACGAAGATGATCTGCAACAGCGAGGTGCCGATCACCACTTTTGTCGGCATGCCGAGCAGGTAGATCATCGCGGGCACCATGATGAAACCGCCGCCCACGCCCATGATCGCCGAAAGCATCCCGACCGCCGCGCCGACCAGCACCGGCGGGATCACCGAGATATAGAGGCCCGAAACCCGAAAGCGAATTTTGAACGGCAGCCCATGCACCCAATAGTGCTTCTTGCGTTTGACTCGGCCCCCCTTGCGGGTGCGGCGGATGGCGCGGAGCGATTCCACGAACATCAGCCCGCCGATAATGCCAAGGAAGACGACATAGCAAAGCGTCACCAGCAGATCGACTTGGCCGAGCGATTTCAGGTAGTTAAAGATGAACATGCCGATGCCGGAGCCGATCAGGCCCCCGGCCAGCAGCACCCAGCCCATTCGGAAATCGACCGTCTTTCGCTTGAGATGCGCCAGAAGCGCCGAGAAGGAAGAGGCCACGATTTGATTGGTCGAGGTCGCCACCGCCACGGCGGGCGGGATGCCGACAAAGAACAGCAGCGGCGTGATCAGAAACCCGCCGCCGACGCCGAACATGCCCGAAAGGATGCCCACGATGCCGCCCAATCCCAAAAGGAGGAAGGCGTTGACCGATACTTCGGCAATGGGCAGGTAGATTTGCATGACGTTTCCTAGCCCCGAACGGCCGCGCAGTTCAACATAGCTTGTCGCGGTGAGGCGACCACTTTGACAGGTTGCGCCGATCCGGCCCTCGGGTGCAAGGGCCGGAAGGAAGTGTCAACGTTCTTTCACATAGGGCTCGCCACCCGCGCGCGGCGGGATCGCTTTTCCGACAAAACCGGCGAGGATCACCACGGTCATCAGGTAGGGCAGGGCGCCCAGAAGCTGGCCCTGCACCTTGATGCCGATGACCGACTGGATCACGTCCGGTCGGGTCTCCAGCGCGCCGAAGAGGCCGAAGAGCAGGGTGGCCCAAAGGGCGTACCACGGACGCCACTTGGCGAAGATCAGCGCGGCCAGCGCGATGAAGCCGCGGCCCGCCGACATGTCCTTGACGAAACCCGCCTGCAGCGCGGTGCTGAGGTAGGCGCCCGCCACGCCGCAGAGCAGCCCCGCGATGGCCACCGCGGCATAGCGCAGACCCACGACCGAGACACCGGCGGTGTCGACGGCGGCGGGGTTCTCGCCCACCGCGCGCAGGCGCAGGCCGAAGCGGGTGCGGAACAGGATCCACCATGTCAGCGGCACGGCGAGGAAGGCGGCATAGACGAGGATCGAATGGCCCGAGATCAGCTCTTCGTAAAGCGGGCCGATGACGGGCACGCTCTCCATCGCCTCAGCGAAGGGCAGAGTGATCGGCTCGAACCGCGCGCCGCCGAAGAGCGAGGGGGTGCGGCCCCCTTGGGCGAACCAGTCCTGCGCGATCAGCACGGTCATGCCCGCGGCGAGGAAGTTGATCGCCACGCCTGAGATCAGCTGGTTGCCGCGGAAGGTGATCGAGGCAAGGCCATGCACGGCGCTAAGCGCCAGCGAAGAGGCGATGCCCGCCGCCAGACCCAGCCAGACCGACCCGGTGATTGAGGCGAGCGCCGCCGAGAAGAAGGCCGCGGCCAGCATCTTGCCCTCAAGCCCGATGTCGAAGACGCCCGCGCGTTCGGAGAAAAGACCGGCAAGACAGGCCAAGAGCAGCGGCGTCGCGAGCCGCACGGTGCTGTCAAGCAATTGGATGAGCGTGATGTAGTCCATAGGTCAGACCCGCTTTCTCAGGGGGGTATAGGGGCTCATTCCGCGCTCTCCGACTGGGCGCTGCGGGGGCCGGGTTTGGGCGGGCCGGGGCGGCGGAACATCAAGAAGAGACGCTCCAGCGGCATCCGCACCATATTGTCGAGCGCCCCGGTGAAGAGGATCACCAGCGCCTGGATCACGACGATCAACTCGCGCGGGATCGAGGTCCAGAGCGCAAGCTCCGCGCCGCCTTGGTAGAGGAAGCCAAAGAGCAGCGCGGCAAAGAAGACGCCCACCGGGTGCGAGCGGCCCATCAGCGCCACGGCGATGCCGATGAAGCCCGCGCCCTCGGTCGCGTTCAGCACCAGACGTTCGCTTTCGCCCATGACGTTGTTGATCGCCATCAGCCCTGCCAGCGCGCCCGAGATGATCATGGTGATCATGGTGATGCGCACGGGCGAGATGCCGGCGTATTTCGCCGCCGGCTGCGAATGGCCGTAGGCGCGGATTTCATAGCCCAGACGGGTGCGCCAGATCAGCATCCAGATCGCCACGCAGGCGCCGACGGCCACCAGCAGCGAGACGTTGGCGGGTGCGGATTTGGAGAAGGCGATGCCAAGGGGGGCAAGCAACTCGTGCAGGGTCGGCAGATGCACGGCCTCGGGGAAGCGGGCGCTGGCCGGGTCCATGCTGCCCGGCGGGCGCATGACGTTGACCAGCACGTAGTTCAGCAGCGCCGCGGCGATGAAGTTGAACATGATCGTGGTGATCACGACGTGGGAGCCGCGCTTGGCCTGCAGCCAGCCGGGGATCGCGGCCCAGATGGCGCCCAGAAGACCGGCCATGACGCCGCAACCGATCAGTGCCAGCGTCCAATGCGGCCACGGGATGTAGAGCGCGGCCAGCGCCACGCCAAGGCCGCCCAGCATCGCCTGACCTTCACCGCCGATGTTGAACAGGCGCGCGTGGAACGCCACGGCGACGGCAAGACCAGTGAAGATGAAGTTGGTGGCGTAGTACAGCGTGTAGCCCCAGCCATAGGTCGAGCCGAGCGCGCCCTTGACCATGAGATTCACCGCCGCGACCGGGTCTTCGCCGATCGACAGGATCACCAGCGCCGAGAGCACGGCGGCCAGCAGCAGGGAGATCAGCGGCACGAGGATCACCTCGGCCCATTTCGGCATCACGTCCATCTCAGACCTCCTTGCGCGCGTCGCCGCCCGCCCGGGCGAGATTGGCCTCGACCTCGGCCACGCTGTGTTCGTTCTCGGTATCGGTGATGCCTGCCATCAGCAGCCCAAGCTCCTTTTCGTCGGTCTGATCGGCGGCACGTTCGCCCATGATCTGCCCGTCGAACATCACCGCGATGCGGTCCGACAGGGCGAGGATTTCCTCGAGCTCGACCGAGACCAGCAGGATCGCCTTGCCCTGATCGCGCAGCGCAATGATCTGCTCGTGGATGAATTCGATCGCGCCGATGTCGACGCCGCGGGTGGGCTGGCCGATCAGCAAAAGATCGGGGTTGCGCTCGATCTCGCGGGCCAGAACGATCTTCTGCTGGTTGCCGCCCGAGAAATTCTTGGCCGCCAGCGTCGGGTCGGGCGGGCGCACGTCGAAACGGGCCATCTTGTCTTCGGCGTCGGCGCGGATCGCGGCGTGGTCCATCAGCATGCCGCTGTTGAAACGGTCGTCGTGGTGGTAGCCGAAGACGTTGTTCTCCCAAGCCTGGAAATCCATGATCAGGCCTTCGCGCTGGCGGTCTTCGGGCACATGGGCCACACCACGCGCACGGCGCGACTGGCCGTCGCTTTTCTTGCCCGAGAGGTCCAGCGGGGTGCCGTTGAGCGTAACGTTGCCGGTGCCGTCGGCATAGCCGCCCAGCACTTCCAAGAGTTCCGACTGGCCGTTGCCCGCAACGCCCGCGAGGCCCAGCACTTCGCCCGCGCGAATCTGAAGGTCGATCCCGCGCAGCCGCTCGACACTTTTGTCGTCGACGACGCGCAGCCCCTTGATGTCGAGGATCACCTCGCCCGGGGTGGCGGGCTCTTTGTTGACGCGCAAGAGCACCTTGCGCCCGACCATCAGCTCGGCCAGTTCCTGCGGCGAGGTCTCGGCGGTTTTCACGGTGGCGGTCATCTGGCCGCGGCGCATGACCGACACGGTGTCGGTGATCTCCATGATCTCGCGCAGCTTGTGGGTGATGAGGATGATGGTTTTGCCCTCGGAGCGCAGGCGGCCGAGAATGCGGAACAGCTGGTCGGCCTCAGCGGGGGTCAGCACGCCGGTGGGCTCGTCGAGGATGAGGATATCGGCCTGCCGGTAGAGCGCTTTCAGAATTTCCACACGCTGCTGCATGCCGACGCCGATGTCCTGAATCTGCGCGTCGGGGTCGACGTTGAGGCCGTAGTCGTTTGACAGTTCGATCAGCGTCTTGCGCGCCTTCGACAGCGAGGGCTTCAAGAGGCGGCCATCCTCGGCGCCGAGGATGATGTTCTCCAGCACGGTGAAGTTCTCGACCAGCTTGAAGTGCTGGAACACCATGCCGATGCCGGCGGCGATGGCGGCCTGGCTGTCGGGGATCTCGGTCTTGCGGCCACCGATGAAGATCTCGCCCGCGTCGGCCTTGTAGAAGCCGTAGAGGATCGACATCAGCGTCGATTTGCCGGCGCCGTTCTCGCCGATGATGCCGTGGATCGTGCCCGGCATGACGCGGATGGAGATATCTTTGTTGGCCTGTACCGGGCCGAAGGCCTTGGAGATGCCCTTGAGTTCGATCGCGGGGGCGGTATCGGTCATGTCAAAAGGTCCTGCGGGCGTTGCAGCCCTTGATCTGGCGTTGGTCCATCGCTGCCCCGGTCACGCTGTGGGGTTTTAAAAGGGGCCGCGCCGATGATCGGCGCGGCCCCGGGTGTCGATTGTGGATAAATTGGGCTCAGAAGTCCAGTGCCGGGCAGCTGTCGTTCTCGTAGTAGGAGACCACTTTGATCTCGCCGTCGATGATCTTCTGGCGCGCTTCGTCGACAGCGGCCTTCATCTCTTCGGTCACGAGATCTTGGTTATGTTCGTCGATGGCAACGCCAACACCTTCTTCGGCAAGGCCGAGGGTCACGACTTCGCCGACTTCGAGGTCTTCGCCCGCCATCATCGCGTCATAGACGGCGACATCGACGCGTTTCAGCATGGAAGTCAGCACCTTGCCCGGGTGCAGGTGGTTCTGGTTGCTGTCCACGCCGATCGACAGGATGCCTTCGTCGGCGGCGGTTTGCAGCACGCCCACGCCGGTGCCGCCCGCCGCGGCATAGACCACGTCAGCGCCTTGGTTGATCTGGGCCTTGGTGATCTCGGAACCCTTCACCGGGTCGTTCCATGCGGCGGGGGTGGTGCCGGTCATGTTGGCGATGACAGTGGCGTCGGGGTTGGTCGCCTTGACGCCTTGGGCATAGCCGCAGCCGAAGTGACGGATCAGCGGCACGTCCATGCCACCGACGAAGCCCACGGTGTCGCTCTCGGAGGCCATCGCGGCCATGACGCCGACGAGGTAGGAGCCTTCATGTTCGGCAAAGCTGACCTGACGGACGTTGGGCAGGTCGAGCCAGTTCACGTCGATCACGGCGAACTTGGTGTCGGGATAGTCGGGCGCGACGGTCGCCAGCGGATCGGCCATGGCGAAACCCATGGTGATGATCGGGTTGGCACCGGATTCGGCGAAGCGGCGCAGGGCCTGCTCACGCTGCGCTTCGGACTGCATCTCGATCTCGGCGAATTTGCCGCCGGTTTCTTCGGCCCAGCGGGAGGCACCGTTGAAGGCCGCTTCGTTGAAGCTCTTGTCGAACTTGCCGCCGAGGTCGAAGATCAGCGCCGGTTCAGCCGCTGCCGCGCCCGCGGTGAGCGCGAGGCCCGCAGCAGCGCCGAGGAATTTCGTCATGAGGGTCATTTGGTGTCTCCCGGGTTGTGGTGTCGGGCGGTCAATCAGATGCTGCCGCCACGGCGTTTGTGGATCATGTGATCAGGTATAATCTAGGGCGCAGGCGGGGGGTAGGGTCAACCGCTTTTTGAGGGCAAGCCGCCCGGATCGCCAGCGTGACCATGGGTCAAGACGCGTTGCAGGATGCAGGCATCGACGGGTGGGACGCCGCTCCGCGCGTAATAGGCACGGCGGGTGGCGATTTGGGCAAAGCCTTGATCCGCATAGAGCGCGCGGGCGGGCAGATTGTCAGCTGCGACTTCGAGAAAGGCACTTTCGCAGTCGGCGGGCAGGGCGGCGAGCCAGTCGCGCAGCAGGGCCCGGCCCAGCCCCCGACGTTGCTGCGCAGGGTCCACGGCAAGCGTCAGCAGTTCGGATTCGCCCGCGATGGTGCGGGTCAGGGCAAAGCCGCCGGGGCGGGTGAAAAGCTGCACGAAGGGGCTGTCGAGCAGGCTTGCGAACTCCGCCTCTCGCCACGGCCTGTCTTGGGTGAAGGCCGCAGCATGGAGTGTGGCGAGAGCCGCCGGTGTCACGGCAGCAGAACCGGTGCCGCGTCGCGGGCGGGCGCGGCATCGGCGGGGCGCAGGTAAAGCGGCGCGGGGCGCGGCGGACTGCTGGCAAAGCGACGCGCGGCGATGCGGGCGATGGCTTCGGCCACAGGCATTGCTGGCGGCTCTCCGCCCGCGCCGATCAGCGGGCCGGTGAAGGCCGGGAGGGCTGTGGCATCATGAAGCGCGGGCGCGGAAATGCCGGGGTTGTCAAAGCCTTGCAGAAATACTTGATCGCGGCGGGCATCCACCGCACAGGCGCAGGCACCGTCATGGCCTTCGCGCAGCGCGTCGAAGGCATCGACGCCGACTGCCGGGATGCCAAGACCAAGCGCCAGCCCACGGGCGGCAGAAACGGCGATGCGGATGCCGGTGAAATTCCCCGGCCCGATGCCGACGCCAAGCGCGGTGAGATCGGCATAGACCACGCCCGCTTCGGCCAGCAATTCTTCGCAGAGGACCAGCAGGCGTTCGGCCTGTCCCTTGGTCATCGGCTCGGTACGGGAAGCCAAGATCCGATCGCCCGACAGCAAAGCGGCCGCGCAATGCGCGGCCGATGTGTCGAAGGCCAGAATCAGTGGCCCTCCTGCGTGATGCTCAGGCAACCGGGCGCACCTCTGTGACCTCGGGGATGTAATGGCGCAGCAGGTTCTCGATGCCCATCTTCAGCGTCAGTGTCGAAGAGGGGCAGCCCGCGCAGGCACCCTGCATGTGCAGATAGACGACGCCGCGCTCAAACCCGTGGAAGGTGATGTCACCCCCGTCTTGCGCCACGGCAGGACGCACGCGGCTGTCAAGCAACTCTTTAATCTGGCCTACGATTTCACCATCTTCGCCGTCATGCGCGGCGTGGCCGGATGTGGGCTGGTGGTCGGAGGCCATGACCGGCTCGCCGGACTGGAAATGCTCCATGATGGCGCCCAGAAGGGCGGGTTTCACATGGTCCCATTCCACCGCATCTTGCTTGGTCACGGTGACAAAATCGGTGCCGAAGAACACGCCGGTCACGCCCTCGACCGCAAACAGCCGTTGGGCCAGCGGGGAGGTTGCCCCGGCTTCGGGGGAGGGGAAATCAGCGGTGCCCATCTCCAGCACGGTCTGACCCGGCAGGAACTTGAGCGTTGCGGGGTTCGGAGTGGATTCGGTCTGGATGAACATGGTGTGTACCTCGCTTTCGGCGTGGCTCCTGATATGCGCCTGCGCGGGCGGCAAGTCAAGGTTTAGAACCGTTCTAAATTGTGGCGCCGGGCATTGGGCGTGCGGCAGAGCGCTTAGGTGATCGCTTCGAGCCGTTCCTTGCTCAGATCGCCGGGCACGATGGTGATCGGCACGGGTAGGGCACCGGCAGAGCGCGACAACTGCGTGACCAGCGGGCCGGGGCCTTTCTTGCGGTCGCCGCTGGCGCCGAGCACCAGAACGCCGATGTCGGGGTCGTCGGACAGCTGCTGGATGATCTCATCCGTGGGTTCGCCCTCGCGGATGATCAACTCAGGATCGACGCCCTGTTTGTCGCGCATCCATTTGGCGAAAACCTCGAAATGCACCTCGATCCGTTCGCGGGCCTCTTCGCGCATCAGGTCGCCAACGCCGATCCAATGGTTGAACTCTTCGGGTGGGATCACCGACAGCACGGCCACGCCGCCCCCCGTGCGCGCCGCGCGCAGGGCGGCGAAACGCATGGCATTCAGACATTCGGTGCTATCGTCCAACACCACTAGGAATTTCCGCATCAAACCCTCTCTCCGCACCTCCTCCCGGTGCGGTGCGATCATGGCGCGGGCGGGCGGCGCTGGCAATTGCTTTCGCGCGCCGCTGCCATCCGGGCCTTCAGCCGCGCTGACTTGCGGCCCAATCCCAATACATTTCACGCACCCGGCGCGTGACCGGGTTCTGGTTGTTCCCGGTGCCATATTGCGTGTCGTCAAAGGCGCTGACAGGTGTGACCTTCATCATATTGCCCGACAGAAAGACTTCATCGGCGGCATGAAAATCGTCAAAGCTGAGGACGGTCTCATGCACCTTCATCCCCGCCTCGCGCATGTTCGACATATGCCGCGCACGGGTGATCCCGGCAAGGAAGGTGCCATTGGGAATGGGGGTAAAAACCTCGCCATCCTTGACCATGAAGACGTTGGCGCTGGCGCTTTCGGCGACATTGCCCATGGCATCGGCGACCAGCGCGTTGCCAAACCCTTTGGAGCGCGCCTCGACCATCATGCGGGCGTTGTTGGGGTAAAGGCAGCCTGCTTTGGCGTTAACGACGTTATCCTCCAGCACCGGGCGGCGGAAGCGGGTGCGGGTGAGGGTGGTCGCGGCCTCGGGCGGGGCCATGGGGATGGCCTCAAGGCTGATGGCAAAGCCGGTGGCACCTTCGCGCGGCACGATGCCCAACTCGTCACCCGCCAGCGCCCAATACATCGGGCGGATATAGACCGCCTGATCGCGCGAATAGCTCTTCAGCCCCTCGCGGCACATCTCGATCATATCCTCGGTTTCAACCGTGGGAGTGATCATCAGCGCGCGGGCCGAGCGGTTGATCCGCGCGCAATGCGCTTCCAGATCGGGGGCCAGCCCGTCGAACAGCCGCGCCCCGTCGAAAACGGTGGTGCCCAGCCATGCGCCGTGGTCGGCGGCCTTGATGGTCGGCAGATCGCCGTCGTGCCATGCGCCGTTGAAATAGGTCTTGATGTCTGTGCCGGTGGCCATGTGACGATCCTCAGGAATTGCTTCGGTAGATGCCCTCGGGCAGGTTCAGTGCCGCCGTCAGATCGCTCAGCTGCGCGGGGGACAGGGTGATCTTGGCCACACGGTCGGTTCGGGCGTCCCATTGCTCGATCGTGATTTGCCCCGCGAAGGCAGAGACGGTGACGTCCTCGCGCAGGGGGGCGTCGGATTCGTCGATCAGGGTGATGACGGTGGCGTCGAATTCATGCTCGATGGTAAACATGAGGGCACATTAGGCTTTGTGCTCGCGAGCGCAAGACAGGCTTTGTGCTCACGAGCGCAAGACAAGCTTTGTGCTCGCGCGCGCAAGACAGGGTTTGTGACGCCAAGCGCAAGACCGCCGTGGGGTGTCAAAGCGCCGTGAACGGGGGTGGCGGCGGCAGGGCGTCGTGATAGACAGGTGGCTCAAGGACCCCCGAGCGAGGATCAGCCGTGAAATTGTTAAATGCCCTTGGCGCATTTGCCGTCATCGCCCTGCTTTCTGCCTGTGAGGTGGCACCGATCCAAACAGGGCCGATCCCGGCCGACAGGCCGCAGACCACGGGGCAGACAAGCCCGCGGCTGAGCGCAAGCGCGGCGGCGCGGAGCTTTGTTCAGGTGGTCCGCACGCTCGAACCTGTGGCCGAACGGGAGTGTCGCAATCGGACGACGGGGATGAACTGTGATTTCAATATCGTGGTCGACGACCGCCCCGGCCAACCGGCCAATGCCTTCCAAACGCTTGACAAAAACGGCCGCCCCATCGTGGCGTTCACATTGGCGCTGATCGCCGATGCCCGCAACGAAGACGAGCTTGCCTTCGTGCTGGGCCATGAGGCCGCGCATCACATCGCGGGCCATATCGGACGCCAGCAACAGAACGCCATGGCAGGCGCGGTGATCTTTGCCGGTCTCGCCACGCTGAGCGGGGGCGATGCCAATGCCGTGCGCACGGCGCAGGAATTGGGTGCAGAGGTCGGCGCGCGGCGTTATTCCAAGGATTTCGAGCTTGAGGCCGACGCCCTTGGCACGATCATCACCGCGCGGGCGGGCTATGACCCGCTGCGCGGGGCCGAGTTCTTTACCCGCATTCCCGATCCCGGCGACCGTTTCCTTGGCACCCATCCGCCCAATAACGCCCGGATTGATATCGTGCGGCGCACAATGGCGGGGCTTTAACGGTTTGCGCAAACTGGGGCAGGTGCTGAACGACCGCGGGTCGAAATATGCGGTGTCGGGCTGCCCTGCGCGCAACCGGGCCGAGGTCGATGCCGCGTTGAAAGACCTCAAACGCGACAAATCCTACGCCAAGGGCACGCATAACACTTGGGCGGTGCTGCTGTCGGATGGCGGCCCGCTCAAAGGCGACGATGGCGAATCCGGCGCGGGCATGGTGATCCTGCGGATGTTGGAGCGTGAGGGGCTGACCGATCATCTGATCGTCGTCACTCGCTGGTACGGCGGCAAACATCTGGGCGGCGATCGGTTTCGCCATGTGCAGACCTGCGTGCGGGCCTATCTGGATGGGCCCGCGGGCTAAAGGCTGAGCGCGATGGCGGCAAAGAAACAGGCCGTGGCGACCAGCACGAAGACGTGCCAAATCGCGTTTTGATAGCGCATGCCGGGATGGGCATAGACCAAAGTGCCCGCCGAATAGGTCAGCCCGCCCGCGGCCACCAGCGCCAGTGCCGCCCCCGGCAGATTGTGCCACATCGGGTAGATTAACAGGACCGAGAGCCAGCCCATGCCGAGGTAGAGCGCGAGTGATCCGCGCGCATCGGTGCGCCAGAACCAGAGCTTGGCCACCGCGCCGATCACCGCCAGCGCCCAGACCACGCCGAGGATGCCATAGGCAAAGCCAGAGCCGATCACCATCACCAGCGGCGTATAGGTGCCCGCAATCTTGAAATAGATCGCCGCATGATCGACCCGGCCCAGGAAGGCGCGGCTGCGGTCGAAGGGCAGCAGGTGATAGATGGCAGAGGCAGTGAAAGAGGCAAGGATGCAGCCCGCGTAGATCGCGGTGGCGGTCAATTGCCCCTCTTGCCCGGCGGCATGGATCATCAAAAGGATGCTGGCTGGAATGGCGAAGCCAAGGCTCAGCACATGCACGGTGCCGTCGGCCAAAGTCTCAGCGATGGAGGTCGGATAGCCCATGACAGAAAGGTAGCAGCGAAACCGCCCTCTGCCATGGGTGACGAAAGGTAAAGCGCAGAGCCGGGTGGATCAGCGCGGTTTGTTGCCGTCGATCCAGCGCGACATCAGGGTCTTGTCGCGAAAACACTCCTGCGGGACATCGCGGCGTTTCAAGCGCGCGATGCGTTCGGCAAAGGCGACCTGTTTGGCGGAAGGGTAGGCGGCAAAGGGCCCCTCCAACGCTTGCGGTTTATGGGCGTCGATCCATTCCGACACCGCCGCGCGATCCGCTTCGATGCCTTTGGGGAGGTCTTCGCCCGTTCGCTTGGCGAGGGACTGGGCGTATTGCATCTGTTTCTCGGTCGCGGGCATGCGGCGGTCGGCCTGTTTGGGCTGCGCGCTATCGCTGCCACGGGGCGGGCGGCCTTGCTGCTCAAGGTCGAAGATGCCGGGAAACTGAGGTTGAAAAGACATGTGGTCATTCCTCTGCTACTGCGTTCTACATATAGAACAGAAAGGGAACATGTTCAAGTCTCTCCGCAATCTCGCCCTTCCATGATAGTATATCTAGTAGCGGGGGTGTTTTGTTCCACAATATCTGTGATGCGTCCGCTATCGTAGCTGTTCCGCCGCCTCTGCGATCAGTTCCGCCGTCTTCACCATCCGCGCGGGCAGGGGGCGCCCGCGCCGGGAGGCGAGCCAGAGGTCATGCCAACGCCGCTTGGGCAGAGGCAGCAGCCTGAGCCGGTCCTTGGCGGCAAAGGTTTCGACCCCGCTGCGGGGCAAAAGCGTATAGCCCACGCCCCGCGCCACTGCCGCTGGGATCTGACCGATCTGGTTCACATAGCCACGCAGGCGCATCCGGTCGGCCCCCGGATAGCTTTCCGGGAAATTGAGCTGGAGCAGATCGTCGGCATAGGCGAAGCCATCGGGGTGGGCGATGAAGCCCCGGCTTTCGAGATCGGCAAAACTTTCTATCCGTTCCAATGCATTAACCGGCAGCACGAGGCAAAGTTCCTCGCGCCCCAGATGCCGGGCCTCGAGCCTTGCGTGGGCAGGGTCATCGGCCAGCACGCCCAGATCAAACCGCCCATCGAGCAGCCCGGCGCGGATCGTGGCTTGGGGGGCGGCTTCGAGATGGAGGGAGAGGTCGGGCGCTTGGGCCATCCACTCCAGCAGCAGCGGCTGGAGCAGCATGGCGAAACTGCCGGAGCAGGCGATATGCACCACGCCCCGGTCGGGCAGGTCGGTCGCGATGCGTTCGCGCAAGCGTTGCTCTTCGCGGCGGCGGGCAAGGCCGGTTTCAAACAACGCTTCGCCCGCCGGGGTCAGGGTGAAGCTTTTGCCCTCGCGCGCGATCAGCGGCTGGTCCAACTGGTCTTCCAGCTTGCGCAGATGCTGCGACACCCCCGGCTGGGTCATGTTGAGCCGCTGCGCCGTGCGGGTGAAATGGCCGGTCTCGCAAAGGGTGGTGAAGGTCTCAAGCCAAGTGGCGTTCAGCATGGCAAACAGTTCGTTATGATTTCGATGAGATTTGATAATTTCACATGTGGGGTGCGCCTGTCTATCTCAACCTCAACGCAAACAGGAGACCGCATATGACCACCCCCCGTACCTTTTCCCACATCGGCCTATCCGTGCCGGACCTCGACGCCGCCGTGAAATTCTATTCCGAAGTTCTTGGGTTCTATGTCGTGATGCAGCCCACCGAAGCGGTGGAAGAAGACAGCGCCATCGGCGTCATGTGCACCGATGTCTTCGGCCCCGGCTGGGGTTCGCTGCGCATCGCCCATCTGGCGACAGCGGATGGCATCGGAATCGAAATCTTCGAGTTCCCGGGCAACTACGCCCCCGAAGAAAAGCTGGAGCATAAGCGCCACGGCACCTTCCACTTCGCCATCCAAGACCCCGATGTCGAAGGTCTGCTGGAGCGGATCATCGCGGCGGGCGGCAAGCAGCGGATGCCGGTGCGGGAATATTTCCCGGGCGAGAAACCCTACCGCATGGTCTATGTCGAAGACCCCTTCGGCATCGTCTTTGAGCTTTATAGCCACAGCTATGAGCTGACCTATTCGGCAGGCGCTTACGCCTGAGAGCAGCCCGCGGGGGCGTCAGGTGATCTGACGTCCCCAAAGGTCGTATTCGCCCGCCTCTTCGACTTCGACGGTGACGATGTCGCCGACCTTGAGGTTCTGGAAATCCTCGTCGATGAAGAGATTGCCGTCGATCTCGGGCGCGTCGGATTTGGTGCGGCAGGTGGCGGCGTCTTCGTCGATCTCATCCACGATCACGTCGAGGCGTTTGCCGACCTTGGCGGCGAGCTTGGCCTCGGAAATGGCCTGCGCCTTTTCCATGAAGCGCTCCCAACGGTCTTGTTTGATCTCGGGCGCCACATGATCCGGCAGCGCGTTCGACCGCGCGCCTTCGACGTTTTCGTATTGGAAGCAGCCGACCCGGTCGAGCTGCGCTTCGTCCAGCCAATCGAGCAGGGTCTGGAACTCCGCTTCCGTCTCACCCGGATAGCCGACGATGAAGGTCGAGCGCAGGGTGATGCCGGGGCAGGTGTCGCGCCATGCGGCGATCTCGTCGAGGGTTTTCGACGCAGCGGCGGGGCGGGCCATGCGTTTCAGCACGTCCGGATGCGCGTGTTGGAATGGAATGTCAAGGTAGGGCAGTACGAGGCCTTCGGCCATCAGCGGGATCAACTTGCGCACATGCGGGTAGGGGTAAACGTAATGCAGCCGCACCCATGCGCCGAGCGAGCCGAGATTCCGCGCCAGATCGGTGATATGCGCGCGGTGGCCGCGGTCTTCGGCATGTTTGATGTCGACCCCGTAGGCGGAGGTGTCTTGGCTGATGACCAGCAGTTCCTTGACGCCATTGTCGACCAGCCGCTCGGCCTCGCGCATCACCGCATGGGCGGGGCGGCTTTGCAACCGGCCCCGCATGTCGGGGATGATGCAGAACTTGCACTTGTGGTTACAGCCCTCGGAAATCTTGAGGTAGCTGTAATGCCGTGGCGTGAGCGAGACCTGCTGCGCGGGCAGAAGGTCGATGAAGGGATCGGGCGCGGGCGGCACCGCGCCATGCACCGCGTCGAGCACCTGTTCGTATTGGTGCGGGCCGGTGACGGCGAGGATGCGGGGGTGATGTTCGCGGATGTAATCGGGCTCGGCCCCCAGACAGCCGGTGACGATCACCTTGCCATTTTCCGTCAGCGCCTCGCCGATGGCATCAAGGCTTTCGGCCTTGGCGCTGTCGAGAAACCCGCAGGTGTTCACGATCACCGCATCAGCGCCCGCGTAATCGGGCGAAACGCCATAGCCCTCGGCGCGAAGCCGGGTCAGGATGCGTTCGGAATCGACCAATGCCTTGGGACAGCCGAGGCTGACCATGCCGATGGTCGGCTGGCCGGGGCGGGCGGGATCGCTGATCTTCGCCTGCGGGGCGAGGTCGGGGCGCAGATTGGGTGGGTTTGTGCTCATGGCTTGCGCTATAAGGCAAGCGGATGAGCGGGGAAAGAGCCGCCGGGCAGGAGGAGAGAGCCATGAGATGGATTATACGGGTCATCGGCGCGCTGTTGCTGATCGTCGTGATCATGCTGGGGGCGCTGTTCCTGCTGCCCGGCGAACGGATCGCGCGGATCGCCAGTGAGCAACTCAGCCGGATGACCGGGCGGGAGGTGTCGATCACCGGCGATGTGGGCGTGACGCTCTGGCCGGTGCTGGGGGTGACCGCGGGCGGGCTTGAGGTCGGCAATGCCGATTGGACCGACAAGGGCGCGCTGCTGACGGCGGCCAATGCGGCGATTGGGGTGGATGCGGGCGCGCTTTTGCGTGGTGAGATACGGATCACCAATATCGCGGCGCAAAGTCCGGTGATCCGGTTGGAGCAACGCCTTGATGGGCGGGCGAGTTGGCAGTTCACCGACAGCGCCAGCGGCGCGCGGTTGGAAACCGAGAGCGCGCCGAACGCTAACCGGCGGCCACTAAGCATTCAGAAACTCACGGTAACCGATGCCACGCTGATCTATGACGCGGAAGGGGCGGATGTGCTGCGCTACGACGGTGTCGATCTGGCGCTGGACTGGCCCGAGCGGGGCGGGGCGGCGGAGATCACCGCCAGCATGGCGCCAGCGAGCGAGCCGGTTCAGCTTGCTGCGCGGATCGAAGGATTTGCGGATTTTCTGGAGGGCGGCGTGCAGCCGCTGCGGGCGGAGGTTACGACGGGCGGGGGTGAAGCCCTGTTCGACGGGCGCGGCGCGCTCAACGGGGCGCTGGCGGGGGATATTCGGATCGACAGCCCCGATACGGTGCGGTTTCTGGCGTCGCTCGGCGCGGGCGCTGTGACGCTGCCACGCGGTTTGGGCCGGTCGGTCGATCTGCGATCTGGGCTGACCCTGACGGCGGATCGGCGTCTGTCGCTGCGCAATCTCGCGGTGGATTTGGGCGGCAACAGTCTGGCCGGGCAGGCCGATCTGGCCCTGAACGGCAGGCCGCGGATCACCGCAAACCTGCGGACCGGGGCGCTGGACCTTTCGGCCCTGTCCGAGGAAACGGGTCAGGCCGCAGGTGCCGATAGCACCGCTACGGCGGAGACAGAGGGCTGGTCACGGCAAGAGATCAACGCCGATTGGCTCGCGGCTTTTGACGGGAACATCGCCCTGAGCGCGGGAAGCGTCGATCTGGGGCAGCTCGACCTTGGCCCCACCCGTGCCGTGCTGCGCAATGAGCGCGCGCGAATGGTCTTTGATCTGCAGGATATGAACGCCTATGGCGGCAAGGTCGCGGGGGAGTTTGTGATGAACAACCGCGATGGCCTGTCCGTGGGCGGCAGGCTGCAAGCGCAGAACGTGCAGATGCGCGACCTGCTAGAGGATACCGCCGGGGTGACGCGCTTTACCGGGGCGGGCGATGCCGAACTGTCGTTCCTCGGGGTGGGGCAGTCCATTGACGCGATCATGCGCTCGCTCAGCGGCTCTGGCGCGCTGTCCATGGGGCGCGGCACGATTGCGGGGATCGACTTGGACGCGCTGCTTGGCTCCGTCGATGCCGAAGGCGGCAGCACGGTGTTCGATTCCGTCCAAGCGACGTTCGAGATCGCCAAGGGCGTCTTGCGCAACGACGATCTGCTGATGCTGCTGCCGAATTTCAACGCGACGGGGGCAGGGCAGGTCGATCTGGGGGCGCAGAGGCTGGATTATACGGTCACGCCCAAGGCGCTGCGCGTCAATGCGTCGCGCGGTGGGCTGGCGGTGCCGGTGCGGATCAGGGGGCCTTGGGCTGAGCCTGAGATCAAGGCCGACCTGCGCGCCGCGATTGATCTGAACTTTGCCGAAGAAAAGCAGCAGGCCGAAGAAGTGGTGCGCCAGAAAATACAGGAGGAATTGAACATCGCACCCGACGACACCCGCTCGACCGAGGATATCGTGAAGGATGAGTTGGAGAATGCGGTCAGACGCGAGTTGTTCAAACTGTTCGACTAGCCGCCCCACACCGCCCCCTGCCGCCGCTTGGCGAAACTCATGGTGGCGTAGGCGGGCGGGCTGCGGTAAGGCTGACGCGACATTCTAGGAGAGGCGCAATGGCCAACGATCTTTTCAACAGCTTCATGACCGGCCCCGACGAACAGGGCCGTTTCGGCGATTTCGGCGGGCGCTTTGTCTCGGAAACGCTGATGCCGCTCATTCTTGAGCTGGAAGAACAATATGAGAAGGCCAAGACCGACGACAGTTTCTGGGCCGAGATGCACGACCTCTGGACCCATTACGTCGGCCGCCCCAGTCCGCTCTATCACGCCGAGCGGCTGACCGAGCATCTGGGCGGTGCCAAGGTCTATATGAAGCGCGACGAGTTGAACCACACCGGCGCGCATAAGATCAACAACGTGCTGGGGCAGATCATCCTCGCCCGCCGCATGGGCAAGAAGCGCATCATCGCCGAGACCGGCGCGGGCCAGCACGGTGTGGCCACGGCGACGGTCTGCGCCAAGTTCGGTCTGAAATGCGTGGTCTACATGGGCGCGCATGATGTTGAACGTCAGGCCCCCAACGTCTTCCGCATGCGTCTTCTGGGCGCCGAGGTGGTCCCGGTGACCTCCGGCCGCGGCACGCTGAAAGACGCGATGAACGACGCGCTGCGCGACTGGGTGACCAACGTGCGCGACACCTTCTATTGCATCGGCACCGTGGCCGGGCCGCACCCCTATCCGGCGATGGTCCGCGACTTTCAGTCGATCATCGGCAAGGAAGTCCGCACCCAGATGGAAGAGGCCGAGGGCCGTCTGCCCGACACGGTGATCGCCGCCATCGGCGGGGGCTCCAACGCCATGGGCCTGTTCTACCCCTTCCTCGACGACAAATCGGTGAACATCATCGGCGTCGAGGCCGGCGGCAAGGGCGTGGACGAGAAGATGGAGCATTGCGCCTCGCTCACCGGTGGGCGTCCGGGCGTGCTGCATGGCAACCGTACCTACCTGTTGCAGGACGACGACGGGCAGATCCTTGAGGGTTATTCGATCTCTGCCGGGCTGGACTATCCCGGCATTGGCCCCGAGCATTCCTGGCTGCATGACATCGGCCGGGCGCAATATGTCTCGATCACCGACCGCGAGGCGCTGGAGGCGTTCCAGCTGTGCTGCGCGCTTGAAGGGATCATCCCGGCGCTTGAGCCGAGCCACGCGCTGGCGCATGTACTCAAGATCGCGCCGGAACTGCCCAAGGATCACCTGCTGGTGATGAACATGTGTGGCCGGGGCGACAAGGACATCTTCACCGTTGCCCGCGCATTGGACTTCGACATGGGTGAATTCGCCTAAATTCCCATCCGAATCCGAGTCGAGTTTGACGGGGCCGCGTGAAAACGCGGGCCCGTTTTTTATGCGACAACGCGCGGTATGTGATTTGCGCATAAACTTTGGGCAGGGGCCAAAGTTCTTTGCCGAAAAAGCGCGAAAAAACTTTCACATCGCGAAAAGACCGGCTAGCCTTTCGTTGCAGCCCGCGCGCCTGCCCGCGAAACCCCGTTTCGCCCTTGCAGGCTTGACGCTAAGGCAATCCACCCCCGTATTTAGCGCCCGATTGGCTTCGTAAACCAAAGTTTACGACGCTCTTACAGGGGTTTAGATCGGACGATTTAAACCCGCGGCAGATAGCCAATCCCCCCTCGAATGCCCTTTTTCCTGTCATCCCAACGACGCCGCGTCACCGATGAGCGGCTCGCAACCCAACCCGGGACTGAAAGGAACACGACATGAAAAACGCATTCGCAACCGCCACACTGATCCTTGCCACAGCAGGCACCGCCGCCTTCGCACAGGGCATGGAAGGCCAGCAGGTCGGCTATACCGCAGATAACGCAGACGCCGCCTATTCGACACGCAACGTCACTTCCGACGCTCTGAGCTTTGACGACCTGCGCGCCGAAACACCTGCCGAGGCGACAGCGACCGTATTCGTCACCACACAAGACGCACAAGAAGATGGCCGTTTCGTCCGCTAAACGCGGGCCACGGCTCCTCCCCCTAACTTTCTCCCCCGAAAGGCTAAAACGATGAAAAAGACACTCGCAACAACCGCACTGATCCTCGCCACCGCAAGCACTGCTGCTTTCGCTCAAGGCATGGAAGGCCAGCGCATCGGCTATAACGACAAGACCGACAATGGCGTTTCCTACTCCAGCCGCAGCGAAGCCGTGGACGAGACCAAGCTGGAAGTCTTCAAAGAAGGCATCCTGCGCGCCGAAGACCTGTCCGACGTGACCATCACCGTCTTCCCGACCGCGCAGAGCGACGCTTCGGTCAACCGTTTCCCGCGCTGATCGCCGCGCGCCACTCACTTTCCCCCGAAAGGACACGACATGAAAAAGACACTCGCAACCACCGCCCTGATCCTTGCCACAGCAGGCTCCGCCGCTTTCGCACAGGGCATGGAAGGCCAGCAAATCGGCTATAATGACAAAGCTGATGCAGGCGTTTCCTACTCCAGCCGCAACGACGCGGTCGACAATGTGAAGCTGGACATCTTTAACAGCGGCACCTTCCGCGCAGAAGACACATCCGACGTGACCGTCACCGTCTTCCCCGCCGCGCAAGACGCCGAGAAAGTGAACCGTTTCCCGCACTGAGTTCGGCTCGATGCCTGCTAAGGCATTGCGGTAAAACAGTCTTCCGGCCAGCCAAGCAACCCTGAACTGGCCTCAAGAGAATGTACTCGCCCCCCGGGGCGGGTGCCAAATCACTAAGGGTTGATCAGGGCGCATGCCCGCCATCCCTTGCACTTCGGTCCGCCGCGGTTAAATACGGCGAACACCAAGGCAAGGCTTCACCATGAATAATAAGAAAAAGATCGCACTGTGGGTTATCGCCGCTCTACAGTTCAACGCCACTGTCTATTTCGTGCTCGTTTTTGCACTGGAGGGGCGCGGCGTGACGCTTTTCGGCACCCCGCTGGCCGACATTGGGCCGAACAAGGGCATTCAGGTTTTGGGTCTGATTCTCGGGGTCGTTCTGGGCTGGATGGCACTGCGGATGAGCCTCCAGCGGGCCGAGCGGGCAGAGACGGCGCTGCGTCATTGTACGGTGGAATTCGCCGATGTGCTCGAAGAACACTTTCGCGAATGGCACCTCACCCCGGCAGAGCGGGACGTGGCGATTTTTCTCACCAAGGGTTTGAATACACGCGATATTGCCGAGATGCGCGGCACGTCCGAAGGCACCGTAAAGGCGCAGACCAATGCGATTTACCGCAAGGCGGGCGTGACCGGGCGGACCCAGCTTCTCAGCACCTTTATCGAAGACTTGATGGACGATTCCCTGATGCCGCGTCCCAAGTCGAAACTGCAACTCTGCCACGCGGCCTAAGGGCGGCGTGGCGCCTTAGCGCGTCAGTTCCAGAATATCGAAATCGCTTTCCACTGCCGGTGACGGGAACAACAGCCGCGCGCGGGTGGGGCTGACCCGCTGGAACACGGCCACGTCGCTTTGTACTTTGCCGCCTGAGGTGAAATCTTCGGGCAGATCGGCATAATCGGGCGGCGTTTCGCCCCGGACATAGCCCACCCCGGCATAGATCGCGCGGCCTTCGCGCAGGGTAATCTCGCCCTTGGTGAGCTGTGATCCGGTGAGTTTTTCAAAGGTGAAACCGCGATTGCTGGCGGTAAAGCGGCATTTGAACGGGCTATAGGCCACAAGCGGGCTGATCCCGCCCAGCTTGATCGTGCGGCAAGACCAATCGCCCTGCAAATCGGCGGAGAATGCGACCTGAGGTTGCCCAGAGAGCGCGCGGGTCAAGATCGCCACATCCCCCGCGTCGCCCCCGTTCAGCGCTTGCATCATGGCGACGCCAAAGGCGGCGTCGAAGGTCTCTAACCGGGCGCTATCGACGGGGCGCAGGGTGGTTTCCGCCCAAGCGGTGACGGGCAGAAGCAGCAGGAGGGGCAAGAGGCGCAGGCGCATGGTTAATCCTCGCTGGGGTCGATGGCATGGTCGCGCAGCACCTCCAGCGGCACGATATCGAGCGCGCGCAGATGCGTGGCGGCCAGATGCACCCGCGGGGCGCAGCCCTCATCCGCGGCTTGCAGGAACCGCGCGGCACAGAGGCACCATGCGTCGCCCGGCTTCAGCCCGGCAAAGCCAAACTCGGGGCGCGGGGTGCTGAGGTCATTGCCGACATATTTCGAATAGGCCAGAAACTCCGCCGTCATCACCGCGCAGACCGTATGGCTGCCCTGATCCTGCGCGCAGGTGTTGCAATGGCCATCGCGGAAAAAGCCCGTGACCGGATCGGTCCCGCAGATGGCGAGGGGCTGGTTCAGAACGTTGATGCTGTCGTCCGGGGTCATGGCTTCCTTTCTGTCTCAGCTTTCCTCGTCGAGTGAGGCCGCGATCTGGCGGAAAATCTCGATGTTTTGTTCCGCCACCCCCGCCTCACGGAATTTGCGGTCGGCGGCATTGGTGGCGATGACCACATCACGGGCGCTGTCGACATAGATGTACTGCCCATAGATGCCGCGCGCCATATATTCCCCCTCGGGCGCGCCCTGCGGGATCCACCATTGGTAGCCATAGCCGATGCGGCCCTCGGCGGTGGGGGCGGTGGGGCTGGTTGATTCTGTTACCCAGTCTTCGGGCACGATTTGCTGGCCGTTCCATTGCCCACCTTGGGCGAACATCTGGCCGAAACGGGCATAGTCGCGCGTGGTCATATTGAGGCCCCCGAGCACGAAGGCGGTGCCGGAGCCATCGACGATGTAATAGGGCGCATGTTCCAGCCCCAACGGCGCGATGACCTTCTCGCTCAGCAACTCGGGCACGCTGCGCCCGGTGGCACCACGCACCACCATGCCGATCACATGGGTGTCGATCGACACATATTGCCACTGGCTGCCCGGCGCGGTGAAGGTCTCGGACAATTCGGCGGTAAAATCGTCGAGCTCGCCGCCAAGCGCCACCACCCGGCCCATGCGGTTGATGTCTGAATCGTAGTCCAGATAATCTTCGTCAAAGGTGACGCCGCTGGCCATATGCAGCACGTTGCGCAGACTGGCCCCGTCATAGGCGCTGCCCTTCAGGCTGGGGGCATATTTGGTCACCGGATCGTCGAGGGATGCGATCTGGCCCTCCTCCAGAAGGATGCCCACCAGCGCCGAAAGATAGCTTTTCGCCACCGACCAGCTGATGCGGCGGTCCTCGGGGCCGGTGCCTTTGAAATAGTTCTCATAGACGATGGCGCCGTCTTTCAGCACCACCAACGCGGTCACGTCCCGCGCCGCGATCCAGTCGTCCACCGCCTCGGGCAGTTCGGTTTCGGGGCCATAGGGAAGCTCGGTCGTCAGCCCGTCCCCGCGCGAAACGGGGGCGGAGAGGAAAGCACCGTCCATATGGCTGAAGTTGTGCACGATCTTCTCTTCGGAGAAGAGAGAGTTCACCGCCAAGAGCCGTTCGATCTCTTCCCGCTTCCAAAGGCCGATGACGATGGCCGCCAACAAAAGCGCCAGCAAGACCCGGCCCAGCCATTTTCCGAATGTACGCATGATATCCCCCCTGTTGGCCCACAGTGAACCACGGCGCGGGGGCGGGGGCCAGCCCGACATTGCGTCAGGAGGGGCGTCAGCAGGGGCGTGAGGCCGAAAGCGTCAGCGGAAGCGGTCCATCAGCTTTTGCAGCGGCGATTGGGGCTCTGCCTCCGGCTCGGGTTTGCTGGGGGCGGGCTTTGGCTGGGCTTCGGTGGGTTTCTTAGGCCCCTTGCTGCCGGTGCCCGAGCGGGGCGGGGCCACGCGCAGCGCCACGGCATTCATGAAACGGCCAGTGTCGCCCCGTGCAAGATCCGCCGCCCCGTCCGAGACGCCGCGCAGCACATCGTCCAGCCAACCTTCGTCTGCTTTGGGGAAGTCGCGCAGCACATAGCCCGCCACCGCGTCCTTATGGCCGGGGTGGCCGATGCCCATGCGCACACGGTCATAGTCCGCCCCGATATGCGCGTGGATCGAACGCAGCCCGTTGTGGCCTGCATGGCCGCCGCCGGTCTTGCATTTGACCTTACCGGGGGCGAGGTCCAATTCGTCATGAAAAACAATCACATCAGCGGGGTCGATCTTGTAGAACTTCATCGCCGCCTGAACCGATTGGCCGGAGTTGTTCATAAAGGTTTCGGGCTTGAGCAGCACCGCCCGGTCAGAGCCGAAACGCCCCTCGCTGACGCTGCCCTGAAACTTGCCCTTCCACGGGGAAAACCCGTGGTCATCGGCAATGCGGTCCAGCGCCATGAAGCCGATGTTGTGACGGTTGCGGGCATATTTCGCGCCCGGATTGCCGAGGCCGACGATCAGTTTCATGGGCGAGGTCTCCTTTGGTTTCGCCTATCTTAACAAGCGGGGCGGGAGAATGTCCCCAAGGTCGCCGGAAATTTTTAGAATTTCCGGGGCGATTTCTTTGAAAGAAATCGGGCCCCAAACGCAAAACGGGGCCGCGCGATGCGACCCCGTTTCAGCACAGCCTTGCGGCGCGCTATTATTCACCGTCGGGCGGGCCCATTTCGGTTGTCGGCACTTCGTCCGCTGCCGTGTCGTCATCGTCGTCATCCGACGCGGCCAGACCAGCAGGTGCAGAGATCGTGGCGACGACGAAGTCGCGGTCGATCGTGGGTTTCACACCCTCGGGCAGGTCGACGCGGCTGATGGTCGCGCTGTCGCCGATTTCGAGGCCGGTGATGTCGACGGTCACATGCTCGGGGATGTCCGCGGCGGTGACGACCAGTTCAACTTCCGGACGGACCAGAGTGAGCACGCCACCCTTTTTCAGGCCGGGGCATTCTTCTTCGCCTTTGACGTCGACGTTGATGAACAGGTTGATCTTGGTGGTCCGCTTGAGGCGCATCAGGTCGATGTGCGTGGGCAGGTCCTTGACAACGTGGCGCTGAACGTCGCGGCAGATCACACGAACGTCGTCGTGGCCTTCAACCTTGAGGTTGAACAGGGTCGCTTTGAAGCGGCCTGCGCGCAGCTTGGTCAGCAGCTTGTTGAAGGGGATGTTGATCGGCAGCGGCTCTTTGTCGCCACCAAATACGATACCAGGAACCATGCCGTCACGACGTGCTTGGCGAGCGGCGCCCTTGCCTGTCCCCGCGCGTACCTGGGCTTCAAGATCAGGAATCTCTCCGGCCATTTTAGTCTCCAAATTTGTTAGGGCGGGAATCCTCCAAGGCTGTATTCCCGCGTGAAGCCGCGCGTATAGACCGGTTTTGCCCGGCTGGAAAGGGCAAAAGGGCCGGGGCGGCGCTATTACTGCGGCGTGCGCAGATAGCCGTCCGCCGCCATAAGCCGGTCATAGAGGGCGAACTCCTTGGCGCGTGCGGCGCGCAGGCGGGATTCGACCTCCTGCGACAGGGGCGCGGGCAGATCGGGTGAGACGTTCTTGGGCTTGAGCTTGACCTCCCGCCCCAGTCTTTCGGCCAGAAAATCGCGAAAGGCCGGTTGGCGTTCATAGGCGAAGAGGTGCTCGACCAGCAGGTCTTCACGGTCAGAGGTCAGAAAGGAAAACTGGCTGCCGATCTGCGCGCGGGGCGGGGGCGTGTCGGAAATGACTTCAAGCGCGAAGTCCTCGAAGCTCAGCCCCTTGGTGCTGAGCGGTTTGCCATCCAGCCGGGGCTGGCTGCGGTAGCGATACCAGCTTCGGATTTGCTCGACAGGGTTGCGCATCACCGCCAAAGCCTCGGGGGAGGCCGAGAAGGTTTCCTGCAAAAAGGGCAGAACGCGCCGCCGATAACGCAGGGCCGTCAGATGTTTGCGCCCCCGCGAAAAGATGATCTCGGCCTCGGGCTTCAGCGCCATTTCGACAGCGGTGGTCCCGGTTTTTGGCGTGGCGAGAAAGGTAAGGTCGCGGCTGAGAAAGATCAGCATGTGCCCGGATCGCGCGGCCGTTCCTGCCAATCACCGCCAAAGTTGCGCGGGATCAGCAGGTTGTGCCGCCCGAGGTTGGCGATTTGCGTCTCTCCGCAGAGCGCCATGGTCAGATCCAACTCGCGGTGGATCACCTCCAGCGCGCGGGTCACGCCCGGCTGCCCCATCGCGCCCAGCCCATAGATGAAGGCGCGCCCGATGTAGGTGCCCTTGGCCCCCATGGCCATGGCTTTGAGGACGTCCTGACCCGAGCGGATACCGCCATCGAGATGCACTTCGATCTGGTCGCCCACCGCGTCGAGGATCTCTGGCAGCATACGGATCGAGCTTAGCGCCCCATCGAGCTGCCGCCCGCCGTGGTTGCTGACGATGATCGCATCGGCCCCGACTTTCAGTGCCATGCGCGCATCCTCGGCATCCAGAATGCCCTTGAGGATGACCTTGCCGCCCCATTGCTCTTTGATCTTGGCAATCTTGTCCCAATCGAGAGAGGGATCGAACTGCTCCGCCGTCCAAGCACCAAGGTCGGCGTTGTCGGTGACCCCATGCACATGGCCCACGATATTGCCGAAATGCCGCCGCTTCGCGCCCAGCATCTCGCGCCCCCAGCCCCATTTGGTGGCAAGGTTGGCGAGTGTTTTGACCGTCAGTTTGGGCGGGGCGGAAAGGCCGTTTTTCAGGTCTTTGTGGCGCTGTCCGAGGATTTGCAGATCAAGCGTGATGACGAGGGCCGAGCAGTTCGCGTCCTTCGCGCGCTGGATCAGGCGGCTGACATAATCCTGATCGCGCATGGTATAGAGTTGAAACCAAAAGGGTTTCGTCGTCGCCTCTGCCACGTCTTCGATGGAGTTGATGGACATGGTCGACAGGGTGAAGGGCACGCCAAAGGCTTCGGCTGCGCGCGCGGCTTTGATTTCCCCGTCGGCACATTGCATCCCCGTCAGGCCCACGGGGGCGAGGGCCACCGGCATGGCCACGTCCTCGCCGATCATCTGCGTCGCCGTGCTGCGCCCCGACATATCCACGGCGACCCTCTGGCGCAGGCGGATTTGGTCAAAATCGCTGCAATTCTCACGGAAAGTCTGCTCGGTCCAGCTGCCCGATTCCGCGTAGTCGTAGAACATCTGCGGGACGCGGCGTTTGTAGATACGTTTGAGATCGTCGATGCTGGTGATGACGGGCATGGGCCACCTGTGCTGAATGGGTTAACTTTTGGTAGCAACTGGTGGGGGGCTTGGCAATTGGGAAGGCTGCGGCAACGAAAAAGCCCGCGCGGCCAGTGGGGCAGCGCGGGCTTGGGGTCGATTCCCAGGGAGAGGGGGGTTACGCTGAATGCGCCCCGTCGGCCAGTGACTTCACAAAGCCCAGCACATCCTTTGCGCTGTCGCCATTGGCGATCCGGCTTACGATGGCCGAGCCGATCACCACACCGTCGGCCACTTCGGCGATGGCGCGGGCTTTCTCGGGCGTGTTCACGCCAAAGCCCACGATGACGGGCAGGCCGCTGGCCTTTTGGATGCGCGCCACCTCGGGCGAGACGTCCGCGGCATTGGCTTCGGCCGAGCCGGTGATGCCGGTGATCGAGACATAATAGACGAAGCCGGAGGTGTTCTGCACCACGCGCGGCAGGCGCTTGTCGTCTGTCGTGGGTGTGGCGAGGCGGATAAAGTTCAACCCGGCGTCCTGCGCGGGCAGGCAAAGCTCGATGTCTTCTTCGGGCGGCAAGTCGACCACGATCAACCCGTCGATCCCGGCGTCTTTGGCCTCTTTCAGGAAGTTTTCGACGCCCATGGAATAGATCGGGTTGTAATAGCCCATCAGCACGATGGGTGTCGTGTCGTCATTCTCGCGGAAGGCGCGGACCATTTCCAGCGTGCGGTTCAGCGTCATGCCCCCTTCGAGGGCGCGTTGACCGGCAAGCTGGATCGTTGGGCCATCGGCCATCGGATCGGTGAAGGGCAGGCCAAGCTCAATGATGTCGACCCCGGCAGCAGGCAGGCCGCGCACGATTTCCAGCGAACGGTCGAAATCCGGGTCGCCCGCCATCACATAGGAGACAAACGCCTTTTTGCCGCGGGCGCGGAGGTCTTCGAATTTGGCGTCGATACGGGTCATGTGGCTTGCCTCATTTGGTGCTTTCCTCGGCAATGCCGAATGTCGCGGTGAAAATCAATCCACCGCGGGGCAGGGGGCGGCAAAATTCGCCTCCGGTGGGCGCCTATGGCACGCCGCGCCCTTCCATTTTGCGCAAAGCCTCCTATCTCATGGGCCATGAATTATGTACTCGCCCTTTTCCTGCCGCCGCTGTCGATCCTGCTGATCGGACGGCCGATCCTGTCCATCGTGGTCTTCCTGATCTGGCTGCCCGCGATCATCTTCTCGGGCGGGTTGACGCATCCGATGTTCATCCTGCTGGCTTGGATCCTGATCTATCAGGCGCATCAGGACCGACGCGCGCGCTGAGCCTTGCGCTTTGCGGCCCTTACCCCTAACACACGCGCAGCTTTTATAGGGGTATCGTCATGGGTTTCAAAATGGGCATCGTCGGTCTGCCGAACGTCGGCAAATCGACCCTTTTCAACGCGCTGACCCGCACCGCTGCGGCGCAGGCGGCGAATTTTCCGTTCTGCACCATCGAGCCCAATGTCGGCGAGGTGGCGGTGCCCGATGCGCGGCTCGACAAGCTGGCCGAGATCGCCAGTTCGAAAAGCATCATCCCCACGCGCATGACATTCGTCGACATCGCCGGTCTGGTCAAAGGTGCGTCGAAGGGCGAAGGCTTGGGCAACCAGTTCCTCGCCAACATCCGCGAAGTCGACGCCATCGCCCATGTGCTGCGCTGTTTTGAAGACGGCGACGTGACCCATGTCGAAGGCCGCGTTGACCCCGTGGCCGATGCCGAGACCATCGACACCGAACTGATGCTCGCCGATATTGAGAGCATCGAAAAACGTTTGCAAAACATCGTTCGCAAGGTGCGGGGCGGTGACAAGGAAGCGGTCCAGCAAGAGCGTCTGATGCGCATGGCGCTGGAAGCGCTGGAAGACGGCAAGCCCGCCCGCGTGGTCGAGGTCGACGAGGACGACGCCAAGGCTTGGCGCATGCTGCAGCTGCTGACCACCAAGCCCGTGCTTTACGTCTGCAACGTGGGCGAATCCGAGGCCGCCGAAGGCAACGAACATTCCGCCAAAGTCGCCGAGATGGCCGCCGCACAGGGCAATTCCCATGTGGTGATCTCGGCCCAGATCGAGGAAGAGATCAGCCAGCTCGAAGCCGAAGAGGCCGAGATGTTCCTTGAAGAAATGGGGCTGAAGGAAGCCGGGCTCGACCGGCTGATCCGCGCGGGCTATGAGCTTTTGCACCTAGAGACTTATTTCACCGTCGGCCCCAAGGAGGCGCGCGCTTGGACCATCAAGTCCGGCACCTCCGCGCCCAAGGCGGCGGGGGTCATCCACGGTGATTTCGAAAAGGGTTTCATCCGTGCCGAGACCATCGCCTATGATGATTTCGTAAGCCTCGGCGGTGAGGGCCCTGCAAAAGAAGCAGGCAAGATGCGGGCTGAAGGCAAGGGCTATATCGTCAAAGACGGCGACGTGCTGCACTTCTTGTTCAACACCTGATCAGCGGGGCAGGGGGCAAGGCTTCCGCACACGTAAAAAGCCCGGCAGCGCGCGCTGCCGGGCTTTTTGTTTGTTAGGGCAACAGCTTACTTGCTGTCGTTGCCCGTGCCAAAGCCACCGTAGACATAGCCTTCACCGGGGCTGCGCAGGGCGTTGCGTGTGCTCATCACGGTGTCGCGGTTCTTGTCGGTGTCGGCGGTGTTCAGCATGATGTCGTTCGCCTTGGTCGAGGCATGCGGGTTCCGCATACGGTCATTGTTGCCATAGACGTCGCTTGCGTCAGCGTTCACCGAAGTGTCGAGGAAAATGTCGTTGTGACGGGTGGAGTTGTCGGCAACGGCAGCGGTGGAGATCAAAGCGGCGGCGGCGGTGGTCATGATGAGTTTCATAGCGTGTTCCTTCAGGTTTCTCTTAAATCGCGTCAGTGCGATGTCATTGTTTGTGGTGAAGTAACGGGCGCTCCGCCGTGAAAGTTTCGCTGCGGTTGCGAGATTGGAGGTGGGGCGGGGCGTTTTGCTTGTTCGGAGGAAGGCTGCGGTCTGTTTTTCTGTATATATTCAGTTAGTTGCTATATCCCTCGCATTGTTTCACAAGTTATTCACGCTGCCGTGTAAGTTGCTACAGCCACGACAAATGGCAGGGAAATGCCAGTGGTTGGGGCTGCTGGGATGGCTGCTGCTGCACAGCAGCACAGTTGATCACGCAGTATCCTGTCTCAGCGCGGTGGATCAGCGGGCGGGAAAAAGAAACCCACCGCAAGAAATGCAGAATTTCCCACGAATTTCGCCTTGCCCCTCGGGCGCGACCTCTTTAGACGGGTCGACGGAGACGTGGCCGAGTGGTCGAAGGCGCTCCCCTGCTAAGGGAGTAGGCCCGGAAGGGTCTCGAGGGTTCGAATCCCTTCGTCTCCGCCACCCACACCTGCACGATAGCACCGCCCCCGACCGGGCCGTCATCGCATACGCCCCTAGCGTACCCCCGCTTTGCAACTTCGTTACATTTGCCCGGCACGGTCTTACCAGCCCTCCGCCTTATTCTCGGCAGAATTTTCGGCCAGCATTCTAAACATCCGGGGGGACCAGATCCTTGGCGATGGCGGCGAGACGCCCCATCGCTCAGCGAAAAGGAGGTTCCAGATGTTGGTTAACGTAAGAGACTGGTCTCGCATCCTGCATAATTGTATCTTCTCCGATGCCGATCAGTCGCTCTGTGCAAGGGCGTGGCAATACCGGGAGGTGAGCGTTCTTTGGGCGCTTTGGGTCATGATCTTCACCCCGGGCCATTGCGAGCGGAGTTTCCGCCACCACCGCAAGATGCTGCGCCTCACGGCGCGCAGGTCCCCGGGCAGCGGCGGGTAACAAAGCCGCCAACAAGCACGTTATCCCCGCGGAATTCTCCGGCTGGGCAGTTGCATGCAGATGCATTCACGTTCACTTTGCCGGCAACGCCGCAGGCGGCCGGTTTGACCGCGCCGCTGGCCTTACCCAAGCAAAGGACAGCTATGCTTCGTCACGATCCCATTTACCCGTCCCACCGATCTCCTGTGGTTGCCGACAATGTCGTCGCGACCTCTCAACCTTTGGCCACGCAGGCCGGTCTCTTGATGATGCAGCAGGGGGGCAATGCGGTGGATGCGGCGATCGCCACCGCCGCGGCGCTGACGGTGGTGGAGCCTACGGGCAATGGGCTGGGTTCTGACGCTTTCTGCATCCTGTGGGATGGGGAGAAGCTGCATGGGCTCAACGCCTCGGGCCGCGCGCCTGCGGCTTGGTCGCCTGAGCGGTTCCCCGATGGCATGGTCGAGCATGGTTGGGACAGTGTCACCGTGCCGGGCGCGGTCAGCGCTTGGGTCGAATTGATGGAGAAGTTCGGCAAGCTTGATCTGGCAACGGTGCTGGCCCCGGCGATCCGCTATGCCGAAGAGGGCTTCCTCGTCTCGCCCACCATCGCGACGCTCTGGGCGCGCGGGGCCGAGGTTTTGGGCAAGCAGCCGGGCTTTGCCGAGACATTTCTGCCCGAGGGCCGCCCCCCGCGCGCGGGCGAGCGGTTCCGCAACCCCGGCGCCGCACGCACCCTGCGGCTGATCGCCGAGACCAATGGCCGCGCCTTTTACGAGGGGGAGATCGCCGAAGAGATCGTGGCCCATGCCAAGGCCAATGGCGGCGCGATGACCATGGCGGATCTGGCGGCCAATAAGCCCGAATGGTGTGGCACGATCAGCCAAAGTTTTGACGATGTGGAACTGCATGAAATTCCGCCAAACGGGCAGGGGATCGCCGCGCTAATGGCGCTCGGCATTTTGGAGCATAGCGATATCCGCGCGCATGGCGCAGACGACCTGATGGCGGTGCATTTGCAGATCGAAGCCTGCAAACTCGCCTATAGCGATCTGCATGCCTATGTGGCGGATCGGACGGCCATGACGGAGGTCGACGAAAAGGCGCTGCTCGATCCCGCGTACCTCAAGTCCCGCGCCGCGCTGATCTCGACCGAGAAGGCGCAGGACTTTGGCGCGGGCGCGCCCAAGCAAGGCGGCACGGTTCTGATGAGCACGGCGGATGCGTCGGGCATGATGGTCAGCTTCATCCAGTCGAACTACGCGGGCTTCGGCTCGGGCGTGGTGGTGCCGGGGACGGGCGTATCGATGCAGAACCGCGGCTTTGGCTTCACCACCGAGCCGGGGCATCAGAATATCGTGGCGGGGGGCAAGCGGCCCTTCCATACGATCATCCCCGGCTTCGCGATGAAGAACGGCCAGCCCCTGATGGCCTATGGCATGATGGGCGGCCCGATTCAGGCCCAAGGTCATATGCAACTGCTGCTGCGCACGCAGCTTTGGGGGCAGGACGTTCAGGTCGCCGCCGATGCGCCGCGCTGGCGCATTCTGTCGGGGCTGGAAGTGGCTTGCGAGCCGGCGATGGCGCCCGAGCTTTTGCAAGGGCTGCGCGATTTGGGTCATGTCGTCCATGTCGAAGCGCCGGACAACGCTTTCGGTTTCGGCGGCGCGCAGCTGGTGCAGCGTCTGCCCGAGGGCGGATATTCCGCCGGGTCCGATCCGCGCAAAGACGGGCAGGCGGCGGGTTTCTGATCCGGGCGTCTTTGCCCATGTGAGTTTGGCATGGCCCGTTCCAGGGCCATGCCGTTTTGTTTTCAGCCTTGCCCGCGCATCGCGTCGACCGACCACGGCCCCGGCCCGGCGGCTGCGAGGTAGAGAAAGCCAAAGCTGTAAAGCGCCGCCAGTTCACCGCCATTCAGCAGCGGAAAGAACCCCTGCGGCATATGCGCGATGAAATAGGCCACCGCCGTCAAGCCGCTCAGGATAAAGGCTGACAGGCGCGAGAACAGGCCGATCACCAGCAAGACGCCAAAGACCAATTCGATCACGCCCGCGATTCCACCCATCGAGGCGATCGACACGCCGTTCATCGGCCCGGCTGGAAAGCTAAGGATCTTGGTCGTGCCATGTTGCAGCACCAAGAGCCCCGACATGATGCGGAAAAGCGAGAGTATCTGCGGCTGGTAGGGGGAGAGGAAGGTCATGTTTTCCCTTTCAGGACATTGAGTTGTTCATACGAGCCCAGTTTCAACCGCAGCCCGCGCAACCCGTCCAGCCCTAAGCGCCGGGGGAGGAGATGTGTAACGGACCTGTGATGCCGGCCCCCGGTGCCGAACCGTGTCGCGGGGCGCATTTCACGGGCGTTTGCAGATAATCGAAAAAAATTCACTTCAATCGGTCAATTGCTCTTGCGCACCCCGGACCGCCCGCGTTAAAGAGCCGCTGTCCGAGGGCGTTGCCCGAAAGACAGACATAGGCATTCCGGCGTAGCTCAGCGGTAGAGCAGTTGACTGTTAATCAATTGGTCGTAGGTTCGATCCCTACCGCCGGAGCCAATTTCCTGGCAAGCATCTGAGGATAAACACATTTTGTGTTTGGCTCCGATGTTGTTTCCCCGAGTTGGCAGATTTGGTTGCACACGAGGTTGCACATCAGGTTGCCTCTGCTCCATTTCACTCATCGAAGCAGGCTCTCCGAAACCCGGAGATTGCATGCCCCTTTCGAGTTACCTCTACCGTCAACGCGGACAGTATTATTTTCGTCGGCGCATCCCAGGGTTATCCACATCTCGTTCGCCCGTCTTGATCTCCCTAGGGACGAAAGACCCGAATCTTGCGCTTACATGTGTTGGGACACTAACCATGGAGTTCGAAAGCGTGCTGGATGCGTTTGTCTTTGTTTTGGACGAAATCCCGGAAGATCTGCTGCGCCGGTACATGAAGGTGCGGTTGACGCAGTCGATTCAGGAAACACGTCGTCAGCGGCGGCTTGAATGGGTCTTGGGCCGGTCCGGTTTTTCATCTCCGGAGAACCGTGAGCCTCTCCGGATCGCATTGGTTTCTCTCTTGCAGAACGGGATTGGGAAAGCGTTTCCGCCCAGCCACGTTAATCCGGAATGGTCACCCGACATGCTGGCGAACGTCATGCGGTGCTACCATGCAGAAGCCCATGCCCTTTCGGCACGGGAAACGATAAATGCGCTGGCAGAGGAGTTTATCAGCGCCACAGGAATGACCCCGTGTTCGATGGAGCATCGCGCTCAGATCATGGAGGTCTATCTGCAGGCGCGCCTTGCCTCTTTGGACTGCCTCGATACGGACCAGGTGTCCGTTCGTGAAACGTACCAGAGCATGCTCCGCGAGATTGCGAAGCCCGTGTCCGAGGGCTTCCCAATGCAGGAGGTCGCTGATCCGGAAACTACGGCACCCCCCACGAATGTTGCCAATGCGGCGAAACAGATCGAACCTGACCATTCGATTGCTAGGACCACGTCTGCGTGTCTGACGCCCGGCGTTCAGCTTTCTGAGGAGCCGCTGACCATCCAAAGATTGACGGAGCAGTTCGACACAGCGCGAGACTGCGATGAACCGCTGCACCGTTCGCCCGCCAAACAGCCCTATGGTGTCGACATCGCTGGCGCCTGTGAACGCAGCATCAAAATCGCCCAGGCAAAGGGCGAAATGGACGACAAAACCGCCGATCAGCGGCGCTCTCGAGTTAAGACGTTCTGTTTGCTGACCGGCGTTCAGACAGTCACCGAGGTAGAGCAGTATCATTTCCGGATTTTCGAAGAGCGGATTGAAGACCTCAGGACTAATTTCTTGAAACGGAAAAAAGATGCCTTCTTGACTTGGGCGGATCTTGAGGCCGAAGCGCGGGAGCTTGAAGACGAACAGCTGGGCCGCGCGCCCTCGACTTATAATTCGTATCTCGATCAAATTGGTGCTGTGCTGAAGCATGCACGGGCCAACGAGCGGTCTGGCGTAGATGCTGACCTTGATCCCTCACTGCTACGCCGCCGTGAGGATGTGCGCGCCCGCAGCAAGCGCTCTGCCTTCCAGCCTGACGAGATCAATGCGCTCTTCCAGCATCCCGTCTGGCAGGGCTGCCGCAGTGACGGCAGGCGGCATGAATGCGGTAATGAGGTCATCAAGGACGGACTGTTTTTCTTGCCACTGATGGTCGCGTACTCGGGCGGACGGATGGAGGAAATCGCAGGTCTGACCGTGGATGCGATCGTCGAGGTCGATGGCCAGTACGGGTTTGATATTCGCTCTCATGAAGAGCGCCGGATCAAGAACGCTCACAGCGCGCGGCTCATCCCGATCCATGAGCATCTGCTCGAACTTGGTTTGCTGGAGCATCGAGACAGGATGATGTCCAAGGGGGAGAGATTGTTGTTTCCCGAACTGCGCCCGACCAGCGCGAAGAAAAAGTTCATGTCTGCCCTGAGATACAACTGGCGGAAGCTTCGCGAGTGTCAGCTGGATGGCAACCCAAAAGGCCTCGATGGCCACAGTCTGCGCCATAGTTGTTGATTGTCACTGAGAACTGACCCGGTAGCCCCATAAATTGTCACTGAGAATTGACCCATGTGAACACACTTCCC